>JAGRLX010000357.1 GCA_020441605.1 Alphaproteobacteria bacterium
GATCATTTCGATGATCATGGGCTTCTCGCAGTCCTTCACCTATGCCGAAATCGCCGGCATGTTCGGCAACAAGTCGGGCGGCGCCTCGGTTTATGGCGCCACGGCCTGGCTGCGCTACTCGAAATTCATCGCGCCCTTGTCTGTGTGGTGCAACTGGGTCGCGTGGACGCCGGTGCTGTCGCTGGGCTGCGCCATCGCAGCGGGCTACATCCTCAATGCCCTGTTCCCGATCCCGGCGGCGGACTCGCAGGCCGTCATCGACTGGGTCGCTGCCAATGCGGCGAATTACACCGAATCCACCCAGGCGGTGATCGACTACATCGCCGCCAACGCCGGCACCGCGCCGGCCGATGCCATCACCGCAGTTGCCACCAGTGACGCGGTCAATGCCTTGACGCCACCGATCCGCAACTGGGAGCTTCTGGGCATTCCGGTGCCGGGCCTCGGCACGCTGCACTTCAATTCCACCTTCGTCATCGGTGCTGTGCTGATGCTGATCATCTTCTGGATCCAGCATCGCGGCATCGCTTCGACGGCCAATGCCCAGAAGTGGCTCGGCATCATCGTGCTGGTGCCGCTGTTGCTTGTCGGCCTGGTGCCGATCCTGACAGGGGCCATCGACAGCGCCAACGTCACCGGCCTCATGCCGCCCGGCGAAACTTCCACCAGCTGGGGTGACTGGTCGATCGGCGGCTGGACCCTGTTCCTCGGCGGCCTCTATATCGCGGCGTGGTCGGCCTATGCCTTCGAGACGGCTGTCTGTTACACCAGCGAGCTGAAGAACCCGGCCACGGATACGCTCAAGGCCATCCTGGCATCGGGCATACTCTGCATCGTCTTCTACTTCCTGGTGCCGTTCTCCTTCCAGGGCGTCCTGGGTCTGGAGGGCATGGGCAACCCGGCGGTGGTGGACGGCACCGGCGTCGGCGAGGTGCTGGGCAACATGGTGGGCGGCGGCAAGGTCATCACCCAGATCTTCCTGATCCTGATGATCCTCGCCCTGTTCCTCGCCATCATGACGGCCATGGCAGGATCGTCGCGCACGCTCTACCAGGGTTCGAAGGACGGCTGGCTGCCGCGCTACCTGACCCATGTGAATTCCCATGGCGCGCCAACCCGGGCCATGTGGACCGACCTCATCTTCAACCTGTTCCTGCTGGCGCTCGCCTCGGATGCGACGGGCTACTTCTACGTGCTCGCCATTTCCAACGTGGGCTACCTGATCTTCAACTTCCTCAACCTGAACGCCGGCTGGATCCACCGGGTCGATTCGGGCCACATCAAGCGTCCGTGGCGGGCGCCGACCTGGCTGATCGGCTTCAACACCATCCTGGCCTTCGTCAACGCCCTGTTCCTGGGCGCCGGCGCCAAGGTCTGGGGCTATTCCTCGGCACTGTGGGTCGGCATCATCTTCGCCGCGCTCATCATCCCGGTGTTCTATTACCGCCATTACATCCAGGATGGCGGGCGCTTCCCCAAGGGCGCGCTCGATGACCTCGGCCTGACGGAAGGCGACATGGGCGAACGCAAGGCCGGCATGTGGCCCTATATCACGCTGATTGCCGGGGCGATCGTGGTGCTCTGGGCTAACTGGTTCTTCGTCCTGCCGGGCTAGCCTGGGCAGGCCTGTAACGATCCTGAACCGGCGGGCTCGTCACCCGCCGGTTTCTTTTTTACTGACCTAGCCAATGATCGGCGTCGACAGGAGCCACAGGCCGAACATGGTGTAGAGCACCATGGCGGCATTGAGCGGCACCTGGCTGACCGTTGCCATCATCGCGGACGGCAGCGTCCGGAGCGCCATGACATGGGCCGCGATCACCGCCATCACATGACCCGCGACGATGATCGCCACCTGGATCTGATAGACGGTCGTGGCCACATGGTAGTCCATCATCACCGAGGCCGGCGGGTTGAGGCCGGAGGTTCCCAGAAGATCGGCTCCAAGGCCGAAGGGATCGCTCAGGGCCTTGAGCGCCGTCGGCACGGTCACCGGAAAATCCGGCAGGTTATGGGCGAGGTGATAGGCGAAGGCGATCGGCACCAGCGACCAGACGAGGCCCGGAATGCGCCGGCCGCCGGCCATCCAGGACCCGCACCAGACCGCCAGCGCGTAGACCAGACCAAGCGCCAGGGCCGTGCCGGCAAGACCAAGCGTATTGGGAACCACCACCACGGAGCGGCCCGGATATTCGAGCGGGTTCAGGCCCAGCCGCACCACCCAGAAGAAGGTGTGGAGCAGCCCGTCAAAGGACACGCTGGCCAGCGCCAGCAGGATGAATGCGCGGGTGCCTGGCATGCCGTCGCCTTCGCGGAGCAGGGCGAAGCCGGGTAGCCCGAGCTCGAGGATCAGCCGCCCCTTTTCCTCCCGCCACTGCACGGGGCTCAATCGTGACACCATGCGGAAATAGACCGAGAAGCATTCCGCCGAACGGAACCAGGCCGATCCGAACAGCGCCCCACCGACGAAACTCACGGCCAGATAGGTGCTGACCACAATGGCCAGGCGCTGTGGGTCCTGTGGCGTCTCATAGATCAGTTCCAGCCAGACAAAGCCGAAGAACAACAGCACCGCCGGCCACAGGCCGAGCCAGGCAGGCCAGGCGAGAGGCGGACGGCGGAGGCCGAGCCGGCCCATGAGGCGCAAGAGGCCGGTCCAGGGATTGACGGCGGCCCACAAGTTTCCGGTGAACAGGACGACGATCGTCAGTCCCGTCCACCACAGCTTCCAGACCACGCCGGGCAAGGGGTTGGCGGTCGGATCGGTCGGCCCGGCAAAGCCCGCGGCCACCAGCACGAGGACCAGCGCCAGGCTCGCCAGGCTGGGAACGACGGTCACCAGGCCAGCGATGGGCCCGAGGTCAAGGCGCGGCGGTTTCCGCCCACGCCCTTGCATCAGGGGCATCGCTGCGGCCAGTGCCGCCGAGGCCAGCACGACCAGGGCGCCGCCGGTGATGAAGAGTCCGGTCGGCATCAGCATGACATTGCCGCGCTCGCTGGTATGGGCCAGGGCTGGCGCTGCCCACGCGCCGTATGCCGCCGTCATGGCCGCGCCGGCCGCAACCCTCCTCCGGGGTGAACCGTTCATACCCTTGGTCTCCCTTCCCTTGACTTGCCAGAATCTTCCTCCGCATACTGCAGGCGGGACAAGAGGCCAAAAGGCCACGCTTCGGCAAACATGGAGGATCGTCATGGGGAAGTTTTTTCTGAACGGCAAGGCGCCGGCGCTGATCACGCGCCGCGGCCTGTTGCAGGCGGCGGGGGCATCGGCAGCGGCAGGGCTCATTCCGCCGGCGCTGGCTGACGCGGCGCCGCTCAGGATCGGCCTGCAGGCTCATCTGACCGGCATCGGCGCCAGCTATGGCCACTGGTACAAGAAGGTGAGCGAGGCCGCGGTCGGCGCCATCAACGCCGCCGGCGGCATTGCCGGACGGCCGATCGAGATGATCATCGAGGACGATGCCACCGATCCCAAGCGCGGCTCGGAGGTGATCGAGAAATTCGCCACCCAGCACAAGGTCGATTTCGTGTTCGGGCCATTGTTCAGCCATGTGGTGGCGGCCACGGCGCCGCGCGCTGGCGAACTGAAGATGCCGACCTTCGTGGTGAGCGAGACGACTGAAGTCGCCGCCGGCAATTTCAACCGCTACATCTTCCAGACGGGCATCACCGATGTCCGGGCCCAGATCACCGCCATCGCGCCCTGGGTGGTGAACAACGCCGGGAAGAAGGTCACCATGATCATTCCCGACTACATTTTCGGCTATCAGCACCGCGACTACTTCACCGAGGTGTCGGCCAGGCATGGCGGCACGGTCAACGGCGTGGTGGCGATCTCGCCGGCTGAATCGAGCTTCAGCAAGTATTTCACCCAGATCCCCGCCGACACTGAAGCGATCTATCACGTCATGGTGGGACCGGGCGTGCTCACCTTTGTGCGCGAGCTTGGCGAATATTTCGGCGGCAAGGGACCGCAGCTCTTCGGCTTCATCGACTCGATCGAAGCAGTGGACATTGCCTCTCCGGGGCTTGAATTCCTCGAGGGCTCGCATCTGTGGGAGGCCTTCCCGCGCTATGCCGCAGGCCTCAATACCGATGCCGCGAACGCCTACCGCAAGACCGTGGGCATCGACGAGAATGGCGCCGATGTGAACAATCCCAAGGACATCGCCACCGCCTCGCACATGTTCGGTTGCTGGGAAACGCTGCACGCCATCAAGGCCGGCGTCGAGGCCTCGGGCTACAAGGATGGCAACGACCGGGCCAAGTTCATCGAAGCGATCGAGGCCGTCACCAGCTTCGAGGAAAGCAGCGCCTATCCCCAAGGCACCAAGGCCTTCCATGGCAAGACCCACCAGAGCTTCGGGCGGCAGTTCATCTCCAAGGTCGAGGGCGGCAAGCTCAACGTGGTGCATACGACCTCGATCGAGGACAGCTTGTACGAGTCGGCGGCGGATTACACGACGCAGGCCCTGTGATTGCCGATGCCAGGAAGTGGCGGCGCCGGATGTGACATCCAGAGGTCCTCCGGCGCGGGCCCCGCTGCACCGTGATCACCTCCGCCCAATTCTTTCTCGCCCTGCTCGAAGGCATCGTCGGCGCTTCGGTTCTGGCGCTCACGGCGCTGGGGCTGTCGCTGGTCTTCGGCGTGATGCGGATCATCAACATCGCCCATGGCGAACTGGTGATGCTCGGCGCCGTCATCGCCTATGCGGTGGCGAGTTTCGTTGGCGGCAGCCCGCTCTTCGGCTTTGCCGTCGCGGCGATCATCGCGCCACTGGCGGTGGGGGCCATGGCCATTGCCGCCGATTTCCTGGTGCTGCGGCGGATCGCCTATGACCCCGAGCGCACCATCGTCGCCACCATGGGTCTCCTGTTCATTGCCCAGCAACTGGCCCTGATGACCTTCGGTCCGGACGCCCGGCCGGTGGAGCCGCCGATCTATTTCCGGGTGCAGTTCCCGTGGTTCGGGTACTCGGGCTACAAGCTCATCGTGGTCGGCGCATCCATCGTGCTGGTTGGCGCCACGTTCCTCCTTCTCACCCGCACCAGGCTCGGGCTCTACATGCGGGCGACCCAGATGGATGCCGACATCGCCCAGGCCTTCGGCGTACCGGTGCGGCGGATCTATGCCACGGTGTTCGGGCTTGGCGCGGTGCTCGCCGCCCTCGCTGGCGTCCTGATCGTACCCATCCGCCAGGCCCATCACTTGATGGGCGGGGATCCCCTGCTCCTTTCGTTCATCGTGGTCATTCTGGGCGGGCTCGGCAATCTGCGCGGCACGATCTGGGCCGCCATCTTCATCGGCGTCAGCGAAGGCATGATTTCGGTGCTGTTCTCGCCCACCCTGTCGAAGATCATCGCCACGTTGCTGGTGGCCCTTGTCCTGGTGGTGCGCCCCGGCGGCCTGACCGGCAAGGCGGCCGCATGAAGGCCGTTCTTCTTCACGCCGGCGTGGTGGGCCTGCTGTTTCTGCTGCAATTCGTGCTGCCGGACTATCACCACGCCAATCTGGCGCGGATCATGGTCTATGCCATTCTCGCCATCGGCTACAATCTGCTGTTCGGCTACACGGGCCTTCTGAGTCTGGGCCATGCCATGTTCTTCGCCGCCGGTGCCTATGGCGCGGGCATTGCCGTCTACTGGTTCGGCTTAGGTCCGGCGGCGGCCTTTCTTGTCGGCCTGCTTTCCGGTGCCGCAGCCTCGGCCATTGCCGGCATCGTGCTGGTGAGGGTCACCGGCGTCGCTTTCCTGATCGTCACCCTCATGCTGGCCCAGGCCGCCTATCTCTCGACCCTCTATTTCAATACCGTGACGCTTGGCGACCAGGGCATAGTCCTGACACGCATGGCGCCGCTGGAGCTTCCGGGTCTCTCGCTGTCGCTCGGCAATGCCAGCGTCAAATACAATATTGCCCTCATCGGCTTCGCAATCTCCCTGTTCATCGCCATGTGGCTGGTGCGTTCGCCCATCGGCCGGGTCTTCGTCGCCATCCGCGAAAACGAGCCGCGCACCCGCATGCTGGGCTATGACACGGCGCGCTATCGCTATCTCGCCATCGTCGTGTCGGGCAGCATCGCGGGCCTGGCGGGAAGCCTCTATTGCCTGCTCTTCGCCTATGTGGGCGCCTCTTTCGCCGCCCTGCAGTTTTCCACGCTGCCGCTGTTGTGGACCCTGCTCGGCGGGGCCGGCACCATTCTCGGACCGTTCGTCGGCACCGGCCTCATGTTCTACCTGATCGACATTTCATCGGGCTACACGTCAAGCTATCTGATCGTGGTTGGCGTGGTTCTGCTGGCGATTACCCTGTGGTTCCCGCGGGGCCTGATGGGCGCGCTTTCGAAACGCCTGGGAGCCTGGCTGCCATGAGCCTCGTCACAGTCGATCATTGCACCCGGGTATTCGGCGGCCTCACTGCCGTCGACGACGTGAGCTTCGCCATCAATGCGGGCGAGATCCGCGCCATCATCGGCCCCAACGGCGCGGGCAAGACGACGCTCGTCGGATTGATCAGTGGACGGATTACACCGACCAGCGGAACGGTCCGCTTCAAGGGACGCGACATCTCCTCGGCGCCCTCCTGGCAGCGGGTGATGCTCGGCATCGTCTATACCTTCCAGGTCACCAGCATCTATCGCAACCTCACCTGTTTCGAAAATGTGGCCCTGGCCGCCCAGCGCCGGCACATGGGGCTCACACGCCGCAATGAACGCGAGGTCCAAGCCATCGTCCGCACCAGCCTCGCCCGCGTCGGGCTTTCGGAGGATGCGGAACGGCAGGCCGGCATCCTGCCCTATGGCCATCAGCGCCTGCTGGAAGTGGCCATGGCCCTGGCGCTGGAACCGGAACTGCTCATCCTCGATGAACCGACCCAGGGGCTGGCGCCGGCGGAGATCGCCGGCTTCTGCGACCTGGTGCGCGCGGTTGCGGAGAGCGCTACCGTCCTGCTCATCGAACACAATCTCAAGGTCGTGCTCGATCTCGCCCACGGCATCACCGTGATGGATCAGGGGCGCATCATCGCCGAGGGATCGCCCGCCGAGATCGAACAGCATCCCGCCGTGCAGCGGGCCTATCTGGGGGCATGATGCTGAAACTCTCCCAGGTTCATGCCGGATATGGCGCCGTCGAAGTGCTCCGCGATGTCAGCCTGTCGGTGGCGGCGGGGGAGATCGTCGGGCTCATGGGCCGCAACGGTGCCGGCAAGACCACGGTGATCCGCACCATCATGGGCCTGGTCAGGGCCAGCGCCGGAACCATCACCCTCGACGGCGCCGACATCGCGCGGCTTCCCGGCCATGAGGTGCCGCGCCGCGGTGCCGCCTATGTGCCGCAGGGCCGCCGCCTGTTCAACGATATGACCGTCGAGGACAATCTGCGCATGGGGCTGGCGCTCCGAGGCAGTGGCCGCGACGTGCGCGAGCGGGTCCTGGCGCTTCTGCCGCGGCTGCGCGACCGGCTGAAACAGCAGGCGGGCACGCTGTCGGGCGGCGNNGAGCAGCAGATGCTGGCCATGGCGCGGGCGCTGTGCACCGAGCCCAAGCTCCTGTTGCTCGACGAGCCCAGCGAGGGACTGGTGCCGGAAATCATCGACCGGCTTCTCGACACCATCGTCACGCTGAAGCACAATGGCGTGGCCGTGCTTCTCGTCGAACAGCGGGTCAAGTCGGCGCTCAAGGTGTGCGACCGCATCCTGCTCATGGAAATGGGCGAGATCCGCCACGAGGCGCCGATTGCCGAGCTGATCGCCGACCCGGTGCCGCTCGAACGCTACATCGGTGTTCACAGATAGGAGGTTCACATGGCCCACGATGCAACCGCCCCCGCCGGAGGACCGCAGAAGCTGGTCATCCGCAACATCGGTCTGGTGCTGTCGGGCGCGCTCGAGCAGCCCATCCTCGAGGCCGACACCATCGTCGCCGAGAATGGCCGGATCACCGCCATCGGCCGCGCCAAGGACCTGGACCAGGAGGGTGCCACGACCGTCATCGACGCCAACGGGGTCGCCGTGGCGCCGGGCCTCATTGACAGCCATGTGCATCCGGTCGCCGGCGACTGGACACCGCGGCAGAACCAGATCGGCTGGATCGACTCCAATCTCAACGGCGGCGTCACCACCATGATCTCAGCCGGCGAGGTGCATACCCCCGGACGCCCCAGGGATGTGGTCGGGCTCAAGGCGCTGGCGATTTCGGCGCAACGGCAATTCGCCAATTTCCGGCCCTCCGGCGTCAAGGTCCATGCCGGGGCGCCCTGCATCGAGCCTGAGATGACCGAGCAGGACTTCAAGGATCTGGCCGATGCCGGGGTAACGCTGCTGGGCGAAGTGGGGCTGGGCGGCGTCAAGGACGGTCCCACCGCCCGGCGCATGGTGGAATGGGCGCGGAAATACGGCATCCAGAGCACCATCCACACCGGTGGACCGTCGATCCCCGGTTCGGGCCTCATCGACAAGGACGTGGTGCTCGACGCCGATACCGATGTCGTGGGCCATATTAACGGCGGTCATACCGCACTCCCCGACAGCCAGATCCGCTGCATCTGCGAGGGCTGCCGGCGCGGCCTCGAGATCGTGCACAATGGCAACGAGCGCGCCGCGCTCTATACCCTGCGGCTGGCCCGCGAGATGAACCAGCTTGAGCGGGTCATCCTCGGCACCGACGCGCCCGCAGGGTCCGGCGTTCAGCCGCTCGGCATCGTCCGCATGGTGTCGATGCTCTCGGCGCTGGGCGAACTTCCGGCCGAACAGGCGATCTGCCTTGCCACCGGCAACACAGCGCGGATGCGCAAGCTCGACTGCGGGGTGATCGAGGTGGGCCGGGCGGCCGATTTCGTCTTTCTCGACAAGGCCCAGCATTCGGCGGGTGACAATCTCCTGCATTCGATCCGCCTGGGCGATCTTCCCGGCATCGGCATGGTGGTGATCGACGGCCAGGTCCGCTGCCAGCGCAGCCGCAACACGCCGCCCGCCACCCGTATTCCAACCCTCGTCAAAGGATGATTCCCATGGCTCATGCAGACTGTCTCGCACCCGACTCGCCCCGGTTCCTCGACTTCTTCCCGGCCGGTGCGGCGCTCACCCAACTCGCCACCGGCTTCATCTGGGCCGAGGGGCCGGTGTGGTTCGGCGAATTCAACGAGTTGCGCTTTTCCGACATTCCCAACAACCGGATGATGCGCTGGTCGCCGGTCGGGGGCCTCTCCACCTTCCGCCAGCCCTCGCAGCGCACCAACGGCCATACGCGCGACCGCGACGGCAACATGATCTCCTGCGAGCATGGCGGGCGCTGCGTCAGCCGCACCCGGCTCGACGGCACCTACGAGGTGCTCGCCATGTACTGGAACGGCAAGCGCTTCAATTCGCCCAACGACGTGGTGGTGAAGTCGGATGGCAGCATCTGGTTCACCGATCCGCCCTACGGCATCATCAGCGACCACGAGGGCATCCGGGCGGAAAGCGAGATCGGCAAGAATCAGGTCTACCGGCTCGATCCGCAATCGGGCGAGGTGACTGTGGTGGCCGATGACTTCGATCGGCCGAACGGGCTTGCCTTCTCACCGGATGAGTCCGAACTCTACATCGCCGATTCCGGACATGCCCGCGGCCATGGCTACGGCTTCGACGACAGCCGGCCGCGCCATGTCCGGGCGCTCAAGGTGGTGGACGGAAGGAAGCTCACGGACAGCCGCGTGGTGGCCGTCATCGAACCCAAGGTTCCGGACGGCTTGCGGGTCGATACCGAGGGCCTGCTGTGGATTTCGGCCGGCGACGGCATCCATTGCTACACCCCGGCGGGCGAGCGGCTCGGACGCATCCTGGTGCCGGAGGTGGTGGCCAACCTCACGTTCGGCGGCTTCGGCAAGTCGCGCATGTTCATCTGCGCCACCTCGTCGCTCTACGCCATCGAGACCAGCCGCACCGGTGCCCAATGGCCGTGACGGACAAGCAGCACCCCACGGGCGCAAGGCGCCCATGGGGTGCGGCCGACAACCCATGACAGGAACTGGAGGAGGCGGGGAGGCCCCAGGAAAGGGGGGAACGAAGCGACAGCTGGCTTTCTCCGAAACCTCACCCGCCCGCGCGATGGCCGTAACCACCGTGCCTTGGATGAATATCCAATGGACCGTGCCGCGTCCTTGACTTGAATCAAACCGCCCGCTTTGACTTTTGCCCTCCCCCGTGACATTCAGCCTCATGCCCACATCCACAGACATTCTCGGCGACCTGGTCGCCTTCCCGACGGTGAGCCGCGACAGCAATCTCGGGCTCATCGCCTATATCGAGCGCTATCTCGAAGGGTTTGGCATCGCCGCGACGACGGTGCACAACGAGGATGGCCGCAAGGCCAATCTCTGGGCCACCATCGGACCTGCCGGGGTTCCGGGAATCGTGCTCTCGGGCCACACGGACGTGGTGCCGGTCGAGGGCCAGGCCTGGACCACCGATCCTTTCCGGCTCACCCGGCGCGACGGCAATCTCTATGGCCGCGGCAGCGCCGATATGAAGGGGTTCATCGCCTGCTGCCTGGCCGTGGCGCCGGCGGCGGCCAGGGCGAAGCTCCAGACCCCCATCCATTTCGCCTTTTCCTATGACGAGGAGATCGGCTGCGTGGGGGTGCGGCGCCTGCTCGATCTCCTGAAGGATGCGCCGGTGAAGCCGCGGCTGTGCATCGTCGGCGAGCCGACCATGCTGCAGGCGGTGACCGCCCACAAGGGCAAGCTCGGCTTCCGGGTCACGGCCCATGGGCTGGAGGCCCATTCGAGCCTTGCCCCCATCGGTGTCAATGCGATCTACATGGCGGCCGACCTGATCGGCGCCATCCGCGTGATTCAGCGGGAGATTGCCGATCACGGGGTGCGCGACGGTGACTACGAGGTGGCCTATACCACGCTTCATGTCGGCAAGATCCATGGCGGCGAGGTGATGAACATCGTGCCCAATGCCTGCAGCTTCGATTTCGAGATCCGCTACCTGCCGGAGGATGACGAGACGGCCATCGTCGCCCGGATCGAGGCGGCGGCGGAGCGGATCGCCGCCGGCTACCGGGATGTCTTCCCCCAGGCGCGCTTCACCTTCACCGACCTGCAAAACTATCCGGCGATGAACACACCGGTCGACAGCGAGGCGGTGAAGTTCGTGCATGGTCTCACCGGCGGCAATTCCACCGGCAAGATCACCTTCGGCACGGAGGGCGGGCTGTTCCAGAAGGCGCTGGGCACCCCCGCCGTGGTCTGCGGCCCCGGCAGCATCGCGGTCGCCCACAAGCCGGACGAATATGTGAGCGAGGCCCAGATGGCGCTCTGCGACAAGATGATGGAACGGCTGGTGGAGAAGCTGAGCGGGTAAGGCTCCGGGCGTGATGGGAGGCCACTGGGTGTTGCTCGAGTCTTGTGGCCTTGGGCTTCCGTCATGCCAGCGCGGGCATGATGGAATCAAAAAGCCCGCCGTCGCAGACTGCGCGGCGGGCGTTACGTGACGCTCTATTACGAGAGCAGCTTGACGAGGATCGCCCCCGCCTCATCGGCGTAGTGGATCGCTAGCGCCAGATAGACTATCATAATAAAGAATTCGGTTGCTGTCTCCATGGTGGGGCTCCCTTTGAACAGGAAGTTTATTGCACAGCGGGCGCGGGTGACTCGGACCTGGGGCGGACAGGGGCTGGACAAGAACCGGACATGAACCGTCAGAAGGCCCAAAAGACGATTGATACTCTGAGGTCGGCTTCTTGCGAAACAAAGGAAGCCCGACTGAAGAAAGTGATGACCGCAGCCGGACTCAAGGCGTCAGGTGTTTGTGATCACTTTGATTCCAGCCTCAACGATTTCAAGGGCGACCAGATTCGGACGAAATATCTAGGCTCAGGACTCATTGATCA
>JAGRLX010000358.1 GCA_020441605.1 Alphaproteobacteria bacterium
GCGGAACCATCCGAAGCAACAACCGGGAACTATATACGTAGCGTACCAAGCCGGATGTTGCCGCAGGGAGCCGTCACGTAACCGTGTTGCAGATTATGCAACTTGCTAATTTGGCAAGTTCCTCGAATCAGATACCACAGCGGTTAGTTCGGTGACGAACTGTCACCATATGTCTCAGCTGGGGGAACGGTAGCTCACGAGGGAAATGGGCTGCTGGGAAGGGACAGAGACCATGAACCACTGCGGGCGGACTCTGCTTAAAGGTCCATTAACTCGACTCGCGCACCGTTGCGCTTGAGCGGGTTACATGCAATCGAATCAAATTGCGGAGTGTGGAGCCGGTGGGAATTGAACCCACAGGTGCTGGATCCATAGCCGAGCGTCCTGCGAACCTGCCGGCCCCCTCTCCGTACATGAACGCAAACGTCAGTTGCCGAATCAACGCGGCGACTCGGACTCGACCACAATCGGGCGATTTTGTGAAGGCAAAGAAGGCACCAGAGCGAGAAGAATCCGCACCCAATGATGCGGCGTTCCGAACGGTGCTGCGCAAAATGCTTTCGACGCCGCCTAAGCCGCACGACGAAATGAAAGTGGGTGCACCGCAAAAGCGGAACACCCGTTCTTCTGGGAAGGGCGCTAAGGGGTGATGCTGCCAGGCGACCCTCTTAGTCCCGCACCCGGATCATATGTTCGGCCAGATGCTAGCGATTTGCAGGGTCGTGTCTTGCATGTCCTTCGTTCTCTGCTTGATAGACTTGACGCCGGCGTAAACTTTTGCGCTCGCCATATCGATAACGTAGCAGTGCTTGTGGCTGGCAGCGCCGTGCGCATAAAGGTGATCGTTGGCGTAAAGCTGAACGCCAGTCGAGATGTATTCCGCGGCTTCTTCGTTGAGCGGAAACGACTTGGGGAAGTGCAGTTTTATACCCCCTATCAAGCCCTCTCCGGATTTTTTCTGCCCATGCAGGGTGACTTCCGGACGAACGCTAACTTCGACCCCGCTCATGATGACATGAGGCGCCTTGTGTTCACCCAAGCGCGGCTCAACACCCTTCAAGTCAACATTGTCCATAATCGAAATGAACGTCTCGATGGCATCAATGTTGCCGCTGAACTTGCGCTGTTCTCCGATGGTCTTAGGTACACGCTGCTCAAGCGAACGGATCGCTATTTCAAGAGGCTTCAAGTCTTCAAGGCCATCAACAATGCACTTGGCGATAGCCTCGGCAGCATCCTTGTAGTACGCGACAATATAGTCCTGAGGATACTTCGCGTCGTACAGGATTTTGTTTTGCCGTCCAGCCTTTACGGTCATGTACTCACCGAGTTTGTTAATCGACAGTCGCGGTGGCTTCATGGGTTTTCTCATCGTTGCCCTCTTAAGGAAATGGGCCATGGATGAATTCTTCTTCTCGCTACCCATCGACAGCAAGAGGTCCCTGTGCATTGGCCCGATCACGCGTAGGGAGGCCGCGAATCTATCCGATTCGTCGTTAGGAGATGGGACGGGGCTGTATCTGTTTGTCGCGGAAAACTCGCCAGACGGCGAGGTCAACATCATAGCGAGAATTGGCTCTTACGATACCGCCGCGATGTTCGTTAGGATGCTGAGGTCTGGCCAATTACCGGCGTTGGCGGCGTGAACGCCAACGGATAAATCGCTTCGCCTTCTGCTTAAGCGTTCGCGGCTTCGTCAACTGGCCGGTAGGTTAGACGCTTGTTGCTGATGCCACGCAAGGCGGCGCGGGCGCGCTCTGTGTCATCGACCTCCAGCGCGGCGCGGTGGTTCCACTTAAATGCCGCCTCGTTGACATAGCGCTGCAAGTGCTGCTCTGAGACGGCATGGTGCGTGCCGTACATCTGGCGCTTGAGGATGGCAAAGAAAGACTCGGCCGTGTTGACGTGGCTCTTGCCGTCCTTACTGACGTACTCGCCGGCCGAACGTCAAGTATATAGTTCCCCAACAACCACTCAACATCCCCAAC
>JAGRLX010000359.1 GCA_020441605.1 Alphaproteobacteria bacterium
CGGCACCCACGTCTACAAGATGAGCGCCGAAGGCGCGGTGGGCGAACTCCATGTCACCGTCGATCCCGCCTTGCCGCCAGCCCGGCAGGGTGCTGGCGGCGTGCATCATGTCGCCTTCAATATTCCGTACAAGGACTATGAGGCCTGGGCCGAGCGGCTGCGCGACATGCGCATTCCCAATTCCGGGCCGGTGGACCGCTTCTGGTTCAGGAGCCTGTATTTCCGCGAGCCGAATGGCGTGCTCTTCGAGCTCGCCACCGACGCGCCGGGCTTCGCCACCGACGAGGACATCGACAAGCTCGGCACCACCCTGTCGCTGCCGCCGTTCCTCGAAGACAGGCGTCAGCAGATCGAGGCGGGTCTGAAAAAGCTCTAGCGGACCTGCTTGAGCGCCCCATAGAGCTTGGCGTAACGCGGCAGCATCTCTTCGGTGTAGAAGCGCGTCTTCGCCGGGTCGGGTTCGATCACCGACGTCTTGCGCACCATGGCCCGGCAGCCCTCCTCGATGGTCTTGAACCTGCCGGCGCCATGAGCGGCGAGAATGGCGCAGCCCAGCGCCGGGGCATCGGCCACCTCGGTCAGTTCGATGGGCGCTCCCACCGTGTCGGCATGGATCTGCAGCCACAGCGGCGAATTGGTGGCTCCTCCGGCCAGTACGATCCGCTTGGCATCGAAGGCATCGCCGAACGAGTCGACGATGAGGCGCGTGCCAAGGCAGATCCCCTCGATGATGGCCCGGAACATGTGGGCCGGCGTGTGCTTCAGCGTGAGCCCGGTAATGGCGCCCCGCGAAAGGGCATCGGTATAGGGCGTGCGATTACCCTGAAAGTGATCGAGCACCAGCAGACCTTCGGCTCCAGGCGGGACGGCACTGGCACCCTCGTTCAGCGTTTCCCAGCTGGTGTGTCCGGCAAAATGGCGCTTGAACCAGGCGAGCACCGATCCCGTGGACGTCTGCCCGCCCTCGATGATCGGCTTGCCGGGATAGACCCCGTCCATATAGGTGCCCCAGACGCCCGCCTTGTGCACCACCTGGTCGGCAACACCAATGTGCAGGTGAGACGAGCCGGTAATCAGCGCCATTTCACCCGGTTCGGTCACGCCAAGGCCGATGACGCCGATAAAGGCATCCGAGCCGCCCTGCACCACAAGCAGGCCGGGCGAGAGACCGAGATGCTCGGCAGCGGCGCGCGTCAGGGGGCCGATCGGTGTTCCCGGCGCGAGCATCTTCTGCGGCCATTTCTCTTCGAGCTCGGAGAGATCCACGACCTTAAGCAGCGAGCGTGGCACACCCCCGTGCTGGGTCTGATAATGCCAGCGGATGCAGGAGTTGCCCAGCGAGCCCACCCATTGCCCGGTAAGCCGGAGATTGATGTAATCCTGATATTCACCCACCATCGCCGAGCGGGCAAAGATCTCGGGCTGGTTCCGCTTCATCCACAACGATTTCGGGATCATCCACTCGGCCGAAACCGGCCCGGCACCGCCGCCGTTCACCCGCAGATAGGGGTCCTTGGTAGCAGCCACATCGTCGGCCTCCCGGGACGAGCGCACATCCATCCAGATCATGCAGGGCCGGAGCGGGTTGCCGGCCGAATCGAGAGCGACCACCGAACAGCAGGTCGTATCGACGCTCATGGCAACAATGTCTGAGACCTTCACGCCGGCCTTGGCCACCGCGCCCCTGACCGACTGCCCCATGGCGGCCCACCAATCCTCCGGGTTCTGTTCAGCCCAGGATGGATTGGGGAACTCGGTCTTGTAGGGCGTGGCATGCGATGCCAGAGGCCGGCCATCAAGGTCGAAGACAAAGGCGCGAATGCTCTCGGTTCCACCATCTACGCCGATCAAATAGCCCATGATCTATATTCCTTGCGTGTCGATACTGGTCCAGGCCTTGACACCCTCGTCGAAGGCATGAAGCTCGCCCAGCGCAATATCGAACCAGGCTCCATGGATCGAAAGCTCGCCGGCATTCTCACGCACGCGGATCCAGGGAAAGGTCCGCATGTTGGCCAGCGAATGTTCCACCGAAGCACGCTCGATGCGATGTTCGAAGGCGGCCTCATCCTCACCGTCGGCATGCGGCACATAGCGCGCCACATCCTTGATGCCTCGCATCCAGCTGCCGATGAAGTCGGTGTGGGTCAATGGGTCGGACACTTGCACCGCGGCGTGAATGCCGCCGCAACGGCCGTGCCCCATCACGACGACATGCTTCACGCCCAGGGCCAGCACGGCAAATTCCAGCGCAGCGCTCGTGGCGTGATGGCCGCCATCCGGCATGTACGGTGGCACCAGATTTGCGACATTGCGGACGACGAAGATCTCTCCAGGCCCCGCATCGAAGACGGTCTCCGGCGCCGCGCGCGAGTCACAGCAGGCGATGATCATCACAGATGGCTTTTGGACACCCTGCCCGAGGCGAAGATAGCGCTCGGCTTCCGAGGCATAGCGGCCGCTACGAAAACTGGCGTAACCATCGATAAGGCGCCTTGGCAGTGTCATCGTTGCTCCCGTTCCTCACGTCATGCGAAGCCGCCGATTCCTCATCTTGAAACGGACGCCTACTGGAAGTTACTCGGGCACAACACGGACCGCGCCCTTCGCCGCACTTGTGGTCAGGGCGGCATAGGCTTTGAGCGCCATCGTCACATTGCGTTTGCGCGGCTGGGTCGGTTTCCAGCCTTTGGCTTCACGTGCCTCCCGCCGCGTCGCCAACACATCGTCGGCCACAGCCAGATGGATCGAACGCTGCGGGATATTGATCTCGATGAGATCACCTTCCTCCACCAGGCCAATCAAACCGCCTTCCGCCGCTTCCGGTGAAATGTGGCCGATCGACAAGCCGGATGTGCCACCCGAGAAGCGACCATCGGTGATCAGCGCGCAGGCCTTGCCAAGTCCCTTCGACTTCAAATAGCTCGTTGGGTAGAGCATTTCCTGCATTCCGGGACCACCGCGTGGCCCCTCATAGCGGATGACCACCACATCGCCGGCCGCCACGCCGCCATTGAGAATGCCGAGCACCGCGGCATCCTGGCTCTCATAGACCTTGGCCTTTCCGGAAAACACCAGAATGCTCTCATCGACACCGGCCGTCTTCACGATGCAGCCGTCCTCGGCCAGATTGCCATAGAGCACTGCCAGACCGCCATCTTTCGAGAACGGAGTTTCCACACTCCTGATCACACCTGTCTTGCGGTCGAGATCGAGGTCATCCCACCGGCGCGACTGGCTGAAGGCCACCTGGCTCGGTACGCCGCCGGGTGCGGCCTTGAAGAAATCGAGCACGGATTCACTGTTGGTCCGGCCGATATCCCAGCGATCCAGGGCCTCGCCCAGGGTCCGCGTGTGCACGGTCGGCAGATCGCGATGGATGAGCCCGCCCCTGTCGAGTTCCCCGAGAATTGCCATGATGCCGCCGGCGCGGTGAACATCTTCCATGTGGACGTCGGATTTGGCTGGTGCGACCTTGCACAGAACCGGCACCTTGCGCGACAGTCGGTCGATGTCTTTCATGGTGAAATCGATCTTCGCTTCATAGGCGGCCGCCAGAATGTGAAGAACGGTGTTGGTCGAGCCGCCCATCGC
>JAGRLX010000360.1 GCA_020441605.1 Alphaproteobacteria bacterium
GCCTTTTCCTTGAACTGGGTCATGCGGTTGAGCCAGCCCATACGGGCCACGCAGTTCAGGATCCAGGCCAGTTCGGCGTGTTCGGCCACCTGGGATTGATTGAAGATGATGCTCTTCTTCGGATCAAGGCCGCAGGCGAGATAAGCTGCCGTTACGTCGCGGATTGCCCGGTGAAGTTCCTGCGGTTCCTGCCATACGGTGATCGCGTGCATGTCCACGACGCAATAAATGCACTCATGCGTGTCCTGCATGTGAATCCAGTTCAGCATCGCACCAAGATAGTTGCCGAGATGCAGGTTCCCGGTCGGCTGCATGCCGGAGAAAACGCGCGGAACGAATTTGGACATGGATACTCCCCACAAAGGCCGCCCGGCTTATGCCCGCAATTGGCCGCGAAGAAAAGGGTGTCGATCACCCCTTGTCAGGCCTCCCGAAACCCGGTCTAACCCGGCCATGCCCGAGCTTCCGGAAGTCGAAACCGTCATGCGTGGCCTGCGGCCGGTCCTCGAGGGACGAAAGATCGTTGCCGTCGACCAGCGCCGGGCCGGACTGCGCTTTCCATTTCCGCCAGACTTCGCACGGCGCCTGACTGGCCGCCGCCTGGGGCCTCTGTCACGACGGGCAAAATACATCCTGGCCGCACTTGACGACGGAGAAAACCTGCTGATCCATCTGGGAATGACCGGAAGGTTTACCGTTCTTGGCCCCGCTGGCGTGCAGAACCTGGGCGCCTTCTACTTCGAAGCCGAAAGCGATCGGGACGGCAAGGGTCTCCATGACCACCTGGTACTCACCCTCGAGGATGGGATGCGGATCGTCTATACCGATCCGCGGCGGTTCGGCGTGATTGATCTGGTTGCGGATGACGAGATCGAGAGCCACAGACTGCTTCGCGGCCTGGGTGTCGAACCTCTCGGTAATGAATTCAATGCCACCAATCTCGCTCAACGCCTTGCCGGCAAATCCGCTCCGCTGAAAGCAGCGCTGCTGGACCAGCGCATCATCGCCGGCCTGGGCAATATCTATGTTTGCGAGGCCCTACATCGCAGCGGGCTTTCCCCCCGCCGCAAGGCCGGCAGCCTTGCCCGGAAAGCCGTCATCGACCCGCGCCTCGAACGGTTGGTCAATCACATCCGCAACATCCTCACCGAGGCGATCGCTGCCGGCGGCTCTACACTGCAGGACTTCGCTCACACCGATGGAAGCGCCGGCGCCTTCCAGCAGCGCTTCGCTGTCTATGACCGTGAGGGCGAAGCCTGTCCCGCCTGCGGCGGGCTGATAAAGAGATATGTGCAGTCAGGTCGTTCAACATTCTATTGCAAGGCTTGCCAGAGATAGGGCCATCATGGGTTACGAGAACATCATCACAGAAACCAGGGGACCGGTGGGTCTCATCACTCTCAACCGGCCCAAGGCTCTTAATGCTCTCAATTCCGCATTGATCGCGGAGCTCAATGATGCGCTCGCCTCATATGAACAGGACGAGACGATCGGTTGCGTCGTGATCACAGGCTCGGAAAAAGCCTTCGCCGCCGGTGCCGATGTCAAGGAAATGGCCGACAAGACCTATGTCGACGCCTATGTCGGCCAATTCCTCTCGGGCTGGTCGAAGATCGGCGAAGCCCGCAAGCCGGTGATCGCCGCGGTGGCGGGCTTCTGCCTCGGCGGCGGCTGCGAACTGGCGATGATGTGCGATTTCATCATTGCCGCCGACACGGCGAAGTTCGGCCAGCCGGAGATCACGCTTGGCGTCATGCCGGGCTCCGGTGGCACCCAGCGCCTGACCCGCTTCGTCGGCAAGTCGAAGGCGATGGAGATGTGCCTGACCGGGCGGATGATGGACGCCGCCGAGGCCGAACGCGCCGGACTGGTGTCGCGCGTGGTGCCGGCGGACGACCTGGTGGGCGAGGCGGTGAAGACGGCGGAAAAGATCGCCGGCTTCTCCTTGCCCATCGTCATGATGACCAAGGAATCGGTGAACCGCAGCTACGAGACGACGCTGGCGGAGGGCGTCCGCTTCGAGCGGCGCCTGTTCCACGCCATGTTCGCCACCGAGGACCAGAAGGAAGGCATGGCGGCNNGCGATGATGTGCGATTTCATCATCGCGTCCGAGACTGCGAAGTTCGGACTGCCCGAAATCACCCTCGGCATCATGCCGGGGGCGGGCGGTACCCAGCGGCTGCCGCGTTTCGTCGGCAAGGCCAAGGCCATGGACCTGATCCTGACGGGCCGCATGATGGATGCCGCTGAGGCCGAACGCTGTGGCCTCGTGGCGCGCGTTATACCGACAGAGCGGTTGCTGGAAGAGGCGCTGGCCGCCGCCGGCAAGATCGCCTCCTACTCGCAGCCGATCGTCATGATGGCCAAGGAAACGGTCAACCGCGCCCAAGAGCTGAGCCTGGGCGAAGGAGTCCGCTTCGAACGGCGGCTGTTCCTGTCGATGTTCGCGACCGAAGACCAGAAGGAGGGAATGGCCGCCTTCATCGACAAGCGGAAACCCGATTTCAAGAACCGCTGACCGCCATCGGCCGCGACTCGTCCGACCCGACGCTCTTGAACAGAACATCACGATCGATGATGTAATTGGCGAAGAGGGGCAAGCTTGCAGCACCGAGCGCACGCGCGTCGATCCCGATTGTGCCTTCGGCTACGACAAAGGGGGAAATCCCCTGGGTATTGAGTCCCGCAAGGGCCCTTTCGACAGCGGCAATGAGGCGACCGCGGACATCGGCCGGTATTGCACCGTCGATGACAATGGCCGCAGGCTCGATCACTGCCGCGACACCGGCGCTGGCGTGGGCCAGGCCAGCGGCTGCAGCTTCGATCCAATGATCCAGCACGGGTCGAACATTATTCCAGTCCATGTCCCCGCGCCACAGCAGGCTCGGATCAAAGCCGGCAAGTTTCAGCTCCCGCTCCAGCACATAGAGAGAGGCGCAGCGGATAAGTTGCTGGGCTCCACCAGACGGTGCGGGCACAGGAAAGGATCCAAGAGCGCCGGCATTGCCACTGCGGCCGTGGAGCAGACTGCCATTGAGAACGACGCCGCCGCCGATGAAGTAACCGACATAGAAATAGGCATAGTCCCGGTGCTCGCGGCCCTTGCCGAAGAGCAGCTCGGCGGCACAGGCCGCAGTGGCGTCGTTACAGAAATAGACCGGCCAATCGAACAGGTGGCCGATTTCTCCGGCCAGGTCGAAATCGCGCCAAGCTTCAAGAACGGCGTGGGGAGCACCAACTTCCTCCTCCCAACTCCACAACTCAAACGGTGCGGCAATGCCGAGTCCCGAAATCCGCTGGCGCTGGGACTCCGAGAGATGGGCAACAAGGGTGGCGACGCCACTCTCCACGTTGTCGATGATCTCCTTTGGTGCCGGGAAGCGGTAGGCCTGCCGGACGACATGACGAACCTTGCCAGCCAGATCGAGCAACATCAAATCGGAAGACCGCCGCCCGACCTTGACGCCAATCGCGAAGGCCCCATCGGGATCAAGTCTGAAAGGAACGAGTGGCTGGCCGACCTTGCCGCGCATTGGCGTTTCACGCGCCAGTAGGCCGTCGGCTTCAAGCTGACGTACGATGACCGAAACGGTCTGGGCCGAGAGCCTGGTGAGCTTCGCGATCTCCGCTTTTGGGAGGCTTCCGTGACGGCGGATCAACGAGAGAACAAGACGCTCGTTGTAGAGGCGCACACCGCTCTGGGTCGTGCCGGCCGACAGAACCGGCCCCAAATCCCCGCTATTTCCGCGTGTTTCCCAATCCATGGTCACTGCGAAGACATTCCCTGCATTGCCTCCATCAAGGCAGACCATCCCGTAGCCACATCCATCTGTCAATTGATAAATCACGCCGATTTATGAATTGACAGGCTCTTGTTTTTGAGTCCTAATAGTCACCGGGTGCATGGTTGGGTCTTTCTCGTCCAGGCACTGAATTGGAAGACCAATTCTTTCGTTTGTCTGCCCTGCAAGGGCTCGTATCCATGGGAGGATCCACGTGAAATCTGTATTCAAAACCGCTGTTCTTGGCGCTGCCGCCATGGCACTGTTCGCCGCCGCCCCGGCCAAGGCCGAGGGTATCGGCGCCTGCCTGATCACCAAGACCGAAACCAACCCCTTCTTCGTAAAGATGCGCGAAGGCGCGGCCGCCAAGGCCGCCGAACTCGGCATCGAGCTCAAGGCCTATGCCGGCAAGGATGATGGCGACAATGAAGGCCAGGTCGCAGCTGTCGAGACCTGCATCGCCGATGGCGCCAAGGGCATTCTCATCACTCCGTCCGACACCAAGGCCATCGTGCCGGTGATCAAGCAAGCACGTGACGCCGGCATTCTGGTGATCGCCCTCGACACGCCGCTTGAGCCGATCGATGCTGCCGACCAGACCATGGCCACCGACAACTTCCAGGCCGGCTACCTGATCGGCGCCTATGCCAAGGCGAAGCTCGGCGATGCCGCCAAGGATGCCAAGATCGGCTTCCTCGACATCAACTCCAAGCAAGTGACCGTCGACGTGCTGCGCGACCAGGGCTTCATGGCCGGCTTCGGCATCGACGTGAAGGACCCGAACGTGATCGGCGACGAGGATGACCCGCGTATCGTCGGCCACGACTATACCAACGGAAATCCGGAAGGCGGCCGCAAGGCCATGGAGAACCTTCTCCAGATCAATCCGGACATCAACGTGATCCACACCATCAACGAACCGGCGGCTGCCGGCGCCTACGAGGCGCTCAAGGCCGTCGGCAAGGAAGGCCAGGTTCTGATCATGTCCGTCGACGGCGGCTGCCCGGGCGTGAAGGACGTTGCGGCCGGCATCATCGGCGGAACATCCCAGCAGTATCCGTTGCTCATGGCCTCGATGGGCGTTGAAGCCATCAAGAAGTTCGCCGATACCGGTGAGAAGCCCGCAGCCACCGAAGGAAAGAACTTCTTCGACACCGGCGTCCAGCTGATCACCGACAATCCGGTGGACGGCGTGCCGTCGATCGACACCAAGAAGGGCCTCGAGCTCTGCTGGGGTTGATCCCGGCGTTGTTTCGGTGAATCATCTTGAACAACACGAGAGGGCGGTCCGTGTGGCCGCCCTCGCTACAAGACGGAAGCGCTGAGCAACCGCCGCGGGAGGAATGGGGAACATGGCACAGGCACAGGAATTCGAAAAAGTCCTGGATGAAAGCGACAGTGCAGTGGCGCACTTCAATGATGGCGACACGGCGATCAAGCGTTTCCAGCAATTTCTCCATTCCAGCCCGGCAGCCGTGCCGCTGATCGTGCTGATCATGTCCATCGCCATATTCGGCATCCTGGTGGGCGGAAAGTTCTTCAACGCCTATTCACTGACCCTGATCATCCAGCAGATCGCCATTGTCGGCATTGTAGGCGCGGCACAGGCGCTGATCATTCTCACAGCCGGCATCGACCTCTCGGTCGGCGCCGTCATGGTTCTGTCGGCTGTGGTCATGGGCCAATTCACCTTTCGCTATGGCATCCCGGTTCCCATATCCATTCTCTGCGGGCTGGCCTGCGGGACGCTGTGCGGGTTCATCAATGGCTGGCTGGTCGCCAAGGTCAAGCTGCCGCCCTTCATCGTGACGCTGGGTTCCTGGCAGGTATTCAACTCGATCAAATACATCTATTCGAAGAACGAGACGATCCGTGGCCAGGACATCGAAGCCCAAGCCCCATTGCTGCAATTGTTCGGCAAGCAGTTGAACATCGGCGGAGCAGTCTTCACGCTCGGTGTCGCCTTCATGTTCGCGCTCGTGATCCTGCTCTGGTATGTTCTCAACTACACTGCATGGGGCCGCAGGCTTTACGCGGTCGGTGATGACCCCGACGCCGCCGAGCTTTCCGGCGTGCCCGTCACCAGGATGTTGATTACGGTCTATACCATCGGCGGGCTCATCTGCGGTCTGGCCGGATGGGTCCTGATCGGTCGCATCGGCTCAGTGTCGCCCACGTCAGGTGAGTTTGCGAACATCGAGTCAATCACCGCTGTCGTCATTGGTGGCATGTCTTTGTTCGGTGGCCGCGGCTCGATCCTGGGCATGGTATTTGGTGCCCTGATTGTCGGTGTTTTCTCACTTGGCCTCCGTCTCTACGGCGCCGACGCACAATGGACTTGGCTGCTCATCGGCGTCCTCATCATCGGCGCCGTCACCGTCGACCAGTGGATCAGAAAGGTTGCAGGCTAATGGCACAGGAACCCATCCTCACGACTCGCGGACTGGTCAAGCGTTATGGCCGCGTGACCGCTCTCGATCATGCCGATTTCGATCTTTATCCGAACGAAATCCTCGCCGTGATCGGCGACAACGGCGCGGGCAAGTCAACACTGATCAAGGCCATCTGCGGCGCGGCCATACCCGACGAAGGCGAGATCAAGCTGGAGGGCAAGGCTCTCCATTTCAAATCGCCGATGGATGCCCGCATGGCCGGAATCGAGACGGTTTACCAGAACCTCGCCCTGTCACCGGCCCTATCGATCTCGGACAACATGTTCCTAGGTCGGGAGGTGCGGAAGGCAGGGATTCTCGGCTCGGTCTTCCGAATGCTTGATCGTGGCGCAATGGAGCGGACGGCACGCGAGAAGTTGACGGAACTCGGACTGATGACCATCCAGAATATCGGTCAGGCGGTGGAGACACTCTCTGGTGGCCAACGTCAGGGCGTCGCCGTGGCCCGCGCCGCGGCCTTCGGTACCAAGGTGTTGATCATGGACGAACCGACGGCCGCGCTGGGTGTCAAGGAATCACGCCGGGTGCTTGAACTGATCCTCGACGTGAAGCGCCGTGGCCTGCCGATCGTTCTGATCTCCCATAACATGCCGCATGTCTTCGAAGTGGCTGACCGAATCCACATTCACCGCCTTGGCAAGAGGCTGTGCGTGATCAACCCCAAGGACTATTCCATGTCCGACGCGGTGGCCTTCATGACCGGCGCCAAGGCGCCACCCAAGGACCTGAAAGCCGCCTGAATATCGAAGTCTCAGATGATCGATCCGCAGTCATTGGCCGTCACGATTCGCGACAAGGCGGAAGGGGCCAACCGGTACATGGTGGCCATCGCCGGACCGCCGGGGGCGGGCAAGTCGACCTTGTCAGAAGGCCTGTTCAAGGAACTGAGCGCCATGGGGGAAAAGGCCATCGTCGTTCCCATGGACGGGTTCCATTTCGATGACATCATCCTAAACGCGCGCGGCCATCGCCCGCGCAAGGGTGCGCCATTTACCTTCGATGTTGCCGGCTTCGAGAGCCTGCTCAAGCGCATCCGCTCTGGCGAGCCGGATATTGCCATTCCGGTCTTCGACCGCAACATGGAACTGTCACGCAATGCCGCCGATATTGTCGGCGCCGATGCTCGGATAATATTGATCGAAGGCAATTACCTGTTGCTCAGGGAATCACCCTGGAGTCGGCTCCAGACCCTGTTCGACTTCACCATCATGATCGATGTGCCCTATGAGGAGCTGGAGCGCCGCCTGGTGCAACGCTGGCTGCACCACGGTTTTGACCTTGCACACGCCAAGACCTGGATCGCCGCCAACGACAGCCTCAATATACGCCACGTCCTGGACAACAGCGCGCCCGCAGACCTGACCGTTTGAGCTGCGCAGCCGGCACGGGCTTGTGATCGCTGCTTGATGCACTTGCAAACGCAATCCGATCCTGCAACAAGCCGTGCAGTTCAAACTGTCTGGGTGGCAGGCCGATATGGCAAGTGGTGACAACAAGCTTCTCCTCCAACTCTACCGGACCATGCGCCGTATCCGCACGTTCGAGGAAAGGGTGAACGAACTCTTCGTCCGCGGCGAGACAGCCGGCTCCATGCTCCACATGTCGATTGGCGAAGAGGCCATCGCCGGCGTCTGTAACGCCATGGAGGCGGGAGACAGCTTCACAACCCACCATCGCGGACACGGCATCTTCATCGCGCGGGGTGCCGATCCGAAACGAATGATGAGCGAAATCGCCGGCAAGGCCGATGGCTATTGTTCCGGCAAGGGCGGTTCCATGCATATCGCCGACATGGGGCTCGGCCATCTTGGCGCCAACGCGATCGTTGGGGGTGGCATTCCGCATGTCGTCGGGGCCGGCATGTCCTACCGAAACCGGAAGCTGTCGCATGTCTCGGTTGCCTTCTTCGGTGACGGCGCATCACAACAGGGCGTTCTCTATGAAGCCATGAACATGGCGGCTCTCTGGAAGCTGCCGGTGGTTTTCTGCTGCATCAACAATCAATACGGAATGGGAACCCGAATCGACCGGGCTGCTGCCAACATCAATCTGCACGAACGGGCCGTGGCATTCGGCCTGAACGGTGCGGAAGTGGACGGCGGCGATGTCGAAGAGGTGCAGGAGGTGTCGGAACGGATCTTTGCCGCGGCGCGAAACGGACGACCCGGATTCCTCACCATGAGGTGCTATCGCTTCTTTGGCCACGCCAGGCTCGACAAGAGCCCCTATCGCGACGAAGCGGAAGAGGCCGAGGGACGCAAGAAGGACGCAGTCAAGACGGCACGTGACAAGCTCCGGGCGGGCGGGGCAACGGCCGAGGTCGACCAGGTGGACGCGGATGTCGACAGGGAGATGGCCGCCGCGGTGGATCACGCCATTGCCGCGGCAGCGCCAGACCCGACGTCGATGTTCCGCGATGTCTATGCCGAGGGAGAACCGCCCCCGCGGCCCTTGCGGACACATTTGAACATGATCCTTGGAGAATGAGCCGATGGCCGTGATCGAGACAACCTATCGCGATGCCCTCCGGCAGGCGTTGATCGATGCCATGAACGAGGATTCCTCCATCTTTGTCATGGGTGAGGAAGTGGGCCGCTATGGCGGTGCCTATGGCGTGACGAAGGGCCTGCTCGAGATGTTTGGCGAGAACCGGGTGGTCGATACGCCGATCGCCGAGCCTGGCATCATCGGTGCCGCCGTTGGCGCTGCCATGACCGGTTCTCGGCCAGTGGCTGAGTTGATGTACATCGACTTCGCCGGATTGACCATGGACCAGGTGGCCAACCAGGCTGCGAAGAGCCGCTACATGTTCGGCGGGCAGATCGGCGTGCCGATGGTGCTTCGAACCCAAGGCGGAACCGGCCGCTCGGCAGCGGCACAGCACTCGCAATCGCTCGAGGCCTGGTTTACCCATGTTCCTGGATTGCGGGTCGTCATGCCGGCAACGGTCAACGATGCCTATCATCTGCTGCGCATGGCCTTGAAGTGTCCGGATCCGGTGATCTTCATCGAACACAAGGGGCTCTATGTCCGCAAGGGCGAGATGGATCCCGACAGACCCGATGATGCGTGGGGCAAGGCCCTGGCACGTCGCCACGGCCAGGATCTCACCATCGTCACCTATTCGCGAATGGTGCATGAGGCCCTCGCCGCCGCAGAGGCCCTGTCGCAGCAGGGAGTAGAAGCGGAGGTCATCGATATTCGGACGCTCAATCCGCTCGATGACGAGACTATCGTTGAGTCGGTGACACGCACCGGTAGGGCAATGGTGGTGACCGAAGCAGTGATGACGTCCGGGTTTGCAGCCGAACTTTCGGCGCGAATTTCGGAACGCTGCTTCGACTATCTCGAGGAGCCGGTGATCCGGGTCTGCGGCGAGGACATCCCAATTCCGGTTTCGCCAGGACTCGAGCGGAGCGCCGTTCCTTCGGCACAGCTGATCTCTGAGACCGGCCTCTGGCTCGTCAAGCGGGTTGCGCCATCATGGGCCGCGTGATCGACATGCCTCTCCCCCGGCTGGGGGAGACGATGGAAGAAGGCCGGATCGGCCTGATCATCAAGAAGCCTGGCGAGCGCTTCAGGCGCGGCGAGACTCTGCTGGAAGTCGAGAGCGACAAGACAACCGTCGAGGTGCCCGCGCTCCAGGACGGCGTACTTGTCGAGTGGCTGGTGTCCAGCGACCAGATGGTTCCGGTCGAGAGCGCCATTGCGCGGATCGAAATCGAGGGCGAGGCCGTCGCGGAAGCCAGGTCTCCGGCACCGGCTATCGCGAAGGCCAATGCACCAATAGCGCCACAGTCTCGCCGGACACTTTCTGTGGTCCCGGAAAGGCCACGAGCATCCACAGCGGCGCGGGCCGCGGCCAGGCGGTCGGGCATCGATCTGTCCGGAGTGACCGGCAGCGGCCGCAATGGCCGCATCACCCGTGACGATCTCGCGACTCTGACCCGGCCGGCAAAGGCCAGCTACCATGTCGCTTCCGGGGGCAGCCAGATCTTCTTCCGCGAATGGCCGGCACACGGCCGGGTACGCGGCCTGGCCCTTCTCATTCATGGCCTGTTTGCCGATTCCCAGAGTTTCACCACTCTGGGCCGCAAGTTGGCCGGACGTGGCCTGAGGGTTCTCGCAGTCGACCTCCCCGGTCACGGTGAAACGCAATCTCCCGCCGTCACGCCGGACCAGATGATCGATACGATCTCGGCAGCCCTGCCAGCCGGGAAAATGCATATTATCGGCCACTCTTTCGGAGCCATCGTCGCAGCCGGATTGGCGGATCGCGCAAGTTCACTCACTATGCTGGCTCCGGCCGGATGCGGCGAGATTATCAATGGCACATTCATCGACGCCATGCTGGCGGGTCATGTCGACCAAGGGCTGGCTTTCCTTGGCGAAACGATGCCGGCGGATGCGGTTGCCCGCTTCGCCGACCATCTCTCGGTTCATGCCGGCCACCTGAAGGCGATCTCCGCATGCGTCCGCAGCGAAAGCGCCCAGACGGTCTCAATTCTCGGCAAGCTCGAAAGCTTGCCGCGGCCGGTCACTGCAGTCTTCCAGCGCGACGATGCGATCATTCCGGCGGAGCACGCCCTCAACATGCCGGCCAATGTCGCCGTGCATTTTCTCAAGGGCGCGAGCCACCTGCCCCATTGGCGCAATCCAGATGTGGTCGCGGGTCTCGTGTTCGCCGACTGAACCCGCGATTCACAGTTCTCATCAGCGGCCGATCGGTGCGTCGAGATGGAGAAGGCCGGCGGCCTTGAGGTCCTTCCAGAGCGCCTTGGGAATCTGCGCCGCCATTGTGCTTACGTTGAGTGCGACTTCCTTCGGGGACACGGCGCCAGGAATGACACTCACCACACTGGGGTGGAGGAGTGGGAAGCGAAGTGCTGCTTGCGGCAGTTTCACCTTGTGTGCCCGGCACACTGCCTCGATCTCCCTGACCCTTTGAAGTATCTGTCTGGGCGCACGGTCATAGTTGTACCAGGCCCCAGGCTTTGGCCCGGTTGCCAGGATGCCGGAATTGTAGGGTCCGCCCAGCACGATGCCTATACCGCGCTGCTCGCACAGCGGCAGGAATGATTTCAAGGCTTCCTGCTCAAGCAGCGTATAGCGGCCCGCCAGAAGAAAGATGTCAAAATCACCGGCGCGGGTGAGCGTTTCCGCCACCTGCCATTCGTTGATCCCTGCTCCGATTGCCTTGACGACCTTTTCCTCGCGCAGCTTGGTGAGCGCCTTGTAGCCGCTGCGCATGAGGGTCTTTACATGTACGTTACGTGCCGCTTCAGACTTGTGGGTGAAGACGTCGATGTCGTGGACGAAAAGGATGTCGATGTAGTCGATGCCCAGGCGCTCAAGCG
This sequence comes from Alphaproteobacteria bacterium, assembly GCA_020441605.1. Next base: position 11,594 of record JAGRLX010000360.1, read on the forward strand.
AGAATTCGAGCGACCGCATGATACCATCATAGGTGTAATCGTAGCGCTCCTTGCGCGACGGCGTGTCGAAG
>JAGRLX010000361.1:0-170 GCA_020441605.1 Alphaproteobacteria bacterium
GCCGCGCCGGGCGAAGGCATCGCGTTGCGGATCGGTGTGGCAGAGATTGAGCACGCCACGCTGCGAAACCATGGCATTGAAGTTGAAGTCCTGCTCCAGGCCCTCCCACAGCTTCATCGACCATTCGTAGAACGGATTGTTGCCGAGCAGCATGTAGTTGGAGCGGATGA
>JAGRLX010000361.1:267-5146 GCA_020441605.1 Alphaproteobacteria bacterium
AGCCCGTGGCCGCCACCGCCGACGATGACGATGTCATATTCCTTCTTGGGCTCGGGATGACGCCAGGCGGGCGTCCAGTTCTTGTGTCCGGAAAGAGAGTTCTTGAGCAGAGAGAAGACGTTGTAGCGCATGCCGCAGTCCCGTTCGTAAGCCTCGGAGGATAGTCCAATGGCCTGGGCCCGTCTTGCAGTATCGAGCCAATTCCTGATAGAAATGCGCCATGACCGATCAGCCACAGACCGTCGGGCTGCTGCTCATCCCGGGCTTTGCCCTGATGTCCTATGCCTCGGCCGTGGAACCCCTGCGCGCCGCCAACCTGCTGGCCGGACGCGAGCTCTATCGCTGGCTGCACATCTCGTCGGGCCCCGCCGTGGTCGCCGCCTCCTGCGGGGCCACCGTGCCCTGCCCAGCAAGGGCGGGTGACCCCCTGAAGCTCGATCTCCTGCTCGTCTGCGCCGGCGGCAATCCGGCCGCCTTCCGCGACCGCGCAACCCTGCAATGGCTGCGCAAGTTGGCTGCCGAAGGCCTGCGCATCGGCGGCGTGTCCGGCGGGCCGCTCATCCTCGCCCGGGCCGGCATCATGGACGGGCACCAGATGACGGTGCACTGGGAACATGCGCCAACCGTCGCCGAGGCCTTTCCCAATGTGATGCTGACCCGCTCGATCTACATCGTCGACCGCAACCGCCTGACCTGCGCCGGCGGTACCGCGCCGCTCGACATGATGCATGCCCTGATCGCCGAGCGCCACGGGCCGGAACTGGCCCGCAAGGTGTCCGACTGGTTCATGCACACCGACATCCGCCCGGCCCAGAGCGCCCAGCGTGCGTCACTGGGCGAGCGCTACGGGGTGCATGATCCGCGCCTGGTGGCCGCCCTCGAACTGATGGAAAGCCACACTGGCGAAGCCCTGCGGCGCAGTGAGACGGCCCGGCGCATCGGGCTTTCGACCCGGCAGCTCGACCGGCTCTTTTCCGAAAGGATGCAACGGAGCTATGCCGCCCATTACCGCCAGATCCGGCTTGCGCGCGCCCGCGATCTGCTGCGCCAGTCGGCGATCAGCATTACCGAGATCGCGCTCGCCTGCGGCTTCTCCAGCGCCAGCCACTTCAACCGCGCTTATCGAGATAGTTTCGGCGTGACCCCGGCGGCCGAAAGGAGAGGCTGACCCTCTCCGGCTGCGGCGCCGGAGAGGGCCTAAGACTAGCAATCCAGAGTCGTTTCGCGTTCCCACTGGGTGAGATGGCGGCAATACTGGTTCCACTCATTGTGCTTGAGCTTCAGGTAGCCGGCCGAGGCTTCCGCGCCCAGTTCGTGTTGCAGGTAGGTATCCGCCTCGAGATTGCGCAGCGCATCGAGCAGGTTCAGCGGCAGCTTCTTGGCGTCCTTAACAGTGTGGCCCTCGGCATACATGTCGATGTCGAGGCGCTTGCCGGGGTCCATCTTATCGTCGACGCCATGCATGCCGGCCGCGAGAATGCCCGCCAGCATGAGATAGGGATTGGCAGCGCCGTCCGGCAGCCGGTACTCGGCCCGGCCCTCGTCGGGAATGCGCACCATGTGGGTGCGGTTGTTACCGCCGAAGGTGATCGACGACGGCGACCAGGTGGCGCCCGAGAGCGTGCGCGGCGCGTTGATGCGCTTGTAGGAATTCACCGTCGGATTGGTGATGGCCGTGAGCGCCGCCGCATGGTGGATCAACCCGCCGAGGAAATTGTAGGCAAGCTGCGACAGACCGAGGTCACCCTTCGAATCGTGGAAGAGATTGGTCTTGCCGTCATTGCTCCACACCGACAGATGCACGTGGCAACCGTTGCCGGTGAGATTGATGAAGGGCTTCGGCATGAAGGTGGCGCGCAGCCCGTGCTTCTCGGCAATGGACTTCACCATGAACTTGAAGAAGGCCAGCTGATCGGCTGTGGTCAGCGCGTCGTTGAAGTTCCAGTTGATCTCGAACTGTCCGTTGGCGTCCTCGTGATCGTTCTGGTAGGGGCCCCAGCCAAGCTGGATCATGGTCTGGCAGATCTCGCCAATGACATCGAGGCGGCGCATGATCGCCGATTGGTCGTAGCAGGGCTTCTCCTGGGTGTCGCGGTGGTCGGATACCGACGAGCCATCGGCATTGATCAGATGAAACTCGGGCTCGACGCCCGCCATCAGCTTCATGTTTTTCACCGCATGCTTCTCGATGAGCTTGCGCAGCACGACCCGCGGGCTCTGCGCCAGCGGTTCGCCATTCATCCACGGTTCGCCCGCCACCCAGGCGACATCGCGCCGCCAGGGCAACTGGATCGGATCCGCCGCCGGCATCACCAGGATATCGGGATGGGCCGGCGTCTGGTCGAGCCAGGTGGCGAACCCGGCAAAACCTGCCCCCGCCTTCTGCATCTTGCCCGCCGCCTCGGCCGGCACCAGCTTGGCACGCTGGGTGCCGAACAGGTCGGTGAAGTTGAACAGGAAGAATCTCACTTCTTTGTTGTCTTTTGCGTATTTGGCAAGGTCGACCATGATTGCGTTTACTCCCGTATGTCTTGCGTGTTGATCTAACGTGTTGCGATGAGAACGGCGGCTCCGCCCATGGCGGTGGCACTCGAACGGTTGGCGATGCGGACGGCGCGGGACGAGCGGAACCAGCGCCGCGCCCAAGCGGCCGCGAAGGCCCAAGCGAGGTCGACGCCCGCCATGACCGCGAGTGCCACCAGAACGAGTTCGGCGAGGCCGAACAAAGTGACCGACGACAGGTCGATGATCGACGGCAGCAGCGCCAGGTAGAAGACCATGATCTTCGGATTGCCGAGGGTGAGGGCCATGCCGGTGAGAAACATGTTGAGGGGCGGCCGGTCACGCGGCAGGTCTCCGGACCGGATGCCGACTGGCGCCGTCCACATCTTCCAGGCCAGATAGAGCAGATAGGCAGCCCCGAGGTATTTGATTACCGAAAAGACCAGATAGAACTGCTGGGCGACGAAGCCCAGTCCCAGCACGGCGGCCACCAGCCACAGGGCCTCGCCAAGCCACATGGCCAGGAGAAACGGCAGGACACTCGCCAGGCCGCCGCTGACAACCCGCGCCACCAGCGCTGCAATGCTGGGCCCCGGCGAGCCGGCGTTGACCACAAGCGCTGCCGCGAACAAGGCGAGGGCCGCTAGCTCCATTTCAGCATCCCCGGGCCTGTGGTCTGCCACCGACCCGCTGCACCGGACCGACACCGGGAAATCGGACGGACTCCACGGCTGAGCGAAGCGCGGACGTCGAAATGTGAACCGGATGCGGGGACACCGCGCATGGAAAGGTGACCTTCAAGGATACGTGGGTGGGAACCATAACAGTCCCGCCGATGCCGTTCAACCTCAGGAATTATTCTCTCATCCGGGGAATGTTGCCGCAGGTCCAGACTATTCCTCGCGACGATAGGAAATTACCGAGAGATAGCGAATTGGCAACTTGCGCAATTCCTCCGGGCCGTGGGGCGCATCGGCATCGAAGAACAGGGCATCGCCGGGGTGCATGTCATAGACCTTGTCGCCATGCCGGTAGACGACGTTTCCATCGAGCATGTAGAGAAACTCGACGCCGGCATGCTGGAAGGTGGGGAAGACATCCGATTCCTGCGTCAACGTGATCAGATAGGGCTCCACCATCACCGGCCCATGCGGGCTGTGGCCAAGCAACTGATATTGGTGACCGGCCCGCGTGCCGCGCCGCTCGATGGTGAGGCCTTGCCCAGCTTTCACGAAAGTCGCGTCGCGAATTTCCTCGAAGCTTCGGAACAGGGCCGTCACCGGCACCTGCAGCGCCGCGCTCAACGCCTGGAGCGAGGCCAGCGAAGGCGATGTCGCGCCGTTTTCGATCTTCGACAGCATCCCGGCCGACATGTTCGCCGCCTTCGCCAGTTCGGCGATGGTCAGACCGAGCTTCTCGCGGAAACGTTTGACCTCACGGCCGATGGCCTCCTCAAGCAACCGGGTACGGCCGGTTGGCGCTCCGTGTGGATCCTGATCAAGCGAGGCCGATTTCGCCCGCGCCTCACCCGCACGCTCATCCATTTTGGTTTCCTCTCAGGAAAAATCTATCCGTTTCGCTCCCGGCTTTCAATGCAGAAGCCGATGGTCATCGAAGAAGCTGAGGGATGAAAATAGGATATTTCCTGTTAAAATCGGCAAATAGGATATTTTCGCTCGACACGAAACCTATTTATAGGTAGAAACCTATCATGGACCCAACAGCACAGTCTTTCCTGGCCGAAATCGAGAAATTTCTGACAACGGCCAGCATTGAACCGACGACCCTCGGCAAGCAGGCGCTCGGAGACCCGTCTTTTGTCTTCGATCTGCGCAAGGGCCGCTCTCCCTCGACCCGCACCATGGAACGGTTGCGCGGCTGGATGCGCGAGCACCAGCCAAACCCGCCGCCACCCAAGCCCCCAGCAACCCCCAAGACGGACGACAGACCGACGATGGACATTCACCCCAGCCGCCTGACCCATCTCGAACGGCTCGAAGCCGAGTCGATCCACATCATCCGCGAAGTCGCCGCCGAATGCGAAAAGCCGGTGATGCTCTATTCGATCGGCAAGGATTCCGCCGTGATGCTGCATCTGGCGGTGAAGGCCTTCTATCCGGCCAAGCCGCCCTTCCCGCTGATGCATGTCGACACCGGCTGGAAGTTCCGCGACATGTACGCGCTGCGCGACGAGACCGCGCGCAAATATGGCTGGGACCTCATCGTCCACAAGAACCCGGAAGGGGTGGCCAAGAACGTCAATCCCTTTGACCATGGTTCGGCGCTGCACACCCAGATCATGAAGACCGACGGCCTCAAGCAGGCCCTCGACAAATACGGCTTCGACGCAGCCTTCGGTGGCGCCCGCCGCGACGAG
>JAGRLX010000362.1 GCA_020441605.1 Alphaproteobacteria bacterium
TCGAGGTTGGACAGCGGTTCGTCGAGGAGGAAAGCCTGCGGCTCCCGCACCAGGGCGCGGCCCAGCGCCACCCGCTGGCGTTGCCCGCCGGACAGTTGCGACGGCTTGCGGGCCAGCAAAGGCTCGATTCCCAGCATGGCGGAAATGCGGCTCATCCGGCGATCGATTTCACCACCTTCGACACCCCTGAGCCTGAGCCCGAAAGCCAGGTTCTGGGCGACGGTCATATGCGGGTAAAGGGCATAATTCTGGAATACGATGGCAATGTCCCGGTCGGCAGGATCGACCTCGTTGACCCGTTTCCCACCGATATGGATGCTTCCCGACGAGATCGCCTCCAACCCCGCGATCATGCGCAAGGTGGTCGACTTTCCGCAGCCGGACGGACCCAGCAAGATCATGAACTCGCCATCGCCGATCTCCAGCGAGACGTCACGCACGGCGGACACGCCGTTGGGATAGGTCTTGGTGAGCTTGTCGAGAATGATCGAGGCCATGTGTACCTTCAGGTGAGAGTCCGCATGTAGCGATACAGCCATCCGGTCAGCGCCAGAATGAGCACGAGCAGGATCACCGACATGGCCGATGCCTCGCCGACATTGAGGCTGACGAAAGCGGTGCGATAGATGAAATAGCTGACGAGATCGGTGGAGACCCCGGGACCGCCGCGGGTCATGATGTAGACGAGATCGTAGGTCTTCACCGCAAAGATCATGCGGATCAGCAAGGTTACGGCGATGACCGGCCACATCAGCGGCAGCGTGATATGTGAGAACGCTTGGAAGATGCTGGCGCCGTCGACGCGGGCGGCTTCGTAGGGTTCCTTTGGCAATGCCGCGAGTCCCGCGAGCAGCAGCACGATCATGAATGACACCTGATGCCAGATGTCGACCATGACCAGTGTCCAGAATGCCACCTTCGTGCTGCCCAGCCAATTGACCGGCGCAATCGACAGCAGGCTCAGAAGGTAATTCACGATGCCGAGCGATGGATGCAGGAACATGCGCCAGATCAGCCCGACGATGACCGGATTCATCAGCAGTGGGCACAGCAGGATGCCGTAGTAGATGGGTTTGAAGCGCTCGACGCTGTTGAGCATGAGCGCTACCAGGAAACCGAGCAGGAATTCGAAGATCACGACGGCTGCGACGAAGCCCATCGTCAGGATCAGGCTGTGACGGAATTCCTTGTCGCCGATTGCCGTCTCATAGTTGGTGGACCCGGAGAATGTGTCGAAATTCGGAGCGATGAGCGTGTAGTCGTGAACGCTGGTGAACAATGCCCAGAAGACGGGAAAGAGGATCACCAGCAGGAGCAGGGCGATGCTGGGGGCCGACATGAACCAGCCGAAGCGGCGGTCGGCCGTTTCGATGGAAATGTGCTGGTTCATGTCGCCTGTCCCTTGGTCGCCTACTGAAGCTTGCCGTCCTTGCGGGCAAGCTCGTTCATCTCGGTCTCGATCGCGGCGAGCGCGTCGGCCGGCTGCTTCTCACCGGCAACGGCGAGGCTGAGTTCGCGGCCAAGGACCTCGACCAGCTGCGGCGTGTAGGTGAAGACCGGGAAATTGTGGCTGGTCAGCAGCATCTCCTTCAGCGCCTTAGCGTAGGGATACTTGGCGTTGACATCCGGATCGTCGAAGACGTCGGTGCGGGTTGGAGAACCACCCTGGAGGGCACGCTTCTTGGCGATCTCCTTCGATTCCACCCACTTGAGGAAGGTCCAGGCGGCATCCGGGTTGGGACTGGATTTCGGAATGGCCCAACCCCAGGCGCCGTTCAGACTGCCCCCCTTGCCGGGCTCGGTCCCCGGCACTGGCATGATCTCGACCTTGCCGACCACCGCCGACTTGGACGGATCGTCGATGCCTGCTCGGAAGAAGTTGTAGGTAATGTAGCTGTAGGCCTTGCCCTGGGCCATGACGTTGAAAGCCTCGTCGAAGGAGAAGCTGGCCGATCCGACGGGGCCATACGTGTTCACATTGGTCGCGTACTGCTCGACCGCCTTGACGCCCGCTTCGTTGTTCAACGTCGCGTTCCACTTGTCGTCATGATATTCGCCGCCATTGGCAAACAGGTAGTTGGACCACTCCATGGCGATGGGGTCCGGCCGCAGGCCCTGGTTGACCACGCCGTGCATGCCATCCTTGGTGAAGAACTCGACCTGCTTGAGATATTCGTCCCATGTCTTGGGAACTGCGAGGTCCATGCCATATTTGGCCTTGAAGGCGGTCTTGTTGCCTTCGTCTTCGAGCAGGTCCTTGCGATAGAGGAGACCCATGGCGTAGTTATAGAAGGGCAGCATATAGGTAACCCCGTCGACCTTGCCGACGAGATCCATCATCTTCGGCACATACGACGAGGTGTCGAACTTGTCGGCGGCGATCCGGTCGTCCAACGGCTGAAGCCAGCCGGCCTTGGTGAATTCACCGACCCAGTAGAAGTCGACGACCAGCGCCGAATAGCTGCCCGTGGGCGCAACGAGCTGCGGCACGAGCTTGGTGTGCATTTCGGCATAGTTGACGACTTCGAGATTGACGTCGATGCCCGTTTCCGCCGTGAATTCCGGCAGCAGGGTCTTCACATAGTCCGTATCCGGAACGCCCTCCATGAGAATGTTGACGGTTTCCGCATAGGCCGAGACCGATAACCCGCTGACCAAGGCGGCGCTCAACAGCAACTTTCTGATCATGCTCATCTCCCTGTTTGGCCCATTCTACGCTGGAGTGTCACTTGAGGGCCCCAAGTGACAGCCCCTTGATGAGATGCTTGCGCAGGAACGGCAGGAGCGCAAACACCGGCAAAAGTGAAACGACGGTGGCGGCCGCAAGTGGGGCGATCTCGACGCCGGCGTGGGTTTCGAGGCTGGCGAGTCCGACCGGTAGGGTCTGACTCTTGGGGCCTGACAGCACGAGGGCGAACAGAAACTCGTTCCAGCTCAGGATGAAGCCGAGGAGACCCGCCGCCAGAATGCCTGGCGCGGCTACCGGCACGGCGATGTAGCGGAACGCCTGCCATCGGGTCGCACCATCAACGCGGGCCGCTTCCTCGAGCCGTGCCACGTCGCCCTCGAAGAACGACACGAGCATCCACGACAGGAACGGCAGCGATATGGTGAGATGGGCAATGACCAGTGCCGTTCTGCTCTGGGTCAGGTGGGCGGCCAGAAAGACCACGAAGAGTGGCAGGACCAGGATGATCGGCGGCAGCATCTGGCTGGCAAGGACGCCAAGGCGCAACCACGCGCCACCGGTGTTGTAACGTGCGAAGGCATAGGCCAGGGCCGTCGCGAAGGGCAGGGCGATGATGGTCGCCGCCAGCGCCACGATCAGGCTGTTGGCGAACCAGGTCACGAAAGAATAGCGCTCGAAGATCTCGACATAGTTCATAAGGCCGAGCGTGCCGATTTCTGGAGGAATCTTGTAGGCGGTCAGCCGGTCGGTCAGGCTGACCCTGACGATCCATACGAGCGGCAGCAGGATAATCAGCGAGAACAGCATCAGGATCAGGTGGGGAACGATGAGCTTGGCGATCCGCTTCATGGCAGGCTCAATCCATCCTCACGCCACCGGTCACATTGAGCGATTCACCGGTGATGAAGCCGCTGAGATCGCTCGCCAGGAACAGCACGCTCCGCGCCACGTCCTCGGGTTCCTCCAGGCGGCCGAGCGGCGTCTGGGCGATATAGTCCTCGATCACCGCCTTCTCGCTCATGCCGCGAAGCGTCGCTTCCCAGGTGACCTCACGCTCCTGCATGGAGGTTCTGACAAAGCCCGGACAAACGCAGTTGACGCGGATTCCCTTTGCCGCGACCTCGCGCGCCAGGGCCTGGGTGAACCCCATGACCGCGAACTTGCTGGCGGAATAGTGGGCCAGCCACGGTGCTCCCCATTTTGCGGCCAGGGACGCCGTATTGACGATGACACCCCTGGTGTTCGTCGCCTCGAAATGCCGAATGGCGGCCTGGTTGGTCAGAAACACGCCACGCGCATTCACGTCGAAATTGAAATCCCAGTCCTCGTCGGTGAGATCGACGACGAGTTTCATATTTGAAACACCGGCATTGGCACACAGAATGTCGTAGCCGCCGAAGGCCCGCGTGACCGCGTCGAAGCATGACGCAACGCTCGCCCGGTCGCGGACATCTATGCTGAACCCTTGCGCGCCCTTGCCGATGTCCCGCGCCAGCGCAACGGCGCTGGCCTCGTCCAGATCGGCGACGGCAACCCGGACATCTTCTGCCGCGAGGGCGCGGCAGATTGCGGCGCCAATCCCTCTCGCTGCTCCGGTCACAATGGCCCGTTTGCCGGCCAGCCCTGAAAGCATGGCACACTCCCGATGATCGATATCGATCATTATTCATGAACGATCTGGCCGAAGCAAGCGAAATTGGCTAGCTTTTGACAAGCAGTCGCAGGCAAGACTGACCGAATACGATCAAGGAAGTGAACATGACACCTCCTCTCCGTGCCCCCGCGGCGCGCCAGACCGAACTGCTGAACCAGATTGTGCGCGCCGGATTCATGAGCGTGGGCGATCTCGCAGCCGCCACCGGCGTTTCGGAAATCACTGTGAGACGGGATCTCGCGGCGCTGGAGAAGGAAGGCGCGGTCCGTCGCACCCATGGCGGAGCTCTGGGCCTGGGCCACGGGGAGGCCGATGTCTTCGATGCACTGGAGCCGAGTTTCGCGGCGCGGCGCCGGCGCAATGCGAAGGCAAAGTCGGCGATCGCGAAGGCGGCTTTCACGCTGGTGCGTCCCGGACAGTCGCTGGCTATCGATACCGGGACCACAACCTACGAATTTGCCCGCGAATGCGCCGCGATGGCTGATCTGTCGATCGTCACCAACAACGCGCGAATAGCCGGCGTGCTGGCCGAGACATCGAATGCCGTCTATCTGCCGGCCGGCCGTCTGCGCGGGGGCGAGCTTTCAATCTTCGGCAGCATGGCGGTCGAAACGGTGATGACGTTCAACTTTGAAACCTGCTTTCTCGGCGCCTCGGGCATCAGTGCCGAGGGGGTATTCGACTATTCAACCGAGGATGCCGCCCTGAAGCGGGCCTTCATGGCGCGATCGAGCAAGGTCGTCGTACTCTGCGACGCATCGAAATTCAATCACCGGGCGCTGGTCAGCGTGGGGCGTATCGATCAGATCAACACCGTCGTCTGCGATCGCATGCCGCCGGCGCGGCTGGCGCAGGCATTGCAGGATGCGGGCGTGGAGATCATTCCGGCCGAACCCGTCTAGCCGGTACTCCCGCAGATGCCGCGCCTCGCAGTTGACGGCCGAGCGCCGATGACCGGTCACGTGGCCTTGTCCACAGGCTTGCCGGGCGTAATTCCGACGCTTCGCCGAATGACTCGCAGACCATGGCCAATTCGGCTAGCGTGCCTCGGTGGAATCTCGTGCCTTGCGGCGGCGACGCCGGAAAGTTGCCGGGAAACCCCGGAATTGCACAAAGTGCACACGCAGTAACAAGAACGTAGCCGTAGAGAATGGGAGAGACCAATGAGGAATATTTTGAAGGCATTCATGCTCGCTGGACTGATGGCGGGTTCGCTCGTTGCAGCGCCCGCCACATCCTTGGCCTTCGAGCCGGGCAATGTGGAATGCATTGCACCGGCGGGCGCGGGCGGCGGCTGGGATTTCACCTGCCGTCAGGTCGGCAAGGTTCTCTACGATCTCAAGATTGTCGGCAGCCCGGTTCAGGTGACGAACATGGCCGGCGGGGGCGGCGGCGTTGCCTATGCCTCGGTGGTTTCGAAGCGGAATGCCGATGAAAATCTGATTGTCGCCGCCTCGTCGGCGACCTCCACCCGCCTGGCGCAGGGCGCCTTCCCCGGCTCGTCGGCCGATCAGGTTCGCTGGGTGGGCGCGATCGGTGCCGATTTCGGCATCATCGCAGTTGCCAAGGACTCGCCTGTAAACTCGCTCAAGGAGTTGATGGACAAGGTCAAGGCTGATCCGACGACGGTCGCCTTCGCCGGCGGATCAGCCGTGGGGGGCTGGGATCATCTCAAGGTGCTGATTGCCGCCAAGGCCGATGGCGTGGAAGACGTCACGAAGGTGAAGTATATCGCCTTCGACGGTGGCGGCGAGGCCGTGACGCAATTGCTCGGCGGCCACGTCCAGGCCTTCACCGGCGACCTTTCGGAAGCCAAGGAGTTTTCTGACGCGGGCAAGATCAAGATTCTCGCCGTCCTGTCGGAAGAGCGGCTTCCCGGTGCGGGCTTCTCCGATTTCCCCACCGCCAAGGAGCAGGGCATCGATGCGATCGGTGCAAACTGGCGTGGCTTCTACGCACCCGGCGGCATCAGCGATGGCGCCTACAACTTCTGGGCCGCGTCCGTCAGGAAGGTCTATGAGAGCCAGGAATGGAAGGACATCATGGCCGCCAATGGCCTGATGCCGCTGCCGGTCTGGGGCGAGGACTTCAAGACTTTCGTGAACGGCCAGATTCAGGAGACGACCGAACTCAGCAAGGCCATCGGCATTCTGAAGTAGAGCGGAAGCGCCGCCTATGGCCAACGCATGGCCGTGGGCGGCCATCACCCGTTCCTTGCGCGACACCCATGGAGGCCGCATGAGTGACAGATTGTTTGGTGCGGCATGCATCGCGCTCGCAGTTTTCTACGTCTATGCTGCGAGCCAGACGGAAGTCAGTTTCATGTCCGACCCCCTTGGGCCGAAAGTATTCCCCTATATCATCGGTACCGTGCTCGCTGTTGCCGGGGTCTTTCCGATCATCCGCCCCGATGCCGAACCGGAGTGGCCGAGGCTGGGCCGCCTGCTGGAGATCATCTTCGCAGCCGCCGTCATGGTGGCCTATACCTATGCCCTTCCGGAATTCGGCTTCGTAGTCTCGACCGCCGTGGCAGCGGCACTGCTGAGCTGGCGCCTGGGGGCCTTGCCTCCGGCCGCCATTGCCGCAGGGATCGCCATCTCGGTGGGCATCTATGTGATCTTCCACCTGATCCTCAAGCTCTCGCTTGCCGCCGGTCCATGGGGGTTCTGACATGGATGCTCTCAGTCATCTCTATGACGGATTTGCCATCGCCCTGACCTGGCAGAACCTGGGCCTGGCCCTGATCGGCTGCCTGCTGGGCACCATGATCGGCGCTCTGCCGGGGCTGGGGCCCGCCAATGGCGTGGCCATCCTCATTCCCCTGGCATTCTCGCTCGGGTTGCCGGCGACGCCAGCCCTCATTCTGCTGACCTCCGTCTACTACGGCGCCATGTATGGCGGGCGCATATCATCGATCCTCCTGAACATTCCCGGCGACGAGCCCGCGCTGATGACGACGCTCGACGGC
>JAGRLX010000363.1 GCA_020441605.1 Alphaproteobacteria bacterium
GCCAATATCCGCATCAAGAACCAGATGGTGCCTGGGGTTGAAGGAGGCGTGACCAAGCACTATCCCTCGTCCGAGCAGATGCCGATCTATGATGCTGCGATGAAGTATCAGGCTGAAGCCGTGCCGCTGGTGATTTTCGCCGGCAAGGAATATGGCACCGGTTCGTCGCGCGACTGGGCCGCCAAGGGCACGCGACTTCTGGGCGTTCGCGCAGTCGTTGCCCAGAGTTTCGAGCGCATCCATCGCTCGAACCTGATCGGCATGGGAGTCGTTCCGCTTCAGTTCAAGGATGGCGAAAGCTGGCAGACACTTGGCCTGCGTGGCGACGAGATCGTCAACATCATGGGTCTTGCCGAAGGCCTCAAACCGCGCGCCACGCTGAAGATCGACATCGTTCGGGCCGACGGCTCCAAGGCATCGGCAGATGTCACCTGCCGCATCGATACGATGGATGAGCTGGACTACTACAAGAACGGCGGCATCATGCCCTACGTCCTGCGCAATCTTGCCCGCGTGGCCTGAGGGCACAGATACGCGTTCGTGAACGCGGCTCAACGGCTCGTGAGTGGCAGTCGGGGGCCGTTTGAGCCATATTGCAGTCATGACGATGATCAAGACCATGACCCGGCGTGAAGCTCTTGCCCTTGGGGCAGGAGCCGCTATGGCCTGCACGGTCCGGTCGGCGGCGGCTGCCCAGCAACCCGTCGTATTGGAACTGTTCACCAGTCAGGGTTGTTCGTCCTGTCCGCCGGCAGATGCCTTGCTGGCGGAATTGCGGTTGCTGCCGGGCGTTGTGGCCCTCACATATCATGTCGATTATTGGGATTATCTTGGGTGGAAGGACACTTTGGGCGCACCGGAGTTTTCGCGGCGCCAGTATGACTATGCCAAAGCCCGTGGTGACATGGACGTTTACACGCCGCAAATGGTCGTCAACGGCGGCCGGCACGTGGTTGGCAATCAGAAGGCCAAGGTCATGGCGGAAATCGAGGCGGCCCGGGCGGAGGCCTGGCCGGTGCCGGTCAAACTCCATGACGGCGAACGCGACATGACCGTGGAAATCGGTGCTGGCGAGATTTCGTCAGATGCTACGCTCTGGCTCCTGCCGCTTACGCCACGGCTGAAGGTCAAGATCCTCAAGGGCGAAATTGCGGGACATGAGATCGAGTATCACAATGTCGTAAGGAAGATCCTGCCTGCTGGCATGTGGTCGGGGCAGGCCCAGAAGATCATGTTGCCGAAGGAAGGCGTGCTCCCACCCGATTGCACCGGTTGCGCCGCACTCTTGCAAAAAGGCAAGCTTGGGCCCGTTCTGGGTGCGGCGACTTGGGGCGACATCAACGCCTGATATCACGATGCGAAATGCGGGGGCCGCGCCGAAACGCCCCCCCCCCCGCATGAATCCCCCGATCAGGCCGCCTCGGACAGGCCCAGGGCCGAAACAGCCGCGGCAAATTCATCCGCCTCGAGAGCCGGCCTGACTGCACCGTGAAGGACGCTATCGAACACCGCGGGCGGCATGGCCTGTCGCATGTGGCCCAGCATGTCGACCCGCTCTGGGTGACTCAACGCCGGCATCATGAGGTTGAGATAGGCCGCCATCTTGGCCGGTGCGATGGCCGCCACGATCCGTCCTTCGATCTCATGCAGCTCTGCATCGGTGAAAGCCGCATGGAGCGCGGCCAGCAGTGCGGTCTCTTCCTCGTTCATATGCTCCATGTCATGAGCGGCGAAAATCGCATAGCGGCGATAGAGAGCCTTTCCGGCGCGCGCCTTGGCGGAAGCGGGTGCGGCCTCAATTTTCCTGAGAAGGGCTTCGAGTTCGGCAAACGACCTCTCGTGGTCGTCATGGTCGTCGGCGGCATGGGCGGAAGCGCCGGGTGCTCGTGCCTCGAGGGCCGCGTGGATCTCGCGGTTCTCACCTTCCAGATGCGAGCGGGCCAGCATCAGGAAATCACGAACCGCCGCAATGGTCATGGCGCAATCCGAGGGATTGGTGAAATCAGTTGCGCTGATCATCGCCAGAAGCCGGCAATGGCCGAGACGCAGCCCCTTGTGGATAATGTAGTAGAAATTGTGGCGGCTTTCGTCCACGGTGGTTGCCTGTTTGGTCTGGGTCGACATACTCAAATCTCCTTCTATGGTCTGGTTGAGTGGCCGCCCATTAGCCAGCGTCCTATGAATTTGAAGTGATTTGAATCACATGATCTAGTCAATGTAACGATTTTTACAGTCTCGCTTGGCTGATCGCCGCATTGAACTCTGCAGCAGCGGGCAATCATTGGCAGTCATCCGACCGCCAAATGCATGAGGCCCCCAGCCAGAGCCAGGGGGCCGTCTTGGAGTTCAGTTGGTTATATCAGCCGGGCGCGATGGCCAGGCAGACGTTGGAAGCGTCAGGCGGCCTTCTTGATCAGGCCGCGATTGACCAGGCTCTCGGCGATCTGCACGGTATTGAGCGCAGCACCCTTGCGCAAGTTGTCTGAGACCACCCAAAGATTGAGACCGTTTTCGATGGTCGCATCCTCGCGGATGCGCGACACGAAAGTGGCATAATCGCCGACGCATTCCACCGGTGTGACATAGCCGCCGTTCTCGCGCTTGTCGACGACCATGCAGCCCGGCGCCTCGCGCAGGATCTCGCGGGCCTCTTCCGCCGAAATTGGCGTCTCGAACTCGATGTTGACGGCCTCCGAGTGGCCGACGAACACTGGCACGCGCACGCATGTAGCCGTGAGTTTGATCTTGGGATCCAGGATCTTCTTGGTCTCGACCAGCATCTTCCACTCTTCCTTGGTATCGCCCGAGTCCATGAACACGTCGATATGCGGAATGCAGTTGAATGCAATCTGCTTGGTGAACTTCTTGGGCTCGGGCGCGTCGGTGACGAAGATGCCCTTGGTCTGGTTCCACAGCTCGTCCATGCCGTCCTTGCCGGCGCCTGAAACAGACTGATAGGTGGCGACCACAACTCGCTTGATGCGGGCCACGTCGTGCAGCGGCTTCAGCACCACGACGAGCTGGGCTGTCGAGCAATTGGGGTTGGCGATGATGTTGCGGCGGGTGTTCCGCGCCATGTATTCTTCGAGAACATGGGCATTGACCTCCGGGACGATCAGCGGAATGTCCGGTTCGTAACGCCAGCACGAGGAATTGTCGATGACGATGCAGCCTGTTGCGCCGATCTTCGGCGACCATTCCTTGGACACCGTCGAGCCAGCCGACATGAGACAGAAGTCAACCTTAGAAAAATCGAACCGCTCGAGATCCTGGCACTTCAACGTCTTTTCGCCGAACGACACTTCGACGCCCATGGAACGGCGCGAGGCGATGGCATGCACCTCATCGACGGGAAACTGGCGTTCCTCCAGAATATTGAGCATTTCGCGACCGACATTGCCAGTGGCGCCGACGACTGCAACCTTGTAGCCCATGACTTCTCCTTCGAGCCCTTTGATCCCGTCCCCCACGAACCGTACCGGCTCTGCCTTCGGACAAGCTTGAGTTCAGGCCTCCACCCCCGCGGGGGAAGGCCGGGGGAGAAGGCTCACGCGGTTTTGGTGGTTTTCGTGAATTTCCCGGACGCAGGAAGGCCGGCGCGACCAGCGGTTGCTGCGCACTCCAGAATGGAACTGACAGAAAATCGACCCATGTCTTGCCTTCGGTTGAGAACCGCGCTTCTATCAGGTTCACCCTCCAAGTCAACGCCCACGAAAAGGGGGTTGGCAGATCGTCTTGGCTTCGCTATCTAGCGCCTGCGATCCACGGGTACACCCGGCATGCGGAGAGGTGGCAGAGTGGTCGATCGCGCCGCACTCGAAATGCGGAGTACGGGTGACCGTACCGGGGGTTCGAATCCCTCCCTCTCCGCCATTTATTCTTAGTATATCTATTAATTCCTGCGTTCTTCGCCACAACGCACAAAAAGCCCGAAGAGCGGGCCTCTTTTGCGCTACTGACCATCAAGATTTTCGAACCGCACCAGAGAGAACCCGGAAAACAGCGCCGGTTTGGCCCAAATTCTCAGTTGGCGGCTCCGGCAGTTAAGATCTCCGATGCAAACCATCAT
>JAGRLX010000364.1 GCA_020441605.1 Alphaproteobacteria bacterium
ATGCGCCTCCTCGGCGTCGAACCAACGTCCGGTCAGGAGCATCTCCATGGCAATGTGATAGGGAATCCGCTTCGGCAGTGCAATGCAGGCCGCCGGCGCGTAAGTGCCAACCTTGATCTCGGGAAATGCAAATCTCGCATGGTCGGCCGCTATCAGAATGTCGGCATCGAGAGCGAACTCAAGACCACCGCCACAGCAGATACCATTGATCGCGCCAATGATCGGCTTGTTCATGTCGAGAAGATCCTGAATTCCGCCAAATCCGCCTACGCCATAGTCCGGATCCTCAATGATCTCGTCCACGGCCGTCTTAAGGTCCCATCCGGCGCAAAAGAATTTTGACCCGCCGCCAGTGATAATCGCGACCCTCAGCTCCGGATCGTCCCGAAACGCAAGCATTGTTTCCCCTAGGGCCCGGCTCACGGGTGCGTCTATGGCGTTGGCAGGTGGGTGATCGAGCGTGACCTGAAGCACGCCTCCCTCCCGGTAGGTCTTAACGAACTCGCTGGTGGTCGATTTCATAGCTTGACACCCCTGTTGGCTGACACGGCTGACGGACCAGCTTCGGCCGAGACAACATCACTCATTGCTCGCCCATGCGCGTTTCCATCCCAAGAGTTGATGCTAGATTTCGTTCACGCCGGTTTACCAGTGCAAAGTGTCGAAAATCGATATTTCGAAATCGAATAGCTGTCTTGTTTTCGCCTGGCACGATCGCCGGCCTCCTGAAGGTCCTGTCCGAGCGGCTGGCGGAGGTAGCACTACAAGCTCCCGCGAGGGACCCGCTACCATCGAGAAGTTGCTGCCAGCTCCGAGGCAATCACAGTCAAGGGCCCAAGCCAATGCGGGAATGTTATCGGGATTGTCGTCTTGAAGGAGATATTGTATTGATGTTTTTAATACCTCGTCGCTACAAGATTTGAAGTTCCCGTGTTAGTCCCGAACGTCGATCAACTCCGTAGCCTCGCCACGGTTGCCCGCTGCGGCAGCATGAGCGCCGCGTCTGAACTGCTCCATCGCTCGCAGTCTGCGATCAGTATCCAGATCAAGCAACTCGAAGAGATCATGGGCGCTCGCCTTCTCCACCGACACGCTCGTGGCGTAGCGTTGACTCACGAAGGAGAAATCGTCGCGAGCTATGCCAATCGTATTTTGGGACTGCTGCATGAGCTCATGGAAATAGCCGACCAGGAACTCGTCACCGGAACCGTCAGGTTCGGCCTTACCGAGGAGTTTACTGTTGGTCGACTGCCACACTTGTTACGAGAATTCGCCGAGATGCAGCGCTCAACCGAGATTGAAGTCATCGTCGCTGAATCGGCAGTTCTTGATGGCCTCCTTCGCGAAGGCCGTCTCGATTTGGCACTCGGCAATACTCAGTACATGTCTCGCGAGCCACACGTCCGCTGGTTCACGCCTCTGCTATGGGTAGGAAACAGGCATTTCGAAGTTGATAAGACCAAGCCGCTCCCCCTGGTGCTCATGGCCGAAGGCGACCTGCGGTGGGGTCGACACGTACTTAAGGTGCTGGATGAGAACCAAATTGCCTGGAAAAAAGTCTACTCCACCACGACGTTCTCTTCAGTGTTCGCCGCAGTAGAAGCGGGTCTTGGAATCACATACATGATTCGAGAATGCCTGCGACCCACCTTACGGGTCCTGGGCCAGACGGAAGGACTTCCGCTGCTTCCTTCGCTTGAGTTTGGACTATTCTCGTCTGATCCGACGCCGACGCGGAGCGTAACCGCGTTGCTCAAACTCCTTGCCACAGCAATACATAATCCTGCGCTCTCGACTGAATAGGATTGCTGGATCCCCGGCGGACGTTTTTGGTACCGCAGCGAATGACAAAGCGGGGGATGTCTGGCGCCATGGCGGTCGTTTGATATTGTGGTTTTTTGGCCCTATTGGCAAATCGGATAGCTGGTCTTGCCAATTCGAACTGGTCATAGGCTTTCGGCAACGGCTAGTCTCACCATGAATTGGAAAGGTATCGGTCGGTCCGGATGTTGGGTGTGGCCTTTCCGCGCGTCAGACATAGATTAGGAGAGGCCACCATGTTGGATGTCGCCATTGATCAGACGCCCGAACAAACACTGGCTCAGTGGCGCACGCCAAGTGACAATTTGAGTGTCTCAGCGAATGGAGACTTGATGATCGAAGGCGTATCGGCCCGAGATTTGGTCACAAAATTCGGTAGCCCGCTTTACGTGATATCGGAGTCCACTCTTCGCCAAAACTACAGGAGGATCAAAGCCGCTTTTGAGGCTTGCTGGCCTGAGCCCATCAACGTCATGTACGCGATCAAGGCCAATCCCAATCTTTCCGTGCGCGCGATCCTTCATGACGAGGGCGCCGGCGGTGACTGTTTCAGTGTCGGGGAAATTCAAGCGACGTTTGAAGGAGGGGCAGATCCCGCAAAAATTGTCGTCAATGGCTCCTACAAGCCCGAAGACGTGATCGAGCGGGCTATTGAGATGGGGTTGACGATCAATCTTGACTCCGAAGAGGAAGTCGACGCGGTGGAATCGGCGGCCCGCAGAATTGGCAAGGACGTGCGAGTAGGGATCCGGATAAAGGTGCTTCCGGAAGAATACTTCAAGGATTTCTCCAGCGACTGCTTCAAGCGGCCGAATTTCTTTCAGGGAATGCGACGGTCAAAATGGGGAGAGACCGCAGAAGCAGCAAAGCGCATCATCCGGCGGCTGCAGGGGCATGAGCACTTAAGGCTTTTCGGATACCATACACATATCGGCCGGGCATCCAGGGACCCCCAGATGTTTGCGGCGATTGGCGGCGAACTGGCCAAGGTCGTTTCTGAGCTCTACCACGAAACAGGCTTTTCGCCGATGATGATTGATCTTGGCGGCGGGTGGGCCCGTGAGCGCGATCCTGAGTCGTCAGGTGACCTCCACAATCCCAATCCTATAGAAGACTATGCCCGGGCGGTCTGTACAGCAATGGGCAAGACGTTCCATGATACGAAAACGCCGTTGCCGCAGATTTGGCTCGAGCCCGGGCGCTATATTGTCGGCAATGCTGGTGTACTGCTCACTACAATCGGGCTGATCAAACGAGACCCAGAACTCGGGTTGACCTGGGTCAACGTCGATTCAAGCACCAACAATCTGCTTCAAGTCGACTTGTTCGGCTACACCTATGTCGCGCTGGCAGCCGAAGGCATGAGGCGACCTCTGAAGCAGAAGGTAGATTTGGTTGGCCTTACTTGTGTGCCATCTGTCTTTGCCCGCGACTGTCCTGCACCCGATATGAAGGTCGGGGAGATCGTCGCCCTCCTCGATGCGGGAATGTATGCCGAGGCCAAGGGCTACCAGTTCAACTCACTGCCCCGGCCTGCGACGGCTTTGGTCAGTGGAAAGTTCTCGTGGCTTATCCGCCGCAGAGAAACGGTGGAGGACGTATTCTCCACTATGGTTGTTCCTGAAAGATTTAAACAGGCGAAGTAGCCGCGAGCAGCATCCATGCGGGGCGCTGCGATCGCCAAGATATTCATGACGCGAGTGTGGGATGAGGATCATCTGTCAGAGGGACTGCCGACCCCGCTCATCATGATAGATCTTGTGGCGCAGAATGCCGGGTTGACCCTGCAAACATACGCTACCCGGACACCTTGACGTCGATCGCCGGTGGTTCGCTGAAACGCCCCCTGTGGCATCGCAGCCGCGCCCCACGAGCAGCCCTCACATTCTGCAAGAACGATTGTTCAGCCGCAATTTCTCGAAGACGCAAGCCTTGGATTTCTGGCACCAGATGGCCGGCCGCCCTCATGCCGGCGAGGCGAGCCCAAAGCTCTGCCTTCTTACGGACCTGGTGAGGCTGGGTGTCCGTCATGTCCTGAATGTCAAGATCGCGCACAACGGTAAGGACGCCAGCGTTCACGGCTTGATCAAAAAGATCAATTCCTCTTCCGGTTCTCACCATGATCGAATTGAAACCAGCGTCTTCACCCTGCGGTACGCACCCGGGCCAATAGTCGCCTACGACCATGTCAGCGCATTCACCGATGCCATCCGGACAAATTCGGCACCGAGACTGGCTGCACCACTTGCTCTCATCGTCCCACATTTGCAGATACGTCAATTCGAACGCCCTCCCATCTCGCGCTTCAATACGTGCCCGACCAGGATTGCCGTAGCCGCGATAGCGCATCAAGGTCACATCCTCTTCCCGTAGCCCAAGGTCATGGACCAGATCACGAGACTTCTGGAACTCGGGACCTCCGCCACATTGAAGTGACAGCATCATCTTGCAGTATTGGCTTACACGGTGATCCTCGCGCGCATAGAGGCGCAGGCCCGCAATATCGCAGGGCTTACCGACAAAACCAAAAGGCTTGCCTTGATCCAGGGCTTCTTTGACGCCATCCAGCGGGCTGGTGGGTCCGTAACGCGCACCTGCGGACGTGACAATGTCGCCGTCATGAAATGACATGACGGTCTCGCTTCGCATGGGGCGGTCCTTCGATGCCCTCACCTGGAGAATGAAGTCAACATGACCGGCTTGAATCAGATATCTGCTGAGAGCAGTCAGCGTGCCACCAGAAGTCGCTCGATAGCGGACCTCTGGATCGCTTGCGTGGCCAATCACAATTCTCAGATGACGCCCCCATACCTGATCGTGTTTCGTGCTGGCGAACTGGTCAGTATCGTCACCCCCGATGACATTCAGTCCCGGGCAAGTGCGCTCAATCACCGCCCAGTCACTGGCGGAAATCGGTCTCCGCTCAATTGGCCGAACACGCCCTTCCCGCGTCGTCACGAACTCAATCGTCTCTTTGCCTGCAATTGATTGGCACAAGCCGCATCCCATGCATAGCCCGCTCTGGACAATCTGACCAAGGTTCGTGGGCCGAGCGGTACGTTGGCGTCTGTCGATGAGTGTCTTCATTGCCGATCCGAGCTGGTTCCATCATGTTTTTGCGGGTGCTCCATATTTGACTTGGGTACATTCGCCGCGGCAGCATGTATCCGCGGGCGCCGGTTATGCCAGGGCAGAGACGCTTCCAACTGCCCGGCAAGTCGAAACAAGATCGCCTCATCACCCAGGCCAGACATAAGCTGCATACCGACGGGAAGACCATCGCCAGTTTCATGCAAAGGCAGAGAAATGGCCGGCTGACCGGTAACATTGGCCAGCAGAAGGAAGCAATCTTCACTGTGAATAATCTCGGACCACTCGCGAGCGCTGAGATCAGCTCGATCTGCATTGTGGGTGCCATGCTTTGGTGCGACATCGATACTCGTGGGCGTCAGCAGAATAGGGAATTCTGTGAAAAACGGCCCAGCAGTCCGGCTCACCTGATCCAGATATTCGATCGCCGCAAGCAGGCGGCTCGCGGAAAGCGACTTGCCATGCTGATAAGTGGCCCAGGTTGTGTGCTGAAGGTTCTCACGCGAGGGCGTCCGACCCATCAGGTTGCTGGCGGCGTCAACGCGATAGGCGATTCCCGCGGCAACGGTGTCGAGGATCGCATCGACAAGTGGAGACCAATCCAACGATGGTCGTGCTTCGACCAGTTCATGCCCAAGCTCTGCCAAAAGCTGAACCGTGTCGTCGAATGCCATCCTGATGGAGGACGACAAGGATTTTCCATTCCAAGGATCCGATGAAACTGCAATGCGAAGAGGTTTTAATGGACGCCCAACTTCCTCAATGTAGGGACGTGGGGGCGGAGCGATCTTGAATGGATCGCCACCAATATTTCCATGCACTGCATCTAACACGGCCGCACTGTCGCGCACACTTCGACTCATCACGAAGCTCACCGGTCTCCCGCCAGGTGGCATGCCGACATGCGGTGCAGTGGATATCCTTCCGCGGGTCGTCTTGAGGCCAACCAGGCCACACCAACTAGCCGGATTTCGAATTGACCCACTTCCATCCGATCCGTGGGCAATCGGCACCACACCAGCTGCAATGGCGGCAGCAGAACCTCCACTCGAGCCTCCTGCGCTTCGCTCGACATTCCACGGGTTGCGGGTGGTGCCGGTCAAACGGCATTCTGTTGATGCGGACCATCCAAATTCCGGAGTTGTCGTGCGACCGATTATATTAAATCCGGCCTTACGAAAGCGCTTGAACAGCTCCGAGTCCTGCGAAGATACACTTCCCTTCAAGAGCTGCGACCCGCACTCGTGCAAACGGCCCTTCTGAGTGACGCTGAGATCCTTGACCAGCATTGGAACGCCAGCGAATGGTTGCTCAGGATTTGGTGACGCCGGCGCAGTTATGCGATCGCCATAGAGTTCGATGATGGCGTTGAGCGTCGGATTGACACGTGCAGCAGCCTCAGCCGCCAGTTTCGCAAGCTCGTGGGGTGTCGTGTCACCTTGTCGTACGAGTTCGGCCAGTGCGACAGCATCAAGTGAAGCATATTTCTCCAAGTCCATGCTACCCATTACCTCCAGCGGTACGGCACTCAGACATCAATCGATGTTGTGATTGCGAGCAGCAGGTTTAGAAACCAGCACTGCATCCACCGCCCAGACGGAGTCCTCATTGGCAATCACGGGATTGACATCAATCTCCAAGATGACATCGCGCAATTCATGACACACAACGGAGAACCGACTAAGGAGGCGTGCAAGCTGATCCACATTTGTGGGTGGCTTACCGCGCGCACCCGTTAGCATCTTCCAGATCTTTAAACCCTCCAGTATCCGCCTTGCTTCCGTCGTCCCGAATGGCGCAAGCGCGTAGGTTCGGTCGTCCAGCAACTCGACCATCGTGCCGCCGGCACTGACCATGACGACCGGGCCGAATTGCGGATCATTCACCATGCCGAACGCGACTTCCACGCCGGGAGGCAACATCCGCGCAACACAAGCCTCCGGGCCTAGTTTCAAGAGAGACTCATAGGCCGCACGCAGCTTCACTTCATCAGCTATGCCTAAGTGGACCCCACCGACATCTGACTTATGCATCAGACCTGGAGCGGCAGACTTCAGAACAACAGGATAGCCGAGCCTTTCGGCCGCTGAGACGATGGCATCAGCGTTGTCGAAAACCGCGCTGTCCACGGCATTCACACCAAGGTCGGCGAGCATCCGAAGGGTTTCAGACTCACCGATCGAACGCGAACTTCTGAGTCTCTCTCTCCACCGGTCAACGCGGACATCCTCCAGCGGTTCGGGGGTCGAATCCCATTCCTTCCTGAAATTGCGATAGTCGAAAGCGCACCTGATTCCTGTTAGCAGCGGTCTGATACCGCTTATGACCGGTACACCGCTGGCCAGCATTTGGGACGCGAATTCGGTATTGTTTGCTACCCCCAGCGAATAGGCGAGGACATAGGGTTTTTCAGACCGCTGAGGCATGCGCTGCGCAGCTTCCGCGATGCCCGGCACGCCCTTGACCGTGTCGGTGGAGAAAAACTCGTGTGCGACGATGGCAACATGTGGATCGGATGCCAGCAACTCGAGGCACTCGCCCATGACGTTGCCGAGATCCTCATTATAGAGGCCGGCGGCGTCCAAAGGATTGACTGCGTCAAGACCAAAATAGAGCCGCTTGCGGAGGGCTTCGACCGTAGGAGGAGTCAGTGACGCAAACTCAAGCCCCATATCCTCGGCAAGATCTACCATGAGTTCGCGCAGTCCCCCAGAGTCCAGGAGTGCGGCCAGAGCACCATCCCCGATCTCCTTGCCGAGCGAGAGGATCTGACAGGCGGCCATCAACCCATCAAGGTCATCTGTTCGCAGGACATTATACCGCCGGCATACGGCCTCGAATGCCGTGTTATCACCTGCCAATGCGCCTGAATGTGTGACAGCAAAGCGCGCACTTGCTGTGGTTCGGCCGACCTTTGTTGCAACGATTGGAATACTGCGGCGTTTGGCCTTCTCCAAAACAGCGACAAACCGGTCGGGGTCCCGGATCGTTTCTGCAAAGAGCGCCAACACCCGCGTTGTCGGCATTTCGATGGCGTACTCCATGTAGTCAGCAATACTGGCGCTGATCTCCTGACCCTGCGCCGTCAATAGATTGAACCCGTATCTCCCTGCTGAATCCGCCAGCATCGCGAAAACCGAGCCAGAGTGGCAAATTGCTGCTATGTGCCCAGGCCTTACGGACGTTGGCTCCTGAAAGCTGACGAATGTGCTGGCGTCAAAATTGTAGAAGCCCATGCCATTTCCGCCGCAAACCGGCACTCTTGCCTCGGCGGCCATGTTCTTAAGACGCTGAACGAGTGGAGGTTGAGAGTCATTCTCAATCAAGCAGAAGTCAAAAATGACAGCACTTCGGGCACCCACATCGATTGCTTGTCGCAACATTTCTTCCATGCGTTGGGACGAACCCGACAGGACGGCCAGATCCGGTGCTGCAGAAAGTTCGCGCAGGGAGCCGACCGATTGCAGGCCATCGACGGACGTGTATTTCGGGTTCACCACCGTCACGTCACCGTCAAAGCCTCCCTTGAGCAAAGTGCGAATCATGAGATTGCCTACAGAGCCTTGCCGTGGCGAGCCACCGACCAAGGCAATGGATCTCGGCGCCAGGAGTGGCCGAAGTGGATGTTCGTGTGTCGTCATGAGAGCCAAATCAGGTAGAGGCACACCTTGTTGCCCTGGTCTCGTAAGCTGATCAATTTCGTCGTGTGCCCGTTTGCTTCCGACCTGCATATAGCGGCCTCCACTTCAAAGCTTGATATCTTGACTGATTAAGCTATCGCCCCTTGAATACGGGTTCGCGCTTCTCCATGAAGGCCCGCGGTCCTTCTTTGCGGTCCTCGCTGGGGATCATCACCTCGA
>JAGRLX010000365.1 GCA_020441605.1 Alphaproteobacteria bacterium
GAAGACCATGGCCTGCACGTTCACCGCAGTCCCCCAATCCTCGGGGATGTTGTTCAGCTTGCGATAGGTCTTGGCGCGTGCACCATTCCACGAGCCGAAGACGGCGCCGATGGCTCCCCACAATTGCTCGCCAGGACCCTGCGGAAAGGGCTTGCCCGTGTGTTCCTGCACTAGCGCCTTGTAGCGGTCGATCAGGCCCAGCCATTCCTCGGCGGTGACGGCGGTGTCGAGAGAATAGCCGCGTTGATCCTTGAACCCCCCAAGCACGTCTTCGAATTCGGCATGATCGACGCCGAGAACCACGTCGGAATACATGCTGATGAACCGGCGATAGCTGTCATAGGCAAAGCGCCGGTCACCGGAACTGCTGGCGAGTCCCTCGACCGTATAGTCGTTCAGGCCGAGGTTCAGCACTGTGTCCATCATGCCCGGCATCGAAGCGCGTGCACCTGAGCGGATCGAAACCAGCAGCGGATTGTCGGCATCGCCGAAGGTTCGCCCGGCACGTTGGCCAACCCACGTCAGGGCGGCATCGACCTCGCCCGCAAGACCGTCGGGATAATGGCTGCCGGACCTGGTGAAGACGGTGCAGACTTCGGTAGTGATGGTGAAGCCCGGCGGCACCGGCAGGCCGAGGCTGGCCATTTCGGCCAGGTTTGCGCCCTTACCGCCCAGGAGGGCCTTCATGTCAGCCCTGCCCTCGGCAGAGCCGCCACCGAACGAATAGACATATTTCCGTTGCCCGGAAGCCATCATTCCACACTCGATTGCTGGGTTGACGGTTTAGACGGGTAGCGGGCGGCGGCCCGTAAAAAGTCAAACCACAGTTAAGAACCGGGTGCAACGCAATATCGCATGTGCGGCAAAGGGCCTTAGCGCAGCCGACGGTCACCCGCTCAGGCGGCAGCCGTTCCCAGCACCGGTCGGCGCGGGTTGCGCACACGGAGGATCCACAGGGCGATGCCGAGGTTCAGCACGTTCCAGGCGATGCCATTGAGGAAGGCGGCCTGGTAGGATCCGGTGTAATCGTAGATCTCGCCCGACATCCAGCCGCCGAGCGCCATGCCGAAGACCGTGGCGGTCAGCACCAGGCTGATCCGGCTTCCGGCTTCGCGGGCCGGAAAATGATCCCGGATGATCAGAGCATAGCTCGGCACGATGCCGCCCTGAGAAAGGCCGAACAGGGCCGAAACCACGTAGAGCGACATCAATCCGTCGAAGGGGATGTAGAAGAGCAGCGCCAGCATCTGCAGGCCCGAGCCGGCGATCAGGGTCACCAGTCCCCCCAAACGGTCGGCGATGAAGCCCGACGCCAGGCGGCTGATCACGCCAAATCCCAGCATCATCGACAGCATTTCGGCACCGCGGGCCGGGCCATAGCCCAGATCGGCGCAATAGGCGACGATATGTACCTGCGGCATGGACATGGCGACGCAGCAGGCGAGACCCGCAAGCACCAGTGCCGGGTAGAGCAGAGGATGTTTCGGCAGCAGGCCCTTGCGGCCGCCCGATTGGCTGGCCGGGCTGGCCGTGTCATCGAAATGGGGGCGGCGGCGCAGCAACTGAGCCAGCGGCAGCATGACCACCACGCAGATGATGCCGATGGCGACATAGGTGGTGCGCCAGCCATAGGACTCGATGGCCCGTTGCAGGAATGGCGGCCAAAGGGTGCCGGCGATATAGTTGCCGCTGGCGACGATGGCGATGGCGATGCCGCGGCTTTTCAGGAACCACTGCGAGACGTCGGCCACCAATGGCCCAAAGGTCGCCGCACTGCCGGCAAAGCCGATCAGCACCGCCTGGACCGCGAGCAATTGCCAGTAGCTTTGCGACATCGCCGCCAGAACAAAGCCCGCCCCCAGGGCCAGACCGGCGATGGAGACGGGTACGATGATCCCGAATCGGTCGGCGACCTTGCCCATGGTGAAGCCGCCGGCGGCGAAGCCGATGAAGGTCACGGTATAGGGCAGCGAGGCTCCGGCCCGGTCGACGCCAAATTCTTCCTGTACGACAGGAATGACGACCACCACCAGCCACAGGCCGATGCCGCCGACAATCGCCAGGACCAGCGAAATGAACAGCCGGAACCAGGCATAACCACTGTCGGGGCGATAGGCGGTTTCAACTTGCATGACCTTATCCCTAGCCTTCCGGCAAGAATCGGTCAAAAACTCCTGTCATATTCCCAAAGGGAACGGCGTTGCGTTGAACGCATGACAAGACGGGGGTTGAATGTCTCAAGAGGCCAGACACGGCAGGCCGGACCTGCGCCTATTGCCGATCGCGGCGGCGCTGGTGGCGATCCTTGCAGTCCACGCGGTTCTGGCCCTGGTGCTCAGCCGGTCCCTGACCGAAACACTGCTCGAGCGCGAGGGTAAGGTCGCGCAGGAATTCCTCACCAGCATCCTCTCGGCTGAAGGCACTGCCGACAAGTTGTTCGACACGCCCGCCCCCAGTCCGGCGCTGGAATCCTTCGCCGCCCATGTGCAGAACTTTCCCGGCACCATCCGGGCCAATATCTATTCGCCCGATGGCTATATCCGGCATTCGACGGAACCGGCCTTCATCGGCCTCCAGTTCGGCGACAATGCCGAACTCTCCGAGAGTTTCCGGGGCAAGCTGATTTCCAAGCTCGAGGAAATCTCGGCGAGCGCCAAGGACGAGCACCTGGCCCTCAACCGCATGGCCGGAGAAAAGGTGGCGGAAGCCTATATTCCGGTGGCCGCACCCGACGGGCGGGTGGTGGCGGTGGTCGAATTCTATCGCAAGGCCGAAATTGTCGAGGACACGGTGCGGGCGATGACCAACAAGGTCTGGCTGGCGGCCGGCATTTCCGGACTCATCCTGTTCGTTGCCATCGTCCTGGTCATGTCGCTCGCCCCGCGGCGGCGCGACGGCTAGAGCGGCGAGCAGCTCATGGGCGATCAGTCGATCGCAACTGATCGCTCGCTGCTCTAGCCCTCGATCTTCGAGAAGTCGGCCACTTCGAGGGTCGCCGCGCGGATGCGGTTCAGCAGCTTCAGGCGGTTCTCGCGGAAGGTCGCGTCCTTGTCGTTCACCGTCACGTGGTCGAAGAAGGCATCGACCGGGCCCCGGAGCTTGGTGATGGCCGCCATGGCGCCTTCGAAATCCTCGTGGGCGATGGCCAGCCGGGCCTGGCCGGTGGCAACCGTGATGGCCGAGTGCAGCGCCTTTTCCTCGCCCTTGATCAGCTGGTTGATATGCGGGTCACCTTCGTAGCTGCGGCCGTCCTTCTTCTCCTCGATCCTGAGGATATTGGAGGCGCGTTTGACGCCGGCGAGAAGATTCTTGCCATCATCGGTGTCGAGGAACTTCGACAGCGCCTCGACGCGCTTGACGATCATCAGCAAATCATCTTGGTTGCCGAGTGCAAACACGGCGTCGATGAGGTCGTGCCGCGCGCCCTGCTCTTTCAGGTAGACCTTGAGGCGGTCGGCGAAGAAGGCGAG
>JAGRLX010000040.1 GCA_020441605.1 Alphaproteobacteria bacterium
GCCGTGCCTTGAAGCGCGGATTGGTCTTGTTGATGATGTAGATTCGCCCCTTGCGGCGCACCAGCCGGTTGTCGCGGTGCCGCTTGATGAGCGACTTGAGAGAGTTACGGACTTTCATGGACTTCACCTGATTTTTCAGGCACATGGGACCGATGGCCCGCAACCGCCTGCTTCGATTGTGGCAGGTCTATAGAGGGGTGGGCCTGCCATGTCAACCAAGCCCGTCGACAGCCCGCAACCATGCCCGCCGATCTTGACGCTACAGAATTCTGGCTAACCTTCGCGGCCTTCCTGCTCGGCATTGTCCTCGTGGGTCTTATGGTGTGGATCGAACGCCGCCCGCGGACCGACATCAACCCGCGGCTGATGCCAACGACGCCCTTCATGTTCGCCGGCGCGCTCATTGGCCTTTTGGCGCTGGTGCATTTGCTCAATCTATGGGGCATACACACGGGACGCTGAAGGAAACCGCCATGCTGCCGCCCACCCAGACCCTGTACTACGAAGACCTCACCATCGGCATGACCGAGACCTACACCAAGGAGGTCAAATCCTCCGATGTGGTGGGCTTCGCCGAGATCAGCGGCGACCGCAATCCAATCCATCTGTCCGAGCATTTTGCTGCCCGCACGCCTTTCGGCGGTCGAATTGCCCATGGCCTCTATACGGCCAGCCTGATTTCGGCCGTGATCGGCACGAGACTGCCCGGTCCTGGTGCGGTCTATCTCTCCCAGACATTGAGTTTCAAGGCACCGGTCCGCATCGGCGATCAGGTCGAGGCCGCCGTCGAGGTGGTCGAACTGGTTGACAAGGGCCGGAGGGTCAAGCTCGCTTGCCGCTGCAAGGTGGGCGACACGCTGGTCTTGGAAGGCGAGGCCCTGGTGAAGGTGCCCGGAAAGCCGGAAGGCTACTGAAGCTTGACTTCGCCGCCTCCGTCTCACTAGCCTCGCAGGTTACAACCGGAGGACCAGCATGCTGCGCAATTTCGACAACCGCCTGAACGCCGATGTGATTCGCTGTTTGAGGGCCATGGGCCATGGCGATGACCTGGTGATCTGTGACACCAACTTCCCGGCCGATTCGGTGGCCCGTCACACGGTCACTGGCAAGTTGCTGCGCATGGACAATCTCACGGCGGGGGAGGTGGCGGAGGCCATTCTCTCTGTCATGCCGCTCGATGCCTTCGTCGACCATCCCGCGGAACGCATGGAAATCGTCGGCAAGCCCAATGAGATTCCGCCGGTTCAGGCGGAAGTCCAGGCCGCCATCGACAAGGCGGAAGGCAGGTCATGGCCCATGGGATCGATCGAGCGCTTTGCCTTCTACGAACGGGCCCGCAAGGCCTATGCGGTGATCGTCACCGGCGAAACGCGCTTCTATGGCTGCTTCATCTTCAAGAAGGGCGTCATTCCACCGAAGGCCTGAACACCATGACAGCAACGAATGGCGTGGCGATCCTCGGCATTTTCGTTGCCGACCTCGCCTTCCGCGCCAGCCGCCAACCCGAGATGGGCGAAACGATCCTCGGTTCAGCCTTCAAAATGGGCCCGGGCGGCAAGGGCTCCAACCAGGCCGTCGCCGCGGCTCGCGCCGGGGCGGCCGTCAGCCTGATCACCCGCCTCGGCAAGGATGCCTTCGGTACGATTGCGCTGGATACCTGGACGGCAGAAGGGATCACCGCCAGAGCCGTCCTGTCCGACAGCGATCCCACAGGTGCGGCCTATATCTTCGTCAGCGATCAGACCGGCGACAATGCCATAATCGTCGTGCCGGGGGCGGCGGGCGTCATCTCGCCTGCCGACGTCGAAGCGGCCAGTGATTCCATCGCCGCCGCGAAGGTTTTCGTCACGCAGCTTGAGCAACCGCTTGCGGCGGCAATCCGCGGTCTCGAAATCGCCCGCGAGGCCGGCGTCACGACCATCTTCAATCCGGCACCGGCCGCAAAGTTGCCCGACGCGATCTACCCCCTATGCGATTTCATCATCCCCAATGAAACCGAGGCCACGGCCCTGACCGGACTGCCGGTGGGCAATCTCGATGAGGCCAGGGCAGCGGGCGACGCGCTGCTGGCCAGGGGCGTCGGAACGGCTCTGATCACCCTGGGCGCCCGCGGCGCGCTACTGCACACACGCGATCAGTCGATCCTGGTCGATTCATTTCAGGCAGGTCCCGTTGTCGAGACCACTGGTGCCGGCGACAGCTTTGTCGGCGCTTTTGCGGCAGCACTCGCCGAAGGGCTTCCTCCAGCCACGGCGGCCCGCTTTGGGGCGGCGGCCGCCGGACTGTCGGTCACCCGTCCCGGCACCGCGCCCGCCATGCCCTATCGGCACGAAATTGCATCGCTGATCGGCAACAGCGACCTGCGCTGAAGGTGATCCATCAGGGCAGCCAGCGCTGTATGGCCCTGACCACCGACCGCACCCGTGGGCCATAAAGCCGGCCGGTGAAATATTGGCCTGCCACCCGCTTCGAGAGTTCTGCCATCGTCGGATATGGAAGGATGGCGCCGGCGATGGCCGAAACCGGCAATTTCCGGGATATTGCCACGCCCCATAGTCCGATCATCTCTCCGGCATGAGGTGCGATGATGGTGGCGCCCAGAATGCGGCCACGACGGCCGATCACGATCTTGACCAGACCTTCGGTGCGCCCCTCGGCCTGGGCCCGGTCATTGGCAGCGAAGCTTTCGCCCAGGGCCGTTACTTGCGCATGCATCTTGCGCGCCTCGGCTTCCGTCAGGCCGACATGGGCCACCTCCGGATCGAGATAGGTCACCGAGGGCAACGCGGCATAATTGACCTTGGCTGGCAAGCCGAACAGGGCATTGCGGATGACGATGCCGGCATGATAGCCCGCCACATGGGTGAACTGGGGACCACCCGTGACGTCGCCCATCGCAAAGACCTTGCGGTTGCTCGTCCGCAGCCGCGCATCTACCGTGATGCCCTTCGACGTGGATGCAATACCTGCAGCTTCAAGACCCAAGCCGTCGACCACCGGCGCGCGGCCTGCCGCCACAAAAAGATGGCTCCCCACCACCTGGCGGTCCTCACCATTTTTGCGAAAAACCACCTGACAGCTTGTTCCGGACCGGCCGACCTCGGTCAATTCGACCGACTCTTGAAGGTCGATCCCCTCCGCACACAGGATTGGCCTGAGAATGTCTGCGGCTTCCGGCTCGTCGCGCGGCAAGATGTTGAAACGTTCGAGCACCGTGACGGCCGATCCCAGCCGGCGGAACGCCTGGGCCATCTCCAGTCCAATCGGCCCACCACCGATGATGACGAGATGCGATGGTCGCTCCCTGAGATCGAAGATCGTCTCGTTGGTCAGGGGCGCGGCTTCGGCCAGACCTTTCACCGGCGGCAACACGGCGCGCGAACCGGTCGCAATGACAAATCTTCTCGCCCTCACCCGGTGCCTGCGCGCCGCAACTTCGTCCGGTCCGGTGAACCGGGCCGAACCCTGGATCACGCGCACGCCGAGGCGCTCGAACCGCTCGATACTGTCATGGGGTGCGATGGCGGCGATCACCCGGTGGACGTGTCCATGGACCCGGCCAAAGGCGATGTCCGGCTCGCCGAACCGGATACCGAAGTGCCCGGCCTGGCGCCCGGCATGGGCTGCATGTGCGGCGGCGATCAGCGACTTGGAAGGCACGCAACCGGTGTTGAGGCAATCGCCGCCCATCGCGCCGCGTTCGATGAGCGCGACGCTGGCCCCCATCTGCACGGCCCCGGCCGCAACCGACAGGCCGGCAGACCCACCCCCAATCACACACAGGTCGCAGGAAATGACATCGCTGTCCATGCGTTCGTCCTTCATCGCCGCAACCTGTTCTTGACGGTTTCCGCCGGTTCAAACATCCGGCATTCATCACAGGGATCGCGGACAATGCCAATCTGAAACAACGCGCCTCACGGCCTGTTGAAAAGGGCTTTACCCTTGATCGCCAGGCCGTGATGGAATTGACCTGCGAGAGCGGAGGACGAAAGGCCACGTCTTCAGGCCGGGTCGACGTCCAGTTTGAGCAGTCCCTTGTCGCGATAGGCTTCAGCCGCCTGGCGGATATAGTCGCCCGTTTCCGGCGCATCGTAGCGCGCGGCGATTTCCTGGCTGAGTGACAAGAGTTCAGAATAGGTGGCGCGATAGGGCCTCAGCTTCTCATAGGCGCCAAGCAGCACGTCATTCGGAAGGGCCGTTAGTTCGGCCGCCCGGCGGAAGTTCCGCGCAAGCTGCGGATAGCCCTCGGCGTCCGCTGTCCTGGCCTGCTGCAACAGGGTCTCCCGGCGGATGGTGACGTCGTCCGCCGAGATCTTGCCGAGCCGGACATTCTCCAGCGTGATATCCTTGATGTCGACGGCGCGCTGGTGGCGACGCACATCTGCGTCGTTGTCCTGTTCTCCGTCAGTCATGGATCACCCGCATTTCGACCGGCGCCTTGCCGGCCACGATGCTGGCAATTTCGCGCTTGTGCATCAGCATGGCCTGCACGATGAGGCGAAGCCTCGCCATGTTGTCGATCTTGACGGGAACCGGCGATGGTGGACGTCGCAGCGCATGGGAGGCCGCATTGGCACCGATCTGGCGATAGGCATCCCGTGACAGCAACGGCGCCTGCGAGAAGAGCTCAAGGTTATTGAGTGGCGCAAGACCCTTTCGCTGGATCACAGCAGTGCCCTTGGACTGGAGCCCGATGGCGATACCCGAGCCGCTGAGTTTCGCGCCCTCGTAACCCAGCATGCCGCAATCGGCCGTGTGATAGACCTTGATCACGCGCGCCGTGAGTCCCTTGCTGGCAATGCCCTCGACCAGCGCCTGCAGGACGTCGCCATGGGCAAGACCGCACAGGGCCATGTCGAGTTCGGCCGCAAAGGCTGGGCCGAGCGCAATCACAACATCCTTCACCGTCGGAGGTCCCGGCTGAGTGACTGGTTCGAGCGTGACACCCGCGCAGCCCGCCGAAACCGGCACCATCTCGGCAGCCGATCGCGCCTGCGGAATGGCCGAAAGCTTGGCCAGGGCTTCACCGCGAAGCCGATAGCCGGTTCCGGGGCCTTGATAGTCATTGCGGTCGGTGAAGGCGCTCTGTGCCGCGAAATTCTTGTCAAGCACCGCTGCCGGCTGCAAATAGTCGCCGGCCACCCTCACCCGCTGCATGCCGAGGATATTGGCCGCAATGTCTGTGGCCCCTGCGCGGTCAAGCGCAGTGATGACGTCAAGCGCGCCCATGGGTCCGTCGAGAAAGGCATCGGCCGCGGCAATGTCGGCAACGAGATCGCGCTCCGGCATGTCGTCGGAACTGTAGGCGGTCACCGCGGCGGCGATCTCTTCGTCCCGGATCGGCGGAAACCCCAGCGCGTCGAACACCGCCTGCATGGCCCGGCCGGCCTTGCCGCGGACATCGAGAACCGCCTGCTCGGTGACCGGCTCCATGCCTGCATCCACCTGCATATCGCGCTGCATGACCAGCCAGTCGTCCATGTCGTCGGCATCGAAATTTCCGCCACCGAACATGTTGTCCTTTCGCGGCATTGAACTGTAGCCTGATGTGATGAAGTCGGTACCCGGAAGGAACTGCAGCATCAGCTTGGCGGTCTTGCGCATGTCGGAGTGCGACGACATCGCATCGTTGCCCGAGGCCACTTCGAGCCCGAGCGATGCGGCGATCAGGTTTTCGGCCAGCACCGCCCGCACGCCGCCGGGAAGAGCCGAGGGCAATGCCACGCAACTGATCGAGCCGTTCTGCACCCCTTGCGCACCCGAGCCCTTCACCAGCATGAGGCAACGCGCCTCGAGATAAAGCATCGACTTGCCGGACTCATAGCCCATCAGCGTTTCCGCGCCGGTACCCGACGTAAAGCGAATCTTGATGCCGCGCGAGGCATAGGCTGATGCCAGCAGCCCCTTGGACCACGGCGTGTCGTCTCCATCCTTCAGGGCCTCGTCGGTGCCATAGACCGAGAGCGTCTCGGCGTAGGACGTGAGGCCCTTGAGCCCCAGCCGGAGATTGAGCCCCTCCTCCACCGCACATTGGGTCAGGACGCCACCGTGAGGCGTTTGCGAACCGACAAGCAGCGCCAGCGCATTGAACGGCGCCATCCGTGCGACCCGGCACGTGGTCTCGAGTTCATCGAAGCCGCGCAAGGCCGCCTCGGCGGCGTCCGCCGCCATCAGCACCGGATTTTCCTTCCAGTTGGTCACATGGGCCTGGTTGCCCGGCTGTTGCCTGGCCCGCATCTTCTGCATCGCCATCATCATCTCGACCACGTTGAGGTGGGACACGATCTCGCAGAGCTTCGCCGGCGTGCAACCCGACATCAGCCACATCAGCCTCTTGCGCGGAACATTGATATCAACGAGCATGCGGGCGATCGTCAGGGAATCGGTCGGCATGGCCTCGCCCGCCGCGTCCACATTGATCGCATAGCGAGCGATGTAGCGGTCGATCGTGTCGAAATCCGCGGCCGCGCAGCCGTCGATCTCGACAATCCGGCCCTTCTCGATCCCGATGGACGGCTTGGGATCATTCGGGCTGTCCATCACCACCAGGCCGAGGCTTGCATCCTCCTGCACATAGGTATCCCTGTTGACCGGCCGTTCGGCGCGTTTCGCAAATCGCTTCGATCCTGACATGACCTGCTCCTCGACTGCTGACCCCGCCGGAGGGATCACAGCCCGACTATAGCGAAATTCTCCGGTTGGCGGGAAACGCGCTGCGACTGCTTGGCAGACATCGCAACGCAGCCCGCCTCAGGCCGGCGTCAGGCCTTCGTCAACACGAAATCCCACTCCACGTCCCAGAAGGGATTGGGCAAGCCGAGTTTGGCGGCAAGTTTCGGGTCATCGACCTTCTTGAAATCTGCGATGAGGCTTTCCTTCACGCCAAACACCGCGTCGTCCTTCAGCCAGGGGCAGTCGGGGGTGAAGATATGTGTCGTCACCGGCCTGTAGCCTTTCGCGGAGACGATGAAATGCACGTGGGCCGGGCGATTGTGGTTGCGGTCCAGCGCTTTCAGCATATTGCCCACGGTGCCGTCGAAGGGAATAGGATAATGGCGTGGATAGGCCGAACGAAAGAAATACCGTCCCTGCTTGTCGGACCTGAAGATGCCGCGTAGGTTCATGTCGGGCTGCACGCCCTTCTGCTGCACGTCGTAGAAGCCGTCCTCGTTCGCCTGCCAGACGTCGAGCAGGGCGCCGGAGATCGGCTGGCCCTTCACATCCAGCACGCGCCCGTGAACCCAGACCGGTTCGCCCTTGCCGTCAAGACAGATATTGGCGCCGTTCTTGTAACGGGGGGCATTGGAAACGTGGAATGGGCCCAGCACCGTCGATTCGGTTTCGCCCGAGTTCTTGCGATTGTTGATGGTCTCGACCAGCATGGAAATACCCAGCGTGTCAGACAGGAGGATGAATTCCTGCCGCCAGTCATTGCACAACTGGCCGGTGCGCGTCAGGAAATCGATGCCGAAGTTCCACTCGTCCATCGTCGGCTCGGCTTCCTTGATGAAGGCATGCATGTGTTTCACCAGCGAATCGACGATGAACTTGACCCGCTTGTTCGCCTTGGGGCCCGTGCGGCCCTGGACGACCTTCACGGAATCCCTTTCGGTAAAATAATAAGCCATGTCCCGTTTGGCTTTCCGCGCCGGTTTCTTCGCCGGCTTCTTTGCCGTGGACGTCCGCGCCGGAACTGCCTTCGTCGCTTTCGTCGGTTTCGCTGTCTTGGTTGCCTTTGCCATGATCAATGTCCCAGAATTGTCTTGAGTGCCGCAGTCAGATCTCTTTCGGCCGTGGCGGTGACTTTGCCGACCCGCCAGGCCACGTGGTGATCAGGCCGTACCAATATGCAGCCAGAATCGCCCACCTCTCGCGCATTGGCCCAATCGCCGGCGTGATCCTCGTAGTCGCGGCGCGGTCCGATGACATGCGTCCTGATGTCGACCCCCAGCGCCTGTCCCGCGGCCGCGGCCGCCCTTACCCAGGCCTCGCCACCAATGCCGGTGATGAGCGTGAACTTGCCACGGCCGGTTATGTCGAGCGTCGAATGTTGCCGGCCATCATTGTCGAAAACCCAGATATGGGGAATGCGCGCTCCCGGCCAGGTGGTTGGGAAGTAATGGAGTTCGAGATCGGTGTCGGTGCCAGGCTCCGGCGTACCATCGGCAACGATCGCAGCCGAATGGTAGCGTTGGTTCATTTCCACACCATGGCAATCGAATTCGTACTTCTTGAATGCAATGGCCTTGCGTAGCGCCTCGCGCTGCTTTTCGGCCTCTTCGCCGGTGTTGCAACGCGCATCCATGTTGCGCTGGATCTTCTCGTGATCGACACCGCCGTCCATGCCCAAAGCCTGGAAGATCGGGCCGAACTCGGCAATCGACTGATTGGCGCGGGTCACGATCTGCTTGGCCACGGGTGCGCGTTCATCCGTGTAGGTGTCGAGCAGCTTCGGCGTGGCCTGCCCCTTCAGGACCATCGCCAGCTTCCAGGCAAGGTTGAACGAATCCTGGATCGAGGTATTGGACCCCAGCCCATTGGATGGCGGATGGCGGTGCGCCGCATCGCCCATGATGAACACGCGGCCCTTCTGCATGCGCTCGGCATACATGTTGTTGACGGTCCAGGTATTGGCGGAAATGAGATCGATGTTGATATCTGGATCGCCGATAAGCTGGCGGGCGACCGTGGTCGCGAAGGCTTCGTCCACCTCGGGCGGCGGCTGGTTGATGTCATAGCCCCACACGATCAGCCATTCGTTCCACGGCCGGACCATGCGCACCAAGCCCATGCCGATCCCTCCCACGTCAGCGCCGGGCTGCATGACCCAGTAAAGCACCGAGGGGCGATGGGCGACATATTTGGAAAGGTCGGCCTTGAACAGGATGTTCATGGACCCGCCCACGCCCATTTTGCCACCATAAGGGAGCCCAGCGTGCTCGGCCACCAGCGAATTGCCCCCGTCGGCGCCCACGAGATACTTGGCGCGCACGGTGAAGTCCCTGTTGCAGAGCCGGTCGCGGCAGGTGACGGTCACGCCATCACTATCCTGCACATGGGAGAGATATTCGCACGACATGCGCGCCTGCGTGCCGCGCGAGCATGCCGTCTTGAAGAGCAGCGGCTCCATGAAGGTCTGCGGTAGATCGTTCATGTGGCAGGGCGAGGAGAGATAGTGCTCGGCACGCGACAGGGGATGCTTGCCCCAGCTCTTCATGCGGCCAAGTTCCTCGCCCGCGAGGCTGACGCAGAACACGTTTTCGCCCATCAGGTCCTGCTCGGTGGCAAAGTAATAGGCTTCATCCTCGACGTCGCGGCCGAGATCGCGCAATACCTCCATGCAGCGCTGGTTCGTGATGTGCGCTCGCGGCGTATTGGCGAGCCAGCGGTAGCGGTTGATCACCAAATTCTCGATGCCATAGGTGGAAAGCAGCGCAGCCGTGGCACTGCCCGCCGGCCCGGTTCCGATGATCATGACGTCCGTGGTGATGTCGGCCATCTCAAGTCACTCCCGTTCAGTCCTTGGGTTTCCGCCCATAATAAGCATCATCCAGCAGCTTGCGGATTGCGTCACGCTGCAGCGGCCGCGGATTTGGATAGGGATTGGCGGCCGCGATGTCGGCGGCCCTGTCCAAGCCCTCCTCCGGCATGCCAAGTTCCCTGAGCGAGACCGGCGCACCCAGGCTCTTTGCCAGATCGAACAGCCCCCCGGCCGCCGACGTGGCGCCCATTGCCCGCGCGGCGCGGACCATGGCCTCCCGAGTCGCCGGGGCAT
This sequence comes from Alphaproteobacteria bacterium, assembly GCA_020441605.1. The sequence goes on from JAGRLX010000040.1 coordinate 9,779, forward strand.
TATAGGCGGTGGCATGCGGCAGGATCACCGTGTGCGTTTCGGCATGCGGCATGTTGAAGGTTCCACCCAGGACGTGGCACAGCTTGTGATGAAGCGCCATGGCGGCGCTGCCGAGCACCGCGCCGCACAGCCATGCACCGTAGAGCGCCTCGTCCTGTCCCTCCCCGCCCTTCGGCAAGGCCGCGGCCAGGGCCCGAATGCCCTCCTCCGCCATGAGCGAAACGATGGGATTGCCATCGACTGCATACAGGCCCTCGATCGCATGGGCGATGGCATTCATGCCCGAGGTGGCGGCAAATTGCGGCGGCAGCGTCGCCAGGAGATCGGGATCATAGATCACGGCCTCCGGCTGGATCTTTGGATCGCGTTTCGTGGTTTTGGCGCCATCCTGCGTCTCGCCCAGAATGTTGGTCATCTCGGATCCGGCATAGCTGGTCGGAATGACAAGCTGTGGCAGGTCGGTGCGAAAGGCGATGGCCTTGCCGAGTCCGGTTGATGAACCGCCGCCCAGCGCTATGGTGCCGTCGCATCCCTCGGCCTTCACGATGGCCATGGCATCCTCGGTGACCTCGACCGGCGTATGCATCGCGGCTCCCGCGAAGGCCACACCACCAGTCGCCGCAACGAGTCGCTGGCCGGACCCGGCCTGCTGGGCGGTCGTGATGACAAGCGGACGCCTGATGCCGAGGCGGGCGGCCTCGCTGCCAACCTCAGCTATCCTGCCGCGTCCGAAGACGACCCGTGTCGGCAAGGCCGAATAGACGAATGACCCGAGTGACATGCCCTACTCCTTCTGGACAACATGATAGCCGGTCGGGAACAGTGAGATCTTCCAGCGCTGCGCCACGTAGCCCCATATACCCTTGGGCGCCACCAGCATGATGACGATGGCGAGAAGACCCAGGATCATCAGATAGATGCTGCCGAGGTCGGCGAGAAATTCGCGCAAGAGGAAATAGACCAGCGTGCCAACGATGGGGCCCTCGATGGTGCCGATGCCCCCGATGACGACGATGAAGATGACGAAGGCCGTGTAGTCATTGACACTGAAGGCCGCGTCCGGCGAGACGCGAAGCTTCTGGAGGGTGATAAGGGAGCCGACCATTGCCGTGACGCCTGCCACCGTGATGTAGACCAGATACTTGATCTTGCCGATGTCGATGCCCAGGCTTGACGAGGCCACCTCGCTGTCGCGGATGGCGGTCAGCGCCAGGCCGATCCGCGATCGGAGCAGCAGATAGACGATGGCGAGTGCCCCGACACCGAGTGTCAGCGCCAGCCAGAAGATGGTCGCCTCGCGCCAGAACTTGGTTGCGCCGAGGATCTTCATGACATTGACGGGAAGGCTGATGCCGGAGCCGCCGCCCAGCACCGTCACCTGTGCGGCAACGAGCCGGAAGACTTCCGCCACCACCCAGGTGCCGATGGCGAAATAAGCCCCTTGCAACCGGAAAACCAGCTTGCCCACGGGCAGCGCCAGGATCACGCCGGCAAGCCCCGCCAACGGCACGGCGAAAAGCGGGTGAATGCCGAGAAACAGCCCGGTCGTCATCATCACATAGACACCAAGACCCACATAGGCCTGCTGTCCGACGGAGACGAGACCGGTATATCCAGCCAGCAGATTCCACAGGCTCGCCAGGGCGATGTAGACCATGAATTCGCCAAGAAGCCGCAGGTTCGCCGTCGACCCCCACCATGGGGCGGCGAACAGGCTGACGATGACGGCGAGGGCCAGCAAGCCGGCGATGCGGCTCACCGTGGTGGCACGGGTAACGCGGTCACTCATCAGTTGATCCTCGGAAACAGGCCGCGCGGCCGGATGGCAAGCACCAGCAGGAACACGAGGTGGCCCGCCAGGACTTGCCAGCCGGGATTGAGCTGCGCGCCGACGGCCTGACTGACGCCAAGGATCACGCCGCCGATGAGCGTGCCCCAGAGGTTCCCCAGCCCGCCGATGATCACAGCTTCGAAACCGAAGATCAGCCGCCCCGGTCCCATGAACGGATCGAAGTTGGCGCGGATACCGAGGAACACGCCGGCAATCGCGACGACACCGAGACAAAGCGCCATGGCCCAGGCATAGACCTTGTGCTTGTCGAGCCCCATCAACAACGCGGTTTCGGCGTCGTCCGACGTGGCGCGAAAGGCGCGGCCCAGGGCGGTGCGATAGAACAGATATTGCAGCCCGCCGATGACGGCGATGGCCGTCACAAGCTGGAGAAGCGGTAGGTAACCGATGTCGACACCAGGCAGCAGCGGGAAGCTCGCCGTTTCGATCGGGCCGGCATTGAGCTTGCGGCTGTCGGCGGTATAGCCCTCAAGCAACGCATTCTGGATGATCACCGACAGCCCGAAGGTCACCAGCAGCGGCGGCAGGATGTCGCCGCCCAGCGTGCGGTTGAGGATGCCGCGCTGCAACCCATAACCCAACGCCATGGCGACCGGCACGACGATGATGAGACTGAACAGTGGATTGAGCCCGGTGCCCTGCACCACCGTCCAGGCGATGAAGGCAACAGCGACGATCAGATCGCCATGGGCGATATTGACGAGCCGCATGACTCCGAAGATGAGCGACAGGCCAGCTGCGAACAATGCGTAGAGCCCGCCGACCAGGATGCCCTGAATGATGATGTTGATCCAAACCATCTGCACTCAGGTCCCGAAATACGCCGCGGAGATCTGATCCTTGGTGAAGGCGCCCGGAGTACCCTCCAGCGAGACGTGCCCCTCCTGCAGGCACATGAAGTGATTGACGGTGCCAAGGGCGCGCGTCACGTCCTGCTCCACCAGGATCGCTGACATGCCGTTCCCGACGATCTTTGGCAGGAGGTCATAGAGGTCCTTGATGACGATGGGCGCAAGTCCGAGGCTCAGTTCGTCGAGCAGGATCAGTTCCGGATTGGCCATCAGCGCCCGGCCGATCGCCACCATCTGCTGCTGGCCGCCGGAAAGAGACGTCGATGGTGCCTGGCGCTTTTCCCTGAGGATCGGAAAGAGACCATAGACGGCATTGAGGTCCCACGGCCCCTTGCGCCTCACATTGCCGCCCAGCACCAGGTTTTCCTCGACCGAAAGCGATGGAAACAGTCTCCGGCCTTCCGGCACCATGGCGATGCCCCGGGCCACGATGTCATTGGCAGATGATCCGAGGATCTCCTGGCCTTTGAAGCGGATCGCTCCACTCTTCTTGCGCAGCAACCCGCAGATGCAACGGAGAAGCGCACTCTTGCCGGCGCCATTGGCGCCGATAAGGGCCAGCATTTCGCCCGGCTTCAGCGCCAAGGACACACCGAACAGCACCTGCGCGTCGCCATAAAAGGCCTCGAGATTCTCGACCGCGAGAACCGCGTCAGTCATGTGCGTCCTCTCCCAGATAGACAGACTTCACGTCGGCGCTGTTCATCACCGCATCAGGTTCTCCGTCGGCGATCAGTGCGCCGAAATTGAGAACCACGAGCCGCTGGGCCACCGAGAGCAGCGCATGCACAACATGCTCGATCCACACGATGGTAACGCCCGAAGCGTGGACGTCGCGGATGGCCGAGAGCAACGACTGGCATTCGCGTTCGGTGAGACCGCCGGCGATTTCGTCAAGCAGCAGCAATTCGGGATCGGTCGCCAGGGCCCGTGCCATTTCCAGCCGCTTGCGTTCAAGCAGTGAGATCGAGCCCGCGAACTGGTTAGCCTTAGCCTTCATGCCGGTAAGCTCCAGGACCCGCAGTGCATGGCTCTCGGCATCGTCGCCGTGGCGGCCAAAGGCAGCACCGACCAGGATATTCTCGAACACGGTCATGCCGACGAAAGGATGGGGCACCTGGAAGGAACGGGATATTCCCCGCCGGCAGCGTTCGGCAGCGCCCAGCTTGGTGATGTCCTCGTCCTTGAACATCACGCGGCCTGAATCAGCCCTCACCGTCCCGGCAACCAGATTGAAAAGCGTCGTCTTGCCTGCACCATTCGGGCCGAGGATGCCGACGACCTCTCCTTTGGCGACGGCAAGGCTCACGGCGTCGGTAACCACCAACGCGCCGTAGCGCTTGTTGAGCGTTTCAAGAGCGAGCAGGGTCATCGGCAACGGCCGGGGGCAGCCCGCCAAAGGCTACCCCCTTGATGTCAATCCATCAGCCGAGCGTACGGACTTTGCCCGCCGTCGGGATTTCCGGGTGCTGCACATTGGTCGTGATCACCAGATCGAAGCCCTTGTCCGTCTTGGTCCACTGCCCGCCGACGAGCGGCGTCTTGCACACGTTCTTCACCGGATTGTTCGGGCCGCCCTTCCATGAAATCGGGCCGATGATGGTATCGAGTTCGGTCTCGGTTACGGCCTGCAACACCGATTCCGGATCGTTGAGATCCTTGGCACGCTTGACCACGTCGAAGGCCAGTTCGAACAACGCATGAGCGAATCCGAGGGGTTGGGTCCATGGCTTGCCCGTGCCGGCGGCATAGGCTTCACACAGCTCCCTCGCCGTCTGTCCGGTGAGGCTGGACTTGAACGGATGGTTGGGAGACCACCAGATTTCCGTGGTAAGGCCATCACCACGGTCGCCGAGGGCCTCGACCGACGACGGGAAGAGCAGCGCCTTGCCCACCGTCACCACCTTCGGATTGAAGCCTTGCTGGGCGGCCTGGCTCCAGAACGTGGCGAAGTCCGGCGGGATCATCACACCCGTTACGATTTCGACGCCAGCTTCCTTGAACGCCGCAATCTGCGAGGAGAAGTCATTGTTGAGCTGCTGGTAGCGGCCCGGATCGATGAGCTTGTAGCCAGCCTGCGCCAGCGGCCCGGGGAGACCGACATTCGGATCGCCCCAGGCATTGCCATCGGCATCGTTGGGGAACAGCCCGCCCACGACCTTCGCCGCCCCCGAGGCATCCCAGATGCCGAGGAAGTTCGCGATCACGTCCTCGAGTCCCCAGAAGCAGTGATAGGTCCATTTGAAACCGGTCGCAGGGTCACCGCCACGCCCGAAGAAATAGGGTTGCCATGGCGCATCGTCGGTGATGCAGGGAACGCCATTGAGTTCCGCCTGGTCGGCCACCGGATTGGTAGTGTCCGGCGTGCCCTTGGCGAGGAGCAATTGCACCTGATCTTTCTCGATAAGTTCTGTGGCAACTTCCGCAGCCCGGTTCGGATTGGACTGCGAATCCTTCTGGATGATCTCCACCGGCACCGGCAGGCCAGCCATCACATCTTTCAGTCCCTCCACGACCCAGCTCGTCGCCTCGCCGAAACCGGCGATGGGACCAGTCACCGGGCCGACCTTGCCGATCTTGAAGACATCGGCGGCATAGGCCCGGCGCAGAATGGCTGGCGCCGCAATGAACCCGGCACCGGCCTTGAGCAGCGTGCGGCGGTTCGGTCTCAGGATTGCCTTCATTAGTTCCTCCCTCAGTCTCATCCGTTATTGATTCTGATCTTTCTGGCACGTTCCGCGGTGGATAATGGCGGCCGCGGAACATTTCGTCTGGAACAGCGTCCCACATAGCGGTGCGAGTGGACATCATTTTCGGCAGGCGGCAGTACATTTGCCGTGATGCGCCAGCCTGCTAGCACGAGGCCTCCCCAATTCCGCTGGTTCCGATGTGATGAACTCTCATCGCAGCCTCCGAAGCCGTCAAGCGGTTTGTGAGCCGCCGGGGCACCCCGGGCGCTGCGCAAGGCGCGTCTGCGGCGTGAACGGCCACAACGTCACATTGCGCCGATGCGCTCCTGCCTCGTACACAACTGTCTTGCCCGACATCTTATGGATCCATCACTCGCTTTTCCTGGGACGACAAACACCATACTTTAGCCGCTGCGCCGATCGCCCATGGCCAACTCCCCTTCGGTCGGGAGCAGACGCAGCCGCTCGATCTAGAGAAATTTCCTCAAATGCTCCATCACCTTCGCTCTCAGGCTCTTCTTCTTCTCCTCATCCCAACTCATGAAACCCTGGTTTGACTTGAACCCAAGTCGACCTGCCGCCACCAGGTCTTCGAGATAAGGGCTGGGCTTGCCCGACGACTCGAGATCAGCCAGCACCTGCTTGTGGATGTCGAGCGTCAGATCGGTGCCGACCAGGTCGGCGTTGGCCAGCGGTCCCAGCACGGCGAGCCGGCGGCCGAAGCTGTTCTGCACCACGAGGTCGACGGTCTCCGCATCGCACACGCCGCGCTCCACCAACGAGATCGCCTCGCGCCACAGGGCATGCTGAAGGCGGTTGCCGACGAAGCCCGGCACGTCCTTCTTCACATGGACGGCAACCTTGCCGAGACCGCGCAGCAGTGAAATCATCTGCTGTACACTCTCGGGCGACGCGCCTTCCGTCTCGATGACTTCGACCAGCGGCACGACATAGGGCGGGTTCCACCAGTGGGTCCCCAACACCCGATCCTTTGTCGTGACCCGCGCGGCAACAGCCCTGATCGGGATGACCGAGGTGTTGGAGCAGAGCAGCGCCCGGCGTGGCGCCGCTGCCTCGAGATCGGCGAAGATCCTCTGCTTCAGTTCCAGCTTCTCCGGTGCCGCCTCGATAATGATGTCGGCAGTGCGGGCCGCTTCTTCCAAGGTTGCAACCGCTGTCACACGGTCAGCCGCCGCTTCGCCCTTGCCGAGAGACTTGAGGGTTTCCGCGACGCGCTTCTTGGCGCTTGCCAGCACGTCCGGAAAGACATCCGTGATGCTTACCTCATGACCGCCGTCAGCAAAGACCACCGCGAGTCCGTGCCCCATCAACCCCGCGCCGATGATCGCGACCCTGTTCATCATCCCGCCGTGTAACCGCCATCCGCATAGAGGATGTGGCCGGTATAGAAGTCGGACGCTTTCGAGACGAGAAACAGCAGCGGCCCGGCGAGATCGGAGGGTTCGCCCAGCCGGCCTTTCGGCACCCGCGCCAGAAATCCGGCTCTGGTGGTTCTGGCCTTCTCGTCGTCACCGAACATCCATTCCGTGAGCGGCGAACGGAAGACGGTCGGCGCGATGGCGTTGACGGTGATGCCGGACGCGCCCAACTCGCAGCCAAGGGCCCTGGTAATGCCGTCAATCGCCGCCTTGGAGGCGCAGTAGGCCGTATAACCCGCCGGATGGCCGAGAAGCCCGCGCGCCGAGGACATTAGGACGATCTTGCCGCCGCTGCCCTGCTTCAGCATCTGGGTGGTCACGGCTCTTGCCATGAGCCAGCTCTGGGTCACATTGGCATCCATCACGTCGAGGAAACGTGCTGGCGCCATGTCGTTGATCTTTGCGACGTCGTTCTTGCCGGAGGCAACAACCAGTATATCCACTCGGCCGAAACGTTCCACGGCCTTCGCAACAATGGCGTTGCAGTTGACCTCCGTCGACGGACGAATATTGATCGCCTCGACGTCGGTTGCGCACTGTGCCGCTACGGCATCAAGATCCACCTTCTTGCCGGCCGCCAGCACCAACCGGCAACCGGCACCTGCCAGAACCCGCGCCGCGAGTGCGCCGAAGGCCCCAGACGCACCCGTGATGATCGCGACCTTGCCCGCGACATCGAACAGCGACAGGGGATTGCTCAGCCAGTCTTCGTTCATAGCTTGGCCCCCGGTGGATAGGGAATGACCACCAGCATCCTGCAGACGTGGTTGGACCGATTGACGATCTCGCGCACTTCATTGGCAGCGATGGTGCAGGAATCCATCGGGCCCAGCACCGTTTCCTTGCCAGCGATGATCACCGTCATTTCCCCGTCGAGCACCACGTAGACCTTTTCGAACGGCGTCGAGTCGGGTCCCGCTCCGCCGCCGGGCAGAAACTGCGAGAACCCCACCCACTGGTTCTTCGGTCCACCCTCCTCGAAGCCCTGCAGCCGCAAACCCACCACGCCGCGATGGTTTGGCGCCTCATAGGTTTTGGCGTCCTTGAAGCGCTTCACCAGCATCAGAAAGTCTCCCCGGCTTCGATGCGATACTGCTGCTTGGGATCCATGATGGCCACGAGTCGGATGATGCAGCCGTCGCCCCGGTCCCAGTTCCAGGGGAAGAAGGCAAACGTGCAACGCCGGCCGGTCACGGCATCGAGATCGCCGCCGACGTTCTCGATGCCGAGGATACCATTGTTGAAGAGAATGTTGTGTACGGGTTCCCACGCGGGGAAATCGTCCTTCCAGTCGCGCCCACCCGACCACTCGCGATATTCCTTTTCGAGATGCGGCAGCAACGGGCCATTCCTCTGGGGACCGATGGCGGTGGCCAGAGGATGATCGTTGGCCTGGGTATCATGGCCTACAACTTTCACCTGCTTGTCGACCATCCACTGGCCGGCCGATGGGACGAAGCCCGGGCAATAGGCGAAATAGTCGCCGTCCTCATAGACCTTGTGCCAGCCGGTATTGATGATCAGCACGTCATGCGGGCGGATGGCCTTGCCGCAGGCCTTCTCAAGGTCGTCCGCGGTAATCGACTCCCACTTCTTCTTGGGCATCGATACGACAATGCCGGAACCAAAGAAATGCGGCAGAGGCACCTCGTCGATGAACGGCGTGCCCTGCACCACGTGAGCGGGCGCATCGATATGCGTGGTCGAATGCATCGAGGTCGTGATCCGCTGCGACAGCACACCGGATTTGGCCATGTAGTGAATGCGTTCGATCTTCACGTCCTGGAAATAGGGCCAGTTCGGACATTGATATCCCCAGCGATGGGACAGGTTCACGAACTGCAACCCCATCGGGTTGTCCATGTTGTCCTGAAATTCGATACCGCGCACCTTGACCATGCTGTCCTCCCTGATCTGTCATTTTTGGTTCGCGATACGGTACGTTCAAATCGTAATTGCGTCAATATTCCATTGAATGTATCGTATTACGATGCAAAAGCGACGTGATGGCTCCGTACTCGTCCTGTCGAAGGCCGTTCAGATCCTCAAGGCCTGCCATGAGCTTGGCCGCGGGTTGAGCCTAGGCGAAATTGCGCGCCATGTGGATCTGCCGCGCTCGACGGTGCAACGCATCGTGCAGACTCTGGCTTCCGAAAGCTTCCTCTCCACCGATGGCGCCGCCAAGTCGATTACCCTTGGCCCCGACCTTCTGGCGATGGGCGCCATGACCAGTGCGGGCATGGTGGAGCGCGCCTATCCTCAGCTCAAACGACTGGCGCAAAGAACCGGTGAGACCGTCGACCTGGCATTGCTCAACCGGGACCACCTCATTTTCATCAGCCAGGTACCGGGTGTCCATCGTCTGCAGGCGGTATCGGCCGTCGGCGATACGTTCCCTCTGCACTGCACCGCCAATGGCAAGGCAGCGCTCGCGCTTCTGCCCGATGACCGCATCAACATGCTCCTGCAAAACGGCCTTCCGGCGATGACCCCGAACACCCTGACGTCCGCAACCGACCTGAAGAAGGAGATTGAGAGAATAAGAAAGTCCGGCCTCGCCTACGATCGCGAGGAACACACGCTCGGCATCTCGGCCATCGGCATGGCCACGCAGGACAAGGCGCGCCAGATCTATGCTGTCTCGATTCCGGTGCCGTCCGTCCGGTTTTCCCAGGGATTGGCAGCCAACGAGGCAGCTTTGCGTGAGACCGTCCTGGCACTCACCACCCCTTGATCGTCGCGCAACGGGCGAACCAATGGAGACGTTTGCCCGAGCCGGGTTACGCTAGGGCTTCGCGCGCCACAACCGATGGGGTGAGTCCTTCTCGTAACCAAGCTTGTCAAAGCTGGCGATTTCGAGGAGTTGGCCCCACGGCGCGCGGAAATATATCCAGTTGAACCCCTCCAGGGGCCCGGCATCCACCGAGTTTGGCCCGTCGAGCATTTCGATGCCCTGCGCCCGCAGACGCTCGGCCGAAGCAAAGACATCATCGACCTCGAAACAGAGGTGCATCCCGCCGACTTCCGAGGACCGCTTCTGTGGCGCGGTATTGTCTTCGCCGCTGTACTCGAACAGTTCCACGCTGGTGCCTTCCCCACAACGCAGGAACACCAAATCGCGGATACGCGACTGCGGCGCAGCGCCGAGCTTGCCCTTCATGAAGTCCGCGTCGACATCGAACGGGCCCGTCCGGAAGACCTCGACCGCACCAAACACCGCCTTGAAGAAGGCAATTCCCTCATCGATGTTCGGCACCGTTATGCCGATGTGATGCATGCCGTAGACACGTTCCGCCATGGGATTCTCCTGTCCAAGATACGGGCCGAAACGAAGCTCCGCCCAACACCGGAAACACGCTGCTTCCTTGCAGTGAATGATACATGCGGCAACCCTCGGGACTCAAGGGGATTGAAGCCCATTCGCCAGGCAAATGCGCATAAAAACTGCGCCCTTGACGCTCCGCATCGTGAGGGCGCAAGTCAGGGGAACTCTACCGGAGGATCGTCGAAAGCCTGGCTCATGACCGAGTATGAACTGCTGAGAATCATCACTTTTCTCGAACGCATGCGGATGCCATACGACAGGCTGCTGAAGTCTGCCGAGCCCGATCCCGGCTGGAACATCGTTCTCTACCTGATGAAGAACCACTTGCGCGGTGAGAACGTCACCATGTCGTCCCTCGCCTCGGCCGCCGACATTCCTTTTGCCAGTGCCATGCGGCGCATCCACAAGCTCATCGAGAGCGGCGACATTCAGCTTCGCAAGCGGGGTACGACGGGCAAATCACATTACCTGGAACCGAGCCGGAAGCTGGTCATCAGCTTCACGGAATATGCCCGGAACATCAAGGCGCTTCTCGCCGATACCTTCGGACTCCGCAGCGGCAGCGGCGATTCCGAGGACTATTACTTCGGCGGTTCCTATCTCGCCGGGCAGATCATTCCGCCGCTCGAAATCATGGAGAACAAGACCGACGCCGGCACCGAGCTGCGCTTCTTGCTCCATGACGATAACTATTTCGCCAGCATGCGCGACATGTGGTCGGATTTCCGCAGCAAATTGTCGTCGCGCAAGAATTTCACGCTGTTGCCGCTGCCTGAATTGCGCGAAGAAGTCTTTGCCAATGCGCGGCGCCCGGAAAGCCAATACGACGTCATCGCGATAAACATGCCGTGGCTGGGTGAGTGCGTGGCAAACGGAGTGGCCCAGCCAGTCGCAGACTTCATGAAGAGCAGCAGCATCAACCCGCTGGACTTTCACCCCGCGATCTGGGCGACTGGGATCTGGAGCAAGACCCAGTACGGCATACCGATCTACTGCACCATCGAGGCTTTGTCCGTGCGCAAGGACCTGTTCGAGGCACGCAAGCTCCACCATCCCTCAACCTTCGAAAAGGTGATCCAGGCCGCAAGGGCCCTTCACAATCCAAACCGCGGAATGCAGGGGGTCGTCTGGAATGCCGCGAAGGGAATGCCAGTTTCGCATTCCTTCATGTTCTTCATGGGATGCTGTGGAAGTCCCGTTATCAACATCCCGGCCTCCAGGCTGCATCCCGATTACAGCAAGCTGCATGGAGAATCGATGCGGCCACGAATCCTGAGTGATGCCGGCAAGCACACCTTGCAGTACATGCGCGAGCTTCTCGCCTTTTCCCCTCCCGACATCCTGTCGATCGACTGGAACAGGGCGCTCGAGTATTTCATGGGGGGACAGGCGGCCATGATCTACTGTTGGACCATGCGGGCGGCCCGGTTCGAGTATGACATTCACTCCGTCGTGAAGCGCAAAGTCGCATACCTGCCCCATCCATCTGGCCCCGGCGGCTCCAGCGTCTCGCCGATCGGCGGCTTCCTACTTATGGTTCCAGCATCGCTGCCGCCCGAACGCGCACATCTCGCGTTTGAAGCCATCTCGTGGATGGCATCACCGGCCGCCATGAAAGAGCATGTCAAGAACGGCATTCCGGTTGCGCCGCGTTTCAGCGTGAGTGCCGACCCTGAGGCGGCTGCCAGCACGCCGATCGTCAGCTTCGTCGACAAGCTGGCGCGGCAGAACCGGATCCAGAACTGGCAACGTCCGCCGATCCGCGAGTATCACATCCTGGAAGACATTCTCGGCGAGGAAATCTTCGCCGCACTCAATGGCGATATCAGCGAGAGGCAGGCACTGACGCGCAGCCAGAACCGGATCGACGCGGCCATGCGCAAGGCTGGATACTATTGATGGGGCCGTCTGCTCCGGCGCGCTGACCGCGTGTCACCGGCATCAGGCTACACCAGAACCATTCCGCCATCCGACATGATGACCTGCCCGGTAATGTAGTCGGAATCCGACGACGCCAGGAAGGCCGCAATGCCGGCGAGATCGTCCGGCTTGGACGGAAAGCCGAGGAGGATGCTCGACGAAAAGCTCTCGATGAATTCACCCTTCTTATTGATTACGCCCTTGTCGATCATGTCCTGCTCCAGCCCGTCCCACAGAGGCGTGACCACGACACCAGGAGCGAAGGCATTGACAGTGATCCTGTTCTTGGCGAATTCGCGGGCGCCTGCCTGGGTGAGAGAAATGACGGACGCCTTGCTTGCGCAGTAGGGGGCGAATTCGGCATAGCCCTGGCGGCCGGCGATCGAGGCCGTGTTGATGATCTTGCCGCCGGAGCCTTGGGCGATCATCTGCCGGGCCGCCTCCTGGATGCCGATCATCACGCCGAGCGCATTCACGCGCATGATGCTGTTGAAATTGGCTTCGTCGACCTCCATGAAAGGCATGGGCTTGTTGAAGCCCGCATTGTTGAACATGACGTCGAGCTTGCCGAAGGTATCGACCGTCTTGGCGATGGCCATCCGCATCTGGGCGCGCTCGGCGACGTCAACCTTGACCCCCAGGGCACGATGTCCTTCGCCTTTCAGGCGATCCGCAACCGCGTTCGCACCATCGCCATTCATGTCTGCGATGACGATTGTTCCGCCCTCTGCTGCCAGGCGGCCGGCGATGCCTTCGCCAAGGCCCTGGGCGCCTCCGGTGATCATGATGACGCGGTTATGCAATCTCATCGCTTCGTTTCCTTCTCTCAAGCTTCTGCCCCGGCGCGCTTGCGGGCCGTCGAATAGAGGAGCGCCGCAACCACGATGAGCGCGCCCTGGAAGACGTACTGGTAGGTCTGCGAAAGTCCGAGGAAGGTAACGGCGTTCAGCACTTCAGTGAGCAACACAGCACCCAGAACCGTGCCAACGAAGGTGCCACGGCCACCCTTCAGACTCGTGCCACCCAGAACCACGGCGGTTATGCTGGAAAGCGTATAGTTGATGCCTTGCCGGGGATCTCCGACGCCAATCTGGGCCATGAAGACGATGGCGCCGAGCACTGTCAGCAAAGAGCAAAGGATATAGCCGGCTATGAAGGTCCTGTTGGTGCGTATACCCACGCGACGCGCCGACTCTTCGTTGGAACCGACCGCACGCAGGCGCCAGCCGTGGCGGCGTTTGCGCAGCACAAATTCAAGCGCCAAGGCGACGGCACACAGCAATACAAACGCTACAGGGATGGGGCCGCGTTGCCAGTTGATCCAGTCGATCACCGCGTAACTAATGTATCCATCGGGCTGGATGCGAAGTAGGAATCCTGACCCCCAGATCGCGAAATACATGGCCATGGTCGCGGCGATGGGCGTGAAGTTCGCAAACCGTATGAGCACGCCGTTCATGGCGCCAACAACAACGGCGATCACGAACATGAGCGCCAGGCCAACGAATACTTCGACACCTGAGTTTGCATCGGTCATGAAAAACGATGCGACGACGACAAGGAAGCCGGCCAGCGGGCCGACCGAAAGGTCGATGCCGCCCATCAGCAGGGCCACCGTCTGTCCCAGCGCGATGAACCCCAGCGCTGTCGCCAGCAGGAGGATATTATAGACGTTGAAGGCCGACAGGAAATTGGCGTTTTGGCTGAAGACGTAGAGACCCAGCACAATGGTGACCAGTGCCAGCGGAACGGCAGGCGCATTGTCGGACTGAAGGAAGTGACGCCAGCCGCCACCGGCCTTGCCCACAGGCTCCTTGGTACCATGGACGGCGTGAGTTTCGGCCTTCACGGCAGCGGCGACGATCCGCTCCTCCGTAACGTCTGGGCCGGTCAGGGTCTCCGCCACATGGCCTCGCGACATGACGATGACCTTGTCGCACAGTCCTTCGAGTTCGACCGCGTCCGAAGAATTCACGATGACGGGCGTTCCGGCATTCGAGACATCGCGCAGGATACGGTAGATCTCGGAACGCGCGCCGACATCGACACCCTGGGTCGGCTCATCGGCGACGATCACCAATGGATCCGACATCAGCGCGCGGGACATCACGATCTTCTGCTGGTTGCCGCCCGAGAGCGACAGAATTGGCGCCTCGATGCTGGGCGCCTTTACCGCCAAGGACGCGAATGTCTCCCGCACCCGACTGAGTTCCTTGCCGCGGCGCATGATTCCGTTGGTGGCAAATTTCTCGAGCGCCGCAAAAGTTGCATTCTCGCGCACCGTCAGACCACTGGCGAGCCCCTCGAGATGGCGGTCGGACGGCATGAAGGCCGCCTTGTGCAGGAGTTCGCCATGGGTCAGCACGCGCCCGCGCAGCTTGATCTCGCCATCCTCCGACTGTTGGAGGCCTGCAAGCACGCGCATGAGCTCCGACTGGCCATTGCCGGCGACCCCGGCAACGCCGATGATCTGCCCGTTCGGAACATCGAAACTCACGTTCCTGAAGCCCTTGCCGCTCAACGATGATACCGACAGGTTGATCGCCGCCGAGACCTCCTGAGGCTTCGGCGGAAATGCCGTTCCGAGCGTGCGGCCGACGATGAGGCTGACGAGTTCGGCATCACTGATGTCGTCGACCATAGCGGCACCGCGGACACGACCATCGCGGAGAACCGTCACGCGCTGGGCGATCTGGCGGAGTTCCGCCAGCCGATGGGTGATATAGATGACCGAGGTTCCCGCCTTGACCACTTCGCGGATGCGGCCGAACAGCATGTCGGTCGCGTCCTGATCGAGTGATGCGGTGGGTTCGTCGAGGATCAGCACCTTGGGCTTGAGCGCAAGCGCCTTGGCAATCTCCAGAAGATGCTTTTGCGCCACGGTCAGCCCGTCTGCCCGCATCCGCAACGGCACATCGAGACCGACGGTTTCCAGCATCTGCTGGGCGACGTGCTGGGGCGCCTTGCCGGCAAAGATGGACGCGGGCAGCGCCACACGCAGGTTCTCGATCACCGACAGATCTTCGAGAATGGCCGGATGCTGGAAGCAGATGGCGATGCCGAGCGAGGCCGCGATCTCGGGGGTCATGAGCGGAACATGCTGCCCACCGAAGCGTATGCTGCCCTCATCGGGTTGCAAAGCGCCCGAAATGATGTTCATGAGGGTCGACTTGCCGGCACCATTTTCCCCCAAGATGGCATGCACTTCGCCGGTCAGGAACTCGACGCTCACGTCGCGCAGCGCCGGAACGCCTGAGAAATACTTGAAGATGCCGTCCAGATGGATCGTCACCTCACCACGTGGGGCTGCGTCCTTATTCTTCGCGGTCACGTCTGGTGCGTCCTCGATCTGCGTTCCATCTAGAGCGAATTCGCCCCGGAGAGAATCACTCTCCGGGGCCATTTGCGCGTTACTGGCCGACGGCCTTGGCCTGATCCTCGGCAGGCAGTTCCGAAGACAGATAGATGGCGCCGGGGAGTTCCTTGCGGCACTGCACAGCGTTGGGCTGGCCCGTCACGGAGTCCTCGAAGGCCGGAGCCACATAGACATTGGTATCCGGAACCTTACCGTCCGTCGCCAGGGCTACGGCCCACTGCACGGCCAGGCGCACGTTGTCGGTGCCGGTTGCGACGGTGAACAGTTTGAAGTCCGGATTGGCGTCCTTGACGTCATGCCACAGGCAACCGAGCGAGTTGCCGTCGGATGTTGCAAGCGCCGGGATTGACCGGCCGGACTTCTGGAAAAGCGGCAGCGCACCGACCAGCGAGGGGCCGAAGTCTGAAACGATCACGTCGATCTTGTCGTTCTTGGCAATCTCGGCGGTCAGCACCTGCTGGGTCAGAGCCGGATCCCAGTTGGTGACGGCGAAGGGCTCGGGATTCACGAACTTGTATTCCGGACCGAGAACCTTCTTGAGGCCTTCGAGCTGCTCGAGGCCTTGGCTATTGCCGGCGGGGCCGCTGAGATACAGCAGATTCGCGCCATTGGGGAACTGCCCCTTGATCCAGTTGCCCCAGGAGACGCCGTTGTCGACAAAGGTGGTGCCGACGAACGTCGAGTAATTCTCGCCTTCCTTGCCGCCGACGATGACGCGATAGGGGACGATGACCTTGCCGGACTTGTAGACCTGGGTGATCGCAGGCAGCACCGCCGGGCCGGCATCGCCGAACACCACGAGCGCATCGACGCCCTTGGCCGCTGTGGCCTTGATGTCGGAAATCGACTTCTGGGTGTCACCCTGGCCGTCGACATACTCATACTTGGTGATGCTGGGGCAGAGCGAGGCGGTTTGTGCGCCCGATGCCGCGGTCACCTGGCGCCAGCTGTTGCCGCCGTAGCCATCGAGAAGGGCCAGCGAGGCCTGCTTCGGACCGCACCACGACGGAGCCTCAGCGTTGGCAAGCGTCGAAGAGCCGAGAGCCATGACCGCAGCCGTTACAGCGAAGGCCAGTCCTTTTCCAAAAGACGCGTACTTCATATCTTTTCCTCCACATTTCTGGTTTCAGTCGTCTTTCTCAAGTTTACCGTCCAGCGGATCGAGTAAACACCGATACCAAGACCCAGGGCCAGGGCCTGGATGATGGTTTGAGCCGAAAACGGCACGCCGACTGCAAGTGCGAATTGGCTCAATTGGTTCAGGAAAAAGGCGGCAATCACCGTCGAAATCGGAAAGCCGCGGCCGCCGAGCAGGGACGTTCCGCCGAGCACCACAACGGCAACGGAGGGCAACAGCAGGCTATCCCCCTGGAAGGCTGTCGGTTCGCGGGTAATGCCGGCGATCAGGATACCTGCCAGGCAGTAGAGAAGCTGCGCATACACGTAGGCCATCATCTGGTGGAAACGCACCCGCAAGCCCGCTGCCCGGCCAGCAAGGGGATTGGCGCCAATCGCCTCGAAGCGGCGGCCCACCACCGTCTTTTTCAACATGAAGGACACGATGATGGTCGCTGCCAGGGCAAAAAAGACGGCGTTGGGAAGGCCGAAGGTTTCTCCGCCGGCGATCTCGGCAAGCAGGGTCGTCGTGATCGATGGAACACCACCCGACACGGCGAAGACCGCGCCATAGAGCAGCGCATTGGTTCCGATCGTGGCGATGATTGCGTTGAGGCGGAAGATGCTGACCAGAAGGCCATTGAGTACGCCCGCCGACAGGGCGAAGGCCAGCGCGATGAGCACGGCCTGATAGAGGAGCGCGTTGTCCTGATGCGGATGATGCGTCGATACGACAACGGCGAGTGAGACGGCACCGGGAAGCGAGAGATCGAAGCCGCCCTGCTGGACGACAAGCAATTGCCCGAGCCCAACGATGGCGATGATCGCTGCAAACGGCAGGCTCCCCGACAGCGCCCCTCCGGAGAGACTGGACGGCGCGAATACCAGGCACACGAGGAGGAGAGCCAACGTGGAGACGACAACCGTCACGAAGCTCTTGGCCAGCGGCATCGCTGCAAGCCCAGGTCTGGCCGGCCTTTCTGGAACGGTGGCAGTCGGGTTCATGTGCGTTAGCCCTCACCCATGACTGTCAGGGCAGCACCTTGGCCGCGCGGAACCTGTCAAAAGCATCGGTGAAGGAACGCACCGAGTTCTGATAGGCAGTGAAGCCCAGGTCACGGCACTTGGTCATGTCGGTGAAATTCTCGATGATACGGCCGAGATCGGCATCGCTGTGCCACCATGAGGCGACCCTGTTCAGCGGATTCTTCTGAAGGCCGTTCTTCTCGACAATCCTGTCCCACACCGGCTCCATGCCGGCCATCTGCTTCTCGAGCGGCTGGGCATGGCCGGGATAATCCGCTGCCTCGACACCAAGATGGGCCGCGAGCTTCGGCCACAGCCAGTTCCAGCGGAACACCTCGCCATTGACGATATTGAACGCGTTGTTGCGTGCCCGAGGTTCCGTCGCCGCCCATTCCAATTGCTTGGAAATGATCCGGCCATCGGTGATGTCCACCACCGCTTCATATTGCTGCGGCGATCCCGGAAAAACGAAAGGCCGTGCCGTCTCCCTGCAGATCGCGGCATAGGCGCCAAGCGTCGCTGCCATGTTCATCTGGTTGCCGACCGTATAGCCGATCAGCGTATGCGGACGGTGCACCGACCAGCCGAAACCCTGCTTTTCGGCCGCGGCGAAGAGTTCGTCTTCCTGATCGTAATAGAAATTCTGATAGGGAAGCCGTGGCTGTTCCTCACGGAACGGCGTGATCATCTTGGTTTTGGCATAGGCCTCGAATGGCCCCATGTAATGTTTCAGGCCGGTGACGAGCGCTACATGCTTGACGGGTTTTCCCTCCATCGCCTGCAGCAGGTTTCGCACCATTCCCGCATTCACCTTGCAGTTCTCGGCCTCGGTGGGCTGGCGCATCCAGGTGGTAATGAACACGTCCGTGGGCTTCACGTCCTGGAGCGCGGTCTTCACTGCCAAATCGTCCGTGAGATCGACCGCGACATGCTTCACGCATTTCGGCAGATCATGCTTGTGGCGGGAGATGCCGCTGACGGTCCAACCTTTCACGGTGGTAAGGTGTTCCGCAAGGTGGCGGCCAATGATACCGGAGACACCGGCGATCAGCGCGTGGCGTTCCATCAGTTCAGCCCCTTCGTATTGAGTGTGACCTTGATGCAGGCTTGCGGATTTTTGCCCAGTTCGAAGGCCTCGACCGCCTCTGTCAGGCTGAAGTGATGAGTCTGGATCGGCGACAGGTCGATGCCCGTGCGTTCCAGGAAGCGGATTGCGGCGGGCCATACACCGGGAGACCCGATACAGCCGCGCACGGTTAGATTCTTCATCTGGATCAGGCCCAGATTGGCCGGAATCTTCTGGCCGATATTGATGCCCACCATCGACATGCGGCCATCCTGGCCGGCATAGTCCAGGGAAGCCGCCAGCGAGGCGCTATGCCCTGCGGCCTCGATCACCAGGTCGGCACCACGGCCCTGGGTCACCTCCTTGATCCGCTCGCCGGCGATGGCGGGATCGAGCGCCTCGGACGCTCCCAGTTTGAGCGCGATGTCGCGCCGGGTCTGGATCGGATCGACTACGATCACATTGGCGCCCATGCCGATGGCGGCGGCGGCCGACACGAGGCCGATGGTCCCTCCGCCCGACACCACGACGGTTTCGCTGGCATTGGTTCCACCTGAACGCAACACGGCATAGAAGCCACAGGTGAACGGCTCGATCAGGGCGCCACGGTTGTCATCCACGCTGTCCGGCAACTTGTGCAGCCAATCAGGATTGACGCTGAAATACTGGCGGTCCGCACCATCCATGGAGAATCCGAAGTGGTGCAGACGCTCCGGCGTCCGCACCACGCATTCCCCCACCACCCGGTCGCCAACCTTGAAGTTCTTGACGGCCCTGCCGACCTCCACGATCTCGCCGCACCACTCGTGGCCCGGAGTCACCGGATAGGAAATCGGTATGATGTACCGCCCGGCGAGAAGTTCATAGTCCGAGTGGCAGATGCCGACGGTCCGTGTCCGCACCAGAACTTCGGTATCCTTGATCGTCGGCATCGGCGCATCGACGATGATCGGCTGATCAGGCTTCTCAAATACAAGCGCCTTCATGGCTCGGGCTCCTATTCCTAGAGTGTTACGACCGCGCCATCCCGTGCGGCGGACGCGACGATGGCTTCGAGAATGGCGATGTTGGCAATCATGTCGTCGCCTGAAATCGGGTACGTCGCCTCGCCGCGCACGGCCTTGGCGAAGGCAACGAGGTTGTCCTTCACAGGCTCTGCCGGAGGCACTTCGGCGACCGTGATGGGTCCACCTGCCATCGCCGACGTCACCACCCAGCCGGCAGGCGCTTCGACATGGGCTTTGTCGCGGATTTCGATCCAGCCCTTCGAGCCGAAGACCGCGAAGCGCGAGATGAACGGCATGGCGAGCGACGCGGAAACATATGCCGTGCCCCCACCCTGGAAACGGATGTGGACGCTCATGGTGTCGCCCTGCGGGATGCTCGAAGAGAGGCGCTCGCACGACACCCGGAGGTCGCGCGCCGGACCTAGCAGGGCCGTTGCGAGATCGGTGAGATGGATGCCGGTGGCGGTCATGCCGCCGACCGGCGCCTCAGCGGCGTTGAGCCGCCAGTTGCTTGCATCGAGCGTGGTGAACTTGTCGTGGCTGAAATTGCCTTCGATCTGCTGGATGCGGCCAAGCTGTCCCGTTCTCGCCTTCTCCAGCATATCGGCCACGGGCGGCTCCCAGCGCCGCTCGTGCCCCATGCCCAGCACCAGCCCTGCCGCAGCGCAGGCGTTCACGGCGGCCTCGGCGCCGGCTCGGGTCAGCGCCAGGGGCTTTTCGCAGAAGATGTGCTTTCCCGCCGCCACCGCCTGCTCGATCTGTTCGGCATGTAGCGAGTGGGGTGTGGCAAGGATCACTGCTTCGACGCCAGGATGCGCGATCGCCGCCCGGAAGTCGGCATGGCGCGTGAAGCCGTTGGACCTCGCGAAGTCCTCGCCCTCCGGGTTGGGTTCGGCCGCACAGATGATCTCGATGTTGTCCTGTGCTTTCTTCAGCACGGCCGTCATTTTCTTGCCCCACCAGCCGAGGCCGATCATGGCGACTTTGACGGGGGAATTCTTCCGGTTCATGCCTGCCTCATACGGTCACCAGAATTTTCATGTGGTTGACGGACTTGTCGAGCAGCGCGTCGAACCCTTTGCTCACGACATCGTCCGCGTCGATCTGGGCGGTACAGATTTTCTCCACCGGCAGGAGCCCCGCCTCGACCATCCGGATGATGCGCGGCCAGCACTGCACCGGGTAGCACCACGTCGCTTCAACCGTGATGTCCTTCAGCGCCCAGAGCATCGCATCGATCGCCGCGGGCTTCATGTGCAATCCGGTCTGCACCACCTTGCCCTGGCGCCGGACCGAGGCGGCACAGGCGTTGAGGCTCGCTTCGAGGCCGACGCATTCGATGGCGACATCGACGCCAACGCCCTCTTCGGTATGGTCCTTGATGAAGGCCGGCACGTCAGTCTTCGTCGGGTCAAGGCAAATGGCGCTCGGCACGAGTTGCTTGGCGAGGCTCCTCCGATAGGCATTTGGCTCGCTTACGAAGATGACCGCGGCACCAGCTGCCTTAACGGCCAGCAGCGTCAGCGCGCCGATCGGCCCGAGCCCCGAGATGAGGACCGTCGATCCTGACGTCACTCCGCCGCGATCCGCCGCATAGACGGCGACCGCTGCCGGCTCGATCATGGCTGCCTGAACGTCGCTCACGCCGTCAGGCACCACGGCCACATTGTAATCATTGACCACGGCATACTCCGACATGCCGCCCCAGGCCCAGCTGAGCCCCACACAGCCCATCTTTTCGCTGAGATGATAGAGTCCGCGCCGACCGTAATAGTCGTCGCGCGGCGAGATCAGAGGTTGGATGGAGACACGGTCGCCGACTTTGACGTTGCTTACCTCCGGTCCCTTGTCGGCCACGACGGCGCTGAACTCGTGCCCGAGAATCTGCGGGTTGGTCGCTCCTGTATAGATATGCGGCGCCTGCGGCGTCACAATCGGGCCGGCGATATATTCATGCAGATCGGTGCCGCAGATGCCTGTCACCAGCGGCTTGATGAGCACGTCATGCGGACCAAGCTTGCTCGAAGGCGCAGGAACATCTTCCACGCGAATGTCTTTCGCGGCGTGAAATCTCACAGCCTTCATGATGCGATCTCCTGTCCTCTTTTCATGTCAGCGCCGCTCTGCCGCCACGCCGCCAAAGACCCCACGGCGATGGTCACAGCGGGCGCCATGGGGTTTCGATTGGTCGTATCCGCCGAAACCACGATGGCAACATCCTCGACATCCTTCACACTGATGTGACATCTCAACGGATAACGCTCGACCGTACAGGTGTCAGCGCCTGCCAGTTCGAGACCTGGCACGAGCCCTGCGCAACGCCTGCGCCGCGCACCAGTAACGATGATCGACCCGTCCTTGACTGAGCACGACATCCTTGCCTCCCACACCGACCGCGGCGCTTTCTTGCTCTTGTCATGGTCCGCGCAAGACTCCCGGCTCCCAATTGCCAGGGCGAATAGGCTGCGCGGATGAAGTCCGCATCATGATCCTAACGGACCCAGCTCCAACCTTGCTGCAGAAGTTTATCATTTTGAGAATTTTTCAGAACCTCCGCTACTCTCTTCTTGGGCACACTGCCGTCAAGATTGGCTCAATGCTCGCGGGAGAACGGCATGCAGCTCGCCAACGGAATGGGACACCTGACGTATTCAACTCTCGTCCACCCGGGTGATACGTGGGACGATATCTGGGCAAGCCTTCGCAAATACGTGCCGCAGGTGAAGAAGAACGTATGCCCTTCGGACAAGTTCGGTGTGTCGCTGCGCATCTCTGGTGCCACCTCGGAAACGCTGATCAACTCACCCGAGAAGCGCGCCGATCTTCGCATGTTTCTCGATGACCACGACATGTATCTCTACACGGTCAATGCCTTTCCCCACGGGCCGTTCAAGAACCAGATCGTGAAGGAACAGGTTTACGAACCAGATTGGAGTTCGGAGACCCGTCTGAAATACACCATGAACGTGGCCACCATTCTTGCCGATGTTGCGCCGGATTTCGTCAACCCGTCGATCCAGACGCCGCCACTCGGTTTCAAGCCCAATGTAACGAGCGAGGCCGTCGTTGCAGCCTACGCTGAGAACATCCGCAAGCTGGCAACCCACGTCAACAATATCCACCGCTACAAGGGCCGCACCGTCACCCTGGCCATCGAACCGGAGCCCGCCTGCTTTCTGGAGACGACGCCCGAAACCATCAGCTTCTTCAACAATCACCTGCGCACGGAGGATTCCTTTCGGAATCTCGCGGGCAAGACCGGTGCAAACCTGGACGATGCACGCGCGATCATGGCCCGCCATGTCGGCGTGGTCTATGACATCTGCCATCAGGCCGTCGAATACGAGGATATCACCGGATCCTTGCAGGCATTGAAGGACAACGAGATCAGTGTCTGGAAACTGCAGGAAGCGGCCGCCATGATGGTTCCCCAGGTGACCCAGGAGATGGTTGACGCCATCAGGAAATATGCCAGGACGATCTACCTGACCCAGACCCATCAACGCACGCAGGATGGTGTCATCACACGCTTTCTCAATCTCGAGGATGCGATCGCCGCTTGGGAGAAGAACCCGGTCCCGTGCGAATGGCGCATCCATTTCCACGTGCCGGTCTTTCTTGAGGATCTCGGTCCATTCAAGTCCACGCGCTTCGCGATTGCTGAAGCCCTGGCGTTCCAGAAGAAGCACCGGCTTTCGGACCAGCTCGAGATTGAGACCTATACGTGGGACGTATTGCCCGACGAGCTGAAGACTGGCGACATTGTCGACTATGTCAGCAAGGAAATCGAGTGGGTCAAGTCGCAACTGGTGTAGGACATGACGAAAGCGAAGAAACCGCCAACGAATGACGACATAGGTCTCGACAAGCGTCTTGAGCTGTACCGGCTGCAGGTGGAGATCCGAGATTGCGAGAAACGGGCCTATGACCTGTTCCTGCAGAACCTGATCAAGGGCACGAGCCACCTGTCTCTGGGCCAGGAAGCGATCGCCGCGGGCTTCGCGGTGGCCATGGAGAAGGGCGACAAGTCGTTCTGCACCTATCGCGGCCACGCCCACACGCTGGCGCGCGGCGCCTCGATGGAGGGTGTGTTGGGCGAGTTGATGTTGCGCGACAACGGGCTGATGCGCGGCAAGGGTGGCTCCATGCATCTCACATCGGTCGAGCATGGCGTCATGGGGTCCTATGCCATCATCGGCGCCCATCTGTGCATTGCCTGCGGCTCGGCCTGGCGGGCCCAGTACCTGGGCGAGAAGGATGTGACGGTGTGCTTCTTCGGCGACGGCACGACCAATATCGGGGCGTTCCACGAGGCGCTCAATTTCGCCGCGGTCTGGAAGCTGCCGGTGGTCTTCGTCTGCGAGAACAATCTCTACATGGAATATACACCCATCGGCGACGTGACGGCGGTGGAGCATCCGGCGGCGGACCGTGCCTCCGCCTATGGCCTGCCGCGCATCCTGATCGACGGCAATGATGCCGACGTGGTTTATCGAACCGCGCAGGAGGCGATAAAAAAGGCGAGAGACGGCGGCGGCCCGTCATTGATCGAATGCCTGACCTATCGCCATTCCGGTCATTCGCGCGCCGATCCCGGCAAATACCGTCCACCGGGTGAGCTGGAGCGCTGGCTCGAGCGCGACCCGATCAAGATCTACAAGCAGCGGCTGGCCGACTTCGGCATCACTGAGGATCAGATGAAAGCCATCGATGCGGAGAGCATGCGCAAGGTCGAGGAAGCGACCACGGCCTGCAAGGCGGCCCCGCAGGCGCCGGTCGAATTGCTGACGGCGGATGTCTACGCCGATGGAAGCTGGGCATGGCGGAACTGAGCTATCGCGACGCGGTGATCCGCGCCATCTCCCAGGAGATGGAACGCGACAACAATGTCGTGTTCCTCGGCGAGGATGTGGCCAAGGCCGGCGGTGTGTTCAAGGCAACCGTAGGTCTCTACGAGAAGTTCGGCCCGCTCCGCGTGCGCGACACGCCCATAGCCGAGCAGGCGATCCTGGGTGCGGCCATGGGTGCGGCGATGACCGGGCTCCGCCCCATCGCCGAGATCATGTTCTCGGATTTCGCCGCGGTCTGCTTCGACTTCATCGCCAACGAGATGCCGAAACTCGCCTACATGAGCAATGGCCAGCTCACCTGCCCGTTGGTCATTCGCACCGGCAATGGCGCGGGTGTGCGCTTCGGGGCGCAGCATTCGCAATCGATCGAGAACTGGACCATGATGATCCCAGGCCTCAAGGTGGTGGCGCCCTCCTCGCCGGTCGATGTCATCGGCCTGATGGCCGCCGCGGTGCGCGACAACAACCCGGTGATCTTCCACGAACACAAGGCGCTCTATGCCACCAAGGGCGAGGTGCCGGACGGCGAGATCCTTGACACGCTGGGCACGGCCAAGGTCCTGCGCCCCGGCAGGGACTGCACGATCCTGGCGCTGGCGCTGATGGTGCCGCGCGCGCTCGAAGCGGCCGAGATCCTGGCCCGCGACCATGGCATCGATGCGGAAGTGATCGACGTGCGTTCGCTCGTGCCCCTCGACACGCAGACGATCCTCGGCTCGGTGGCGAAGACCGGCCGCCTGTTCACCGTGGAAGAGAACCCTCGCCTCCTCGGCTGGGGCGCGGAGATCGCCTCCATCGTGGCGGACGAGGCGTTCTGGGATCTCGACGGGCCGATCGTGCGCATCACCACGCCGCACATTCCGCTCCCCGCCGCAGACCATCTCGAGGACCTGGCGCTGCCCAATGCGGCGCGCGTCGTCGACAAGATTTCGCGCGTGATGAACGGCTGAGCCATGAGTGACACCGTCATCATGCCGCAGTTGGGCGAGACCGTCGCAGAAGGCAAGATCCTGACCTGGTTCAAGGCGGTCGGCGACAACGTCAAGACCGGCGACAAGCTGTTCGAGGTCGAGACCGATAAAGTCACGGTCGAGGTCGAGGCAATCGCCGCGGGCAAGCTCAGCGAGATCAGGGTTGGCGAAGGGCAGACGGCGAAGGTCGGTGCCGTGGTCGCCGTTCTGGGCGGAACGGATGGGACTGCCGCTGCCGCCGCTCCGGCGAAGCCCGCTCCGGCGCTCTCGGCCTTCGCGGAGGTGAAGACCCCGACTGCGCAATTTGGCAGGGCGAAAACGGCGGATGGCATCGCCATTTCGCCGCTCGCCCGGCGATCGATCGTGGAACAAGGTGCGAGCATCGAGGCCGTCACGGCCTATGCCAAGTCGAAGAACCTCCGCCGCGTGTCCGAGAGTGACGTGAAAGCCGCTCTCGCACGGGCTTCAACAGGTGCGGCCTCTGCGCCCACTCCTGCTCCAGGTCCTTCTGCCCCGTCGGGTGGTGTGCCGCTCTCGTCAATCCGTCAAAAGACGGCTGACCGGCTGGTCGAGAACTGGCGGACCATCCCGCATGTGTTCCAGGCAGTCGAGATCGACTTCACCAACGTGGAGGCCTACCGCAGCCGGCACAAGCAGTCATTCAAGGCCGCGACCGGCTTTGCGCTCACCTATCTGCCATTCATTGCACGGGCGACCTGCCTGGCGCTCAAGGCCTTCCCCAACATCAACGCCCGGTTCGACGGCACGACGCTGCAGCCGTCGGCAGCAGTCCATCTCGGCATTGCCGTCGACCTCGATCATAAGGGTCTGGTCGTTCCCGTGATCCGCGATGCCGAAGATCTGACCGTTGCCGGGCTGGCCAAGGCCATGGGGCGTATGATCGCCAAGGCGCGCGACGGCAAGCTGACGGCGGACGATCTCTCCGGCGGCACCTATTCGATCACCAACAACGGCGCCTTCGGCACGCTGTTTACGTCCCCCATCATCAACGCCCCGCAGGTGGCCATCCTGTCGGCCGACGCCATCCGCATGCGGCCCGCCGTGGTCGAGACGGCGGAGGGCCACTTCATTGCCCCGCGCCTCATGGGCGTGCTGGGCCAGAGCTTCGACCACCGTGCCTTCGATGGCGCCTATTCCGCCGCCTTCCTGTCGCGGCTGAAGCAGATCATCGAAACCCACGACTGGTCGACAGACATAGCGGAATAAGAAGCAGGAACGCGCGGAGGATCCAACATGAAGTACAACAGCCCATATTCCACTGCCGCCTGGGGCCAACAGGCCAAGGATTGGGAGCAAGGCATCGACTACAGCCGGATGTCGAAAGAGCGGCTGAAGCGGGCCCAGGAGGCCATCCGCTTCGCCGGCCTCGGCGCGGTGCTGTGCTTCAACTTCGACAACATCCGCTATGTGACGGCGACTCATATCGGCGAATGGGCCCGCGACAAGTTCTTCCGCTATGCCCTCTGCCCGGCCGAGGGACAGCCCTTCCTGTGGGACCCGGCA
>JAGRLX010000366.1 GCA_020441605.1 Alphaproteobacteria bacterium
CCGTTCCGCCGCGACGCGATGAAGAAGCCAGTCGAGGTGGCGGGGATCCGCAAAGAAGACATGCGGCCTCAGAAGGGCGCGTGATTCAGCCGCGAACCGCATGGCGCCGGAGCGACGGATGGCCAGGTGACATCGCCTGGCCGTCCCTTCGCCGGTGGACCAGTTGCATGAGGGCTGCGGTTTCGGCCTCGCCTGGATCTTCACTTGCTCGCCTGATGCATTAGACTGCGGTCTGGTGGCCCCCATGACAGGGGCCGAACCCACGGGAGATTGCCCAATGAAGACACGCCAACTCGGCCCCCTCACGGTTTCGGCCCAAGGCCTCGGCTGCATGGGTATGTCGGAATTCTATGCCGGACAGGACGAGGCGGAATCGATCGCCACCATCCACCGGGCGTTGGAGCTCGGCATCACCTTTCTCGATACCGCCGACATGTATGGCGTGGGCAAGAACGAGGAACTGGTTGGCCGTGCCATCAAGGGCAAGCGGGACCGCTTCGTGGTCGCCACCAAGTTCGGCAACATGCGGGGGCCGAAGGGCGAGTTTCTCGGCGTGAACGGCAGACCCGACTATGTGACGGCCTGCTGCGATGCGAGCCTGAAGCGCCTGGGCATCGATGTCATCGACCTCTACTATCAGCACCGCGTCGATCCAAACGTGCCGATCGAGGATACGGTCGGCGCCATGGCTGACCTCGTCACGGCTGGCAAGGTGCGCCATCTCGGCCTATCGGAGGCTGCGCCCATCACTATCGAACGGGCCCATGCCGTTCATCCGATTGCTGCGCTGCAGACCGAATATTCCTTGTGGTCACGCGATGTCGAAAGCGAGATCCTGCCCACGGTCCGGCGGCTCGGCATCGGCTTCGTCCCCTACAGTCCGCTCAGCCGCGGGTTTCTCACCGGCCGCTTTACATCTCCAGACTCCCTTGACGGGACGGACTATCGCCGCAATGCACCGCGCTTTCAATCTGGGAATTTCGAAAGGAATGCCGCGCTCCTGACCAGGCTTCAGGCCATGGCCCAGCAGCTCAAGGTCACACCGGCGCAACTCGCTCTTGCATGGGTTCTGTCACAGGGCGATGACATCGTCCCGATTCCAGGAACCAAGCGGCGGCAGTATCTCGAGGAGAATGCCGCAGCGACCGAGGTTGTCCTGAGCCCGGAAGATTCGGCCGCGCTGTCCGCCATGTTTCCAGCGGGTGCTGCGGCAGGTGAGCGCTATGCGCCAGCGGCCATGGCGGCGATCAATCGCTGAAGCCGGACGGACGCGCGATGACATCGATCCTCGTCCTCAATGCAGGCTCGTCATCACTCAAGTTCGCGGTGTTCGGCAAGGCAGCGAACCTCATCCTCAAGGGTCAGGTGTCCGGCATCGGCTCCATGCCGCGGCTGGAGATCGACGGGCATGCGGCAAAGAGCCTGCCGGAGGTGGCGTCGCCGACCGAGGCCTTGCTGATCGCTGCCGAATGGCTGGCCGACAATGGCCATGAGCCGGCCCGGTTCAATGGCATCGGCCACCGCATCGTGCATGGCGGTGCACGCTATGTGACGCCGGTCGCAGTCAACGACGCCGTACACCAGGATCTTGAACGGTTGCGCTCGCTGGCACCGCTGCATCTGCCCTTTGGCCTCGGCGTGCTGCGGGAAATGCGGCGGGTGGCGCCGGACGTGCCCAATATCGCCTGTTTCGACACCGCTTTCCATGCAACCCAGCCCGAGCTTGCGACGCGGCTGCCGCTGCCAAGGGCCTATTTCGAAAAGGGCTATCGCCGCTACGGGTTCCACGGTCTCAATTATGACCACGTGGTGAATGCCCTGCCCCTGCAGACAGGGAAGCCCCTGCCGCGCAGGCTGCTCGCGGCCCACCTCGGATCGGGCGCCTCCATGTGTGCAATATTCGATGGCAAGAGTGTCGCCACGACCATGGGATTTTCCACTGCCGACGGTCTGGTGATGGGAACCCGTACCGGCTCCATCGATCCTGGCGTGCTGGTGGCCCTGATGCGCGACGAACATCTCAGCCTCGACGCGCTCGAGGACCTGCTCTACCGCAAGAGCGGGTTGCTTGGCCTCTCGGGCATTTCACCCGACATGCGCATCCTTCTCGCCAGTGACCGGCCAGAGGCGCTGGAAGCGGTGGACTACTACTGTTACTCGGCGGCCCGTCATGCCGCCTCTCTGGTGCCGGCTCTCGGCGGTCTCGACGCCATCGTCTTTACGGGTGGCGTGGGCGAGAACGCCGGGCCGGTGCGGGCGCGGATCCTGTCTCACCTCAAATGGCTCGGTGTCCCGATGGAACAGGTCTTCGTGGTGCCGGCGAACGAGGAGTTGACGATTGCGGGTGATGTTCTTGGCCTAATCGGCCGCTGACATCGCCAGAAGCAGGACACCAGTCGCGACGATGTCGTCGACGCTGGCCCCACGCGACAGATCGGACACAGGTCCGGCAAAGCCCTGCAGGATCGGCCCGATGGCCTGGGCACCGGCCAGATACTGGGTCAGCTTGTAGGCGATGTTGCCGGCATCGAGATCGGGAAACACCAGGACATTGGCACGGCCGGCCACATCACCAGAGTCCTTCAACTTCTTGGCGGCGACGGATTCGGAGAGCGCAGCGTCGCCCTGCAATTCGCCATCAATGTTGAGGTCCGGCCGCCTGGTCTTGGCGATCCGCAGTGCTTCGATCACCTTGTCGGCGTCGGGGTGATTGCCACTGCCCTTGGTCGAGAACGAGAGTAGCGCCACCCGTGGCTCATCCTTCAGGAAGGCCTCGGCGCTTGTGGCCGACGCGATGGCGATGTCGGCGAGTTCGGCCGGCCCCGGCTGAACATTGACAGCGCAATCGGCAAAGACCAGCCGCCGCTCCGGCCATTGCATGAGGAAAAAGCTCGAAGGCGTTTCAATCCCGGCGGCCAGGCCAATCGTCATCAATGCTGCCTCGATTACTCGCGCCGTTGGGTTAGCTGCACCCGCCAGCATGGCGTGAGCTTCGCCCGCCGCCACCATGGCGCCTGCCCGGTACAGCGGCTTCCTGAGCAGCCGCGCCGCCATGGACTCGGTCATCTTGTCGCGACGCGCCCGTACGAGGGCAATGTGTTCGGGTCGAGGTTCCGGCACATCCGCGGCAGCGAAGATGATCGGCGCTGCGAGATCCTCCGCCACAAGGCCGTCCGCGGCCTGGCGGATGCGGTCATCCTCCGCCTCTGGCATCACCAGTTTCAATTTTCTTCCCTTGATTTTGGCCTTGGCTTCGTCAATCACGCTCATGTCAAATCACCTATGGAACGGCGCCATGTCAGCAGAAGAAAAGATCGAAATCCATCGCGGACTGAAAGGCGTCTATTTCGAGCGCTCTGCCACGACCTTCATCGATGGCAAGGCTGGCGAGCTTCGTTATCGGGGTTATTCGATCCACGACCTGGCCGAGCAGTCGACCTTCGAGGAAACCGCCTATCTGCTGCTGCACGGCGAATTGCCGACGACGTCGCAGCTTGCTGCTTTCGATGCCGAGTTGAAGGCCGCCCGCAAGCTGCCGGCGCAGATCGTCGCGATCATCGAAGCCGTGAAGAATGCCCATCCCATGGATGTTCTGCGCACCGCGGTTTCGGCGCTGGCCGCCGTGGAGCCCGACACGGCCGACAATTCCGTCGAAGCGACACGGGCCAAGGGCATCAGGCTAACGGCGCAAGTGCCGATGGTCGTCGCCGCCCATCAGGCGATCCGCAATGGAAAACCGGTTCCGGACGGCGACCCGGCCCTTTCCCATGCGGCGAACTTCCTCAAGATGATCACCGGGAGGACGCCTTCGCCAGATGCAGCACAACTCATGGACCGGGACCTCATCCTGCATGCCGAGCATGGCAGCAACGCATCGTCCTTCACGGCCCGCGTGGTGATCGGCACCGAGGCTAATCTGCATGCGGCGATAACCTCGGCCATCGCCGCCCTGTCGGGCCCTGCCCATGGCGGCGCGGCAGAGGACGTGATGCGCATGGCCCAGGAGATTGGCGAACCGGAGAATGCCGCCGCCTATGTGAAGGCCAAGCGCGCGGCCGGAGAAGCCGTCACCGGCTTCGGCCACCGGGTCTACCGCACCGAGGACCCACGGGCACGGCACATGCGCGATGGGGTGCAGAAGCTGAGCGCCGAGATGGGCGAGCCGAAATGGTTCGCCATCCTCCAGGCCGTCGTGGCGGCGATGAAGCCCTATGCCCGTTTTGGCGTCAACGTGAATGTCGATTTCTATTCGGGCGTCATCTACTATCTCAATGGCATCGCGCCCGATCTCTTCGTGCCGATCTTTGCGGTGGGCCGGGTTCCGGGCTGGACCGTGCAATGCCTGGAACAGTTGCAGAACAACATCCTTATTCGGCCACTCACGCTTTACGACGGCCCACCGGCCCGCGATTACGTGCCGCTTGCCGACCGCTGATGCTGCAGGAATTCATATTTCGGCCCGCCCTTTGCCACAATTGACCGGCACGATCCAGCCGTTCACGACGGCGTGAGGCTCCTTGCAGGGGGCGCTCGAACATTCGAATCGCCGGCGAAAAGCCGGTTCATGTTCAGGCGGGAGGTTCGCATGGCAACTCCATTGAAGCAGCCGCAAGATGCCGTCCAGATAACAGATGGCGAGCCCTTGGAAGCGCAGGATGCTGGCGCGCAGTCCGACCCAAGTTGGTTCTTCCCGGCTTCCCACGAACGGTCGCCCGAAATGCTGGCGGAACGCTATCGCAGTCAGGTCGCATCCCCGATGGCGCCAGGATATGCGGAACTGCTCGAAACGCGCCGCGACTTTGCCGACACCGCCGCGCACAGCCGGCGGGAGCTGGCCAATCGCCCGGCCCTTCAGCGGCCACGGCGGCCGGGGCGACAGCGCCCCATCAGCGGCTACAGCCGGCTGAGCCTTACGGGGGTTTATGTCTTGGCGGCGGTCGCGGCGGTGGCCGCTGGCGGTACCGCAGGCTATGTCGCAGCCAAGCACCAGGACATCATCGACGGCGCCTCCCGGCTCTACGCCTCGGCACGCGAACAAGCCCCGTCGGTTGAGGGGGTCGCGGTTGCAGCGGCAGACCCGCAAGTCACTGCCGCGCCGTCGAAGAAGCCGATCCAGATCGCCAAGCTCGATGTTGCGGATGCGTCGGGTCATCTCAATACCGAGATCCCGCTCAGCGTGTCGGCGCAACCCGCCTTCACCGGGCAAGACCTTATCGTGAAGATCTCCGGCCTGCCTGACACGGCCTACCTCACGGCCGGATCGCGGCGCAACGACAAGAGCTGGCTCCTGCCCCTCTCGGACTTGTCGCATGCCAATCTGGTGGTGACCGCCGCACCCAAGCCGACCATTGATCTGACGATCGCCGCCGTTGAGGCGAAGACTGGCGAACTGGCCAGTCCGGCGCGTGAAATGACGGTTGCCATCGCCGAGCCCGTGAAGATCATTCAGGCATCGGCACCGCCCGCAAACGCAACACTCAAACCCGCCGATGACGCCAAACCAGGCGAAGCATCCGCGATCCCGGCCCCCATGCCGCAGTCGGTTACTGCTGTCACTGCGGCCGCGAAGGTCACAGCGCTGATTGATCAGGGTCACGTTGCCCTGGCCGCAAATGATGTCGTCAAGGCGCGCCAGGCCTATGCTGCGGCCTATGCGCTCGGATCGGCGGATGGCGCGATCGGGATGGCGAGAAGCTACGATCCAGACGTCATCGGCAAGACACGGGTGGCCGAAGCCGACGCCATGCTGGCCCTGTCATGGTATCAGCGCGCCGATGCGGCCGGCCACGCCGACGCCAAGCCAGCACTGTCACGCCTCGCGCCCGCCGCGGGAGCGCCATAGCCAAGTTCCTGAAGGTCTCAGCCGGCGGGCTTGCCGGACAGCGCCGCCTGCAACTTGCGATCACGGCCATAGACATCGGGGCGAAATTCGATGCCGTAGCGTCCTTGAAACGCCGTCGCATAGATCAGGTGCACCGGGATCTTGCGCGGCAAAGGTACCCGCACCGTCTGTCCTGACGCGATGGTGCCGTCGATCTTCGTCTTGGACCAACCGGCGATACCACCAACCACCGTGTAGGCAAAGTCGATCGGCCGCGACAGGCGGATGCAGCCATGGCTGAAGGCCCGGGTCGTCTGCTGGAACTTGTCCTTGGCCGGCGTGTCGTGGAGATAGATGTTGTGCTTATTGGGCAACATGAACTTCACCCGGCCGAGGGCGTTCTTTGGTCCGGGGTGCTGGCGGAACGTGAAGGGAAAGTTTCCGGGGCCATAGGCATTCCAGTTGATGCGCCCCCATGATGTCAGATTGCCACTTTCGAAGACGTCGAAATCGGCAGCGTAGGCGAATGGGTCCTTGCGGAGCTTCGGCAGCATCTCCTTGGAGGCAATCGAATAGGGAACCGTCCAGGTCGGGTTGATTTCCACATAGGACATTTCGCCGGAAAACTCCGGCGTCTGGGTGGCCACAGCCCCCACCACCACGTCCATGCGGTCGATGATGTCGTTTTGCTGGACTTCCTGAAGCTCAAAGGCCGCCAAGTTGACCATGTAATGATAGTCGCCAAGATTTTCCGGCATCCAGCGCCAGCGCTCCATGTTGAGCGTGATCTGCTTGATGCGCTCTGCAGGCGGGACATTCATGGCAAGAATGGTCTGCTTTCCGATGAGGCCCTTGGCCTCTAGGCCGTGGCGCTGTTGGAAACGCTTCACGGCGGCAACCGTTGCCGCATCATAGCTGGTGCCGCCGCCGCTGCCGTCATGGTCACCCGTCAGCATCAGCAGCTTGCGGATCTGCGGAAGGCGCGAGTCGCTGCCGCCGGGCTTGATGTTCTCACCGGTTGCGATGGCTGGCCAGGCCGTCGAGTCAGCCATGCCGCGATAGAGCGCCAGCATCTTCTTCAGGGCCTGGTAGTGGGGATTGCGCGACTCGAACATCGAGAGGAACTTGCCAGGATCCCGCTGCTTCTTCAGTTCGGTCAGCACCCGCAGCACATCGATAGTCTTGCGGTTGCGGAAGAGATGCGGGTCGACCTTCTGGGGGGTCACACGGCCGATCTTCAGATCCGCAGCATAGGCCACGAAGAAGGCTGAAAAATAGAGTTCGGCCTGGGCGGCCACGAAGGCATCCTCTGGCGTTACCGCATCACGCAGGCTGATAAGGCCATCGAGCGGATAGTCGGCCGGATTCAATCCATCGCGGCCGGCGTCGGCCAATCGCTGCAGGAACGGCGTCATCCGCCCGCTTCCGACCCAGTAGATGGTGCCGTTATCGCGGACGTAATGGGCCTGGAGGGCGGACCGGATCCGTTCGAGCGGCAGTGGCAACCGCTCCTTGCGATTGAGGATTTCCGCGACCTGTTCGGCGACGGCCTCATAGGCCGGCGCCCGGTCGCCCTTCCCGGCCGTTGCAGGCAGCGACAGCAACACCGTGAATACCACAGCCAAGACGCCCAGATACGCCCGCATTCCCACCTCGGTCTTTCTCCAGCGATTCGACGATCTTACAATCAATCCGGCAAGCCGCAATCAGACATTGAGGAGGAGATACTCCCGCTCCCAGGAACTGATCACGCGGCGATAGTGCTGCATCTCCTCGTATTTCACGTCAATATAGGCCTGCACGAATTTTTCACCGAGCGCCATCTTCAGCGCCTTGGTGTAGTTCAGTTTGTCGAGTGCCTCGTCGAGGCTGATCGGCAGGGTGTGGGCATAGCGGTAGGCGGAACCCTCGACCGGATCGGAAGGCTTGATGCGCTCGGTCATGCCGAGATAGCCACAGGCCAGAGAGGCGGCGAAGGCAAGGTAGGGATTGGCATCGGCGCCGGGGACGCGATTCTCCACCCGCAAGTTGGAGGTATCGGATGAAGGCACCCGCAAGGACACCGTGCGGTTGTCAACGGCCCAATGGACATTGGTCGGCGCATCGGAGTCAGGCACCAGGCGGCGGTAGGAATTGACATTCGGCGCACACATGGAAAGCGCCGCCGCCAGGTAGCGCTGCAAACCGCCGATATGATTGAGAAAGAGCTTGGAAGGCTTTCCATCCTTGCCGGCGAAAACGTTCTTGCCGGTGCGCACATCCATCACCGACTGGTGCATATGCATCGAAGAGCCAGGTTCGTTCTCATGCGGCTTGGCCATGAAGGTGGCGTACATGTCGTGCTTGAGCGCCGCCTGCCTGACGGTCCGCTTGAACAGGAAGACCTGGTCAGCCAGTTCCAGAGGGTCTCCATGGTTGAAGTTGATTTCCAGCTGGGCTGGTCCGCTTTCGTGACTCAGCGTGTCGACGTCGAGTTCCATGGCTTCGCAATAATCGTAGATGTCCTCGACAATCGGGTCGAAGTCGTTGGCCGCATCGATGCCATAGGCCTGGCCACCGGGTTCCTTGCGGCCGGAGCGGCCAACGGCGGCATCGAGCGGATAGTCGGGATCGAGGTTCTTCTTGACCAGGTAGAATTCAAGCTCCGGCGCCACCACCGGCCGCCAACCCTGCTCCTTGTAGAGTTGCAGCACATGCTTCAACACATGACGGGGCGCGATCTCCACCGGCCGGTCGTCGAGGTGATAGGCGTCGCAAATGACCTGGGCTGTCGGCTCGGTATACCATGGAACGAAGCGGATGGTGTCCGAGTCGGGCTGGAGATAGATATCGATGGCGCTGTCGCTGACGGCCTTGGTGTCCTGCACGTAACGCCCATTGATCGTCAGTGTAAAGACTTCCTCGGGTATGCGCAGGCCTCGTGACTTGTTGCCTTTCAGGAACTTCTTGGGCGGAAGGATCTTGCCGCGCGCGGTGCCGTTCATATCGGCCACCAGGCACTCGACTTCACTGATCTTGTGATCCGAGATCCATTCCTCAAACCGGGATTGAGACATGATTATCCAAATGTTGTTCAACGGCCCACTTTAGCCCGGATGCTTGACCTTGCAAAAGGGGGGAAGCTAAAGCACATCCACCATGCCGCAATCCATTGACGCGATATCCTACTACCAGGCCACCGCCAGCTCTACGTCGCACCATCCGCCTCTTGCCGGCGAGGTCTCTGCCGACGTCTGCATCGTCGGCGCGGGCTACACGGGGCTTTCGGCTGCGCTTGAACTGGCCGAGGCAGGATTCAAGGTTGTCGTTCTGGAGGCGCGGACCGTCGGCCATGGCGCTTCCGGGCGCAACGGTGGCCAGATCTGCAGCGGATTTTCAGCAAGCCAGGACAAGCTCGAATCGCAGCTCGGCAGAGACGATGCGCGCAAGTGCTTCGCTCTGTCGGAAGACGCCAAGCAACTCCTGCGTGATCGCGTCGCCCGGCACCGTATCGATTGCGACCTCCGCTGGGGCTATATCCATGCCATTCCCAAGC
This sequence comes from Alphaproteobacteria bacterium, assembly GCA_020441605.1. Next base: position 9,357 of record JAGRLX010000366.1, read on the forward strand.
CTTCGCAGGTCGACATGCTCAAGGCCTGGAAGGACGAATGGGACGGGTTGGGCTACACTGACACGACGCTCCTGTCCAAGGACGCGCTCGAAGAGAGGCTGGGCACGCGGGTCTATCACGGTGCCCTGCGCGAAGGTGGTGCGGGACATTTCCATCCCCTGAACTACTGTCTGGGGCTCGCGCGTGCCGCCCAGGAGGCGGGTGCGCTGATCCACGAGCAGTCACCGGTCGTACATGTTGAAACCGACGGCAATCCCGTCGCCCGGACCGCAACGGGGTCGGTGCGATCGAAGTTCATGGTCATCGCTGGAAACGCCTATCTCGGGCGAACGGTGAAACCGCTCTATGGCAAGGTCATGCCGGTGACGAGCTATATCATCGCCACCGAACCTCTCGGAGAAAACCGTGCGAAAGCGCTCATCCGGGATGGCGAGGCTGTCGCCAATACCAATTTCATCGTCGATTATTACCGTCTCACCGGCGACACGCGCATGCTGTTCGGCGGACGGGCGAGTTACTCGACGCTGGAACCGTCGAACCTCGGCGCCTACATGAAGCCGCGCATGACGGCGGTGTTTCCACAGTTACGCGACGCCAGGATCGACTACGCCTGGGGTGGCTATATTGCCATCACATACAATCGCATTCCCGATTGCGGCAGGCTCGGACCCAGCACCTACTATGCCCACGGCTTCTCCGGTCACGGTGTGGCGCTGTCGGGGCTCTACGGCAAGCTGATGGCCGATGCCATTCAGGGTCAGGCCGGCTCCTTCGACATGCTGTCACGGGTCCGCCACCTGCCATTCCCCGGTGGCGCGATCCGGACGCCCATGCTGGTCGCCGCCATGTTGTTCTACAGGATCAAGGATGCATTGAGCTGAATCATGTCCACACTCTTCACACCTTTCACCATCTCCGCGCTGACGCTCAAGAACCGGGTGATCGTCGCGCCCATGTGCCAGTATTCGGCCCGGCATGGCCTGGCCAATGATTGGCACCTCGTCCATCTCGGCCGCTTCGCCCTCGGTGGCTTCAGCCTCGTTATCGTAGAGGCTACCGGCGTCACGCCCGAGGGCCGGATCAGCTATGGCGATGTGGGTCTTTGGGACGATAGGCAGATCGAACCCCTCAAGCGGATCGCGGCCTTCCTGAAGGCCAACGGGGCGGCAGCGGGTATTCAGCTGGCCCATGCCGGACGC
>JAGRLX010000367.1:0-14845 GCA_020441605.1 Alphaproteobacteria bacterium
CTATGTGCGCGGCCACGCCCGCGACTTCGACACATGGGAGGACATGGGCGCGACTGGATGGGGCTTCCGTCATGTGCAGCCCTATTTCAAGCGCATGGAACATTCCCACGGTGGCGAAGATGGTTGGCGCGGCGACTCGGGGCCGATGCATGTCACCCGGGGATCACGCCGCAACCCGCTCTACCAAGCCTTCATCGAAGCCGGCCGTCAGGCCGGCTATCCGGTAACTGACGATTACAATGGCCGCCAGCAGGAAGGCTTTGGCCCAATGGAAATGACCGTTCACCGCGGTGTGCGCTGGTCGGCGGCAAACGCTTTTCTGCGGCAAGCTCTGAAGCGGCCCAATGTGAAACTTGAAACCTACGCGCTGGCACATCGTGTGTTGCTCGAAGGAAAGCGGGCAGTTGGTGTCCAATATGACGTAGCGGGCGAAATCAAGCGGGTCCACGCCCGGCGCGAGGTCATCATCGCCGCCTCAAGCATCAATTCGCCCAAGCTCCTGCAATTGTCAGGCATCGGCGCACCAGATGTCCTCACCGCGGCCGGTATCGAAGTCGCACATGTCCTGCCGGGTGTGGGAGAGAACCTTCAGGACCACCTGGAGGTTTACTTCCAGCTCATGTCGAAGGTGCCGGTCACACTCTATTCCAAGCTCAACTGGTTCTCCAAAGGCCTCATCGGCCTCGAATGGCTGCTGTTCGGTACTGGCCTCGGCGCCACCAACCATTTCGAATCCTGCGGTTTCATCCGCTCTGCCGCAGGCATCGAATACCCCGACATACAATACCATTTTCTGCCCGCCGCTATGCGTTACGACGGCAGGGCCGCCTTCAATGACCACGGCTTCCAGGTCCACGTTGGCCCGATGCGCTCGAAGTCACGCGGCTTCGTCCGCATACGGAACAACAATCCAAAGGATAGCCCAACGATCCTCTTCAACTATCTCTCACACCCCGATGATCTGGCGGAGTGGCGAGCCTGCATTAGACTTACCCGCGAGATCATGGACCAGCCAGCCATGGCAGAATACGCTGGCGCCGAGATCCAGCCGGGACGCGATGTCCGGTCTGACGAGGAGATCGACGCCTTCATTCGCCAGCATTGCGAGAGCGCCTATCACCCATGCGGCACCTGCAAGATGGGATCGCCCAAGGACCCCATGGCGGTCGTCGACCCCGAATGCCGGGTGATCGGCATTGAGAACCTGCGGGTGGCGGATTCCTCGATCATGCCGCAGGTCACCAACGGCAATCTCAACGCCCCCACCTTGATGATTGGCGAAAAGGCCTCGGATCATATCCTCGGCCGTGATCCTCTGCCGCCATCAAATCAGGAACCATGGATCAACCCGACTTGGCGGACAAGCCAGCGTTAGTTGTACATTTCGAATGAAGACAGATGGTCAACCTTGCGCTGGCGCCCGATCGGATTTGGGATCTACTTCCCTGCCTCTTGTAGGAACAGTTCGCGGAGCTTGCGCACCACGGGGCCCGGCTGACCGCCGCCGATGCGCTTGCCGTCGATCTCCACGATCGGCATGACGAATTGCGATGCGCTGGTGAGGAAGGCTTCGTCGGCCCCGTAGGCCTCTTCCGGGGTGAAAGCGCGTTCCTCTATGGCAATGCCATTTTCTTCAGCGAGCCGGAACAGGCTGCGTCGTGTGCAGCCTGCCAGAATGGCATTCGACAAGCCGCGGGTGATGACTTTCCCATCCTTGACGATATAGGCATTGGACGAGGTCCCCTCGGTCACATTGCCATCCTCAACCATCCAGCCTTCGTGGGCGCCCTTTTCATAGGCTTCCTGCTTGCCGATAACCGGCGCCAGCAGCATTACCGTCTTGATATCACGCCGGGCCCAGCGAATGTCGGGAACAGTAACAACCTTAACGCCGGTCACGGCGTTGGGATTGTCGACCAGCCGCATGACCTGCGTGAACGCGATCAGTGTTGGTCGGACATTCTTGGGAAACTTGAAGTCGCGGTCGGCGGCACCGCGCGTCACCTGCATATAGATGATGCCCTCGGCCAGACCGTTACGCTTCACCAATTCCAGATGCATCTCCCGGAGCTCGTCCTTGCTGCACGGCCAGTCCATGCGCAGCTCCCTGAGCGAACGATCGAGACGCTCCATATGCGGATCGTAGTCGACCAGCTTGCCGTTCACCACGGCGGTAACCTCATATACGCCATCAGCGAAGAGAAATCCCCGGTCGAAGATCGAAACCCGACCCTGGTCTTCGGGAAGATACGCGCCATTGACGTAGACAGTGCGGCTCATGCTGGGGACTCCTTTGCATTTGGCGTCCCGTAAACCAGATTCCCGCCGGCAAATCCATGGGGGTTGTGGAGCCCCCCACCGACCGTGCTAGGAGAGACCCGTCACCAACCTTCTAGAAGGATATCATGCCGCGCACTATCTCCGAAGCCGCCATATCAGCCATGTTGGCCCGCGAGAAGGCACTTTTCACCCAACGCAATCCGGCATCGCAACGGCTCTCGGAAGATACGGCCCGCAACTGGCTCCGCGGCGTGCCCATGCATTGGATGGTGGATTGGGGCATGCCCTTTCCCCTGTTCGTTGCGAAGGCCGAAGGTGTCGACGTGACCGATGCTGACGGAAATCGCTATGTCGATTTCTGCCTGGGCGACACGGGCGCCATGTTCGGTCACTCCCCGCCCGCGGTCGTCGAGGCCCTCCGGCGCGAAGCGGCCAACGGCTTTACCACAATGATGCCCTCGACCAGCGCCGCCGTGGTCGGCAAACTGCTCGAAGACCGCTTCGGCCTGCCGGTCTGGCAAGTGACGGCAACCGCATCAGACGCCAACCGGGCGGTGATCAAATGGTGCCGCGCCATCACGGGCCGCAGCAAGATCCTGGTATTCAATCACTGTTATCATGGCGCTGTCGACGACGCCTATGTGACGATCGACGGAGGCGAGCCGCACGCCGATCCGGCGCTTATTGGCGAGGTGCGCGATCTGACCCGCTTCACCAAGGTGATCGAGTTCAACGATGTGCCGGCCCTCGAGGCTGCCCTGGCGGACCGGGATGTCGCCTGCGTCCTCGCTGAACCGGTGATGACCAATGTCGGCATGGTTCTGGCTGCAGAGGGTTATCATGAGGCACTGCGCGAGATCACCCGCCGCACCGGCACGTTGCTGATCCTCGACGAAACCCACTGCCTTTCTTCGGGCCCCGGCGGCTATACTCGGGAATATGGTCTGGAGCCAGACGGGCTTGTGCTGGGGAAACCCATCGCCGGCGGCATTCCGGCGGCAGTCTACGGTTTTTCGGCTAGTGTCGCCAAGCGGATCGGCCTCTTCCTCGCGACCCGGTTTCCAGGGCATTCCGGCATTGGTACCACGCTGTCAGGTTCGAAGATCCAGTTGGCGCTGATGTGCGCCGTTCTGGAAACCTATTTCACACGGGAGGCTTTCGCACCCCTGATCGCGCTTGCCCAAAAGCTTGAGAAGGGAATAGCGGATGTCATCATCAAACACTCCCTTCCGTGGCACGTCGTCCGCGTTGGCGCACGGGTCGAGTTCATCTGCACACCCGAACGTCCGCGCAACGGCGGCGAAGCTGCAGCAGTGATCCATCGTCCGATCGATGTCGTCCTGCATCACTATCTGCTCAACCGAGGGGTTATCGTAACCCCATTCCACAATATGATGCTCATTTGCCCCGCCACCACCGAAGCCCATGTGAGGCAGCTGGTTGAAGAATTGGACCGCTGTATCGGCGAGCTCTTGGGCTGAATCGGAGACCCTGCAATGACCCTTGTATTTCCCCGTCGCGAAGCTGAAGCTCAGACCTTCCTGGACGCCAATCCGGACATCCAGAGCATTCATGTGATCTGGACCGATATATGTGGCGTCGCCCGCGGCAAGATCCTCCGCCGCGATGAAGTGGTCCCTGCGTGGAAGGATGGCCGGTTCATGCCGATCTCGGCACTGGTCCTCGACGTGACCGGCCAGGACGTGCCCGAGACCGGGCTGGTCTTCGATGAGGGCGATCGCGACATGCTGATGTGGCCGGTGCCCGGAAGCCTCCATCGCATCCCATGGCTGGAGGAACCGTCAGCGCAATATCTGTCTTATGTCTGTGATCTTGACGGTGCGCCACATTACTTCGATCCGCGCAGTGCACTGGAAAAGATCGTTACGCGGTTCAAGTCCGAGCTGAACATGACGCCGGTCGGCGCCGTCGAACTGGAGTTCTATCTCATGGACCGCGAGGCGGCCCTCGCCGGCCGGCCGGTCGCTCCGAAATCGCTCATCAACGAGTTCCGTCCCCAACACTATCAGGCCTACTATCTCCAGGACCTCGAGGACTTCTCGCCGTTCTTCAAGGATCTCTATGCCCATTGCGAAATCCAGGGCCTGCCAGCTAAGACCCTCATTTCCGAATATTCACCGGGCCAGATGGAAATCGTTCTGCGACATCGCGCCGATGTGCTGAAGGCCTGCGATGAGGCCATCATGCTGAAACGCCTGATCAAGGCGGTGGCGGAAAAGCACGGCCTTGCAGCCACCTTCATGGCCAAGCCCTATTCGGAATGGACGGGATCGGGCATGCATGTCCATGTGAGCCTTGCCGATGAGCAGGGCAACAATCTCTTCGCCACCGACGATCCGCCATCCAACCAGCTGCTCATGAATGCCGTCGGCGGTCTCAAGGCAGCAATGGCCGAATCCATGCTGATCTTCGCGCCGAACGGGAACTCCTATCGCAGGTTCCGGCGCAATTCCTATGCGCCGGTCTCGGCGAGCTGGGGCATCAACAACCGCACCGTTTCGCTGCGCATTCCTGCGGGCGCCGCCAAGGCCTGCCACATTGAGCACCGGCCGAGCGGCGCCGATGCCAATCCCTATCTGGTCATGGCGGCGATCCTCGCCGGCATGCATTACGGCGTGACCGAAAAAGTCGAGCCGGGCAACCCGGTGAACGGCAATGGTTATGAAAAGCGCGCCAAATACATTCCCGGCAACTGGTTCGATGCCATCGACGCTTTCTGGCGTGCATCGATTCTCAAGGAATATTTCGGCAAGGAGTTCGTCGACACCTACTGCACCCTGAAGGAGGTGGAGGCCGACCGCTTCTACGCCGAGCCGACGGCCCGCGACTTCGAATGGTATCTCAGGACCGTCTGACGCAAGTCTTCAGGGATGCGGACGTCCACGTTTCAGTCCGCATCCTTACACTTCTTGGTCTGGGCCATCACCCGGTCGATATAGGCGAGGAACAGCGCCGAAACGACGAAGGCCATGTGCATGATGGTCAACCACATCAACTTGCTGTCGGTGAATTGCGAGGCGTTCAGAAAGACCTGCAGCAAATGAATCGACGAAATTGCCACGATGGTGGAGGCGACCTTGATCTTCAGCGAGCCCGCATCGATCTTGCCCAGCCATGACAGCTCGCCTTCCACATTGTCGAAGCGGCTGACAAAATTCTCGTAGCCAGAAATGATGACCATGACCAGCAGGCTGGCGACCAGCGCCGCATCGATGAGTCCGAGCATCTTGAGGATAGTGTCGGTCTCTTCAAGAATGAAGACCTTGGTGGAGAATTCGAACAGTTTCTTGCCGAAAGCGATAGCATAGAGCGCCAGCGCCAGCGCCAGGCCCAGATAGAACACGACCAGGAGCCAGCGCGAAGCGAGGATGATTGATTCGATGAAATGTTCTAGTCTTTTCATAGGGGAAAACCGGCAAGAGCGCGGCGACAAATAGCGCATTCCGCCGGCGAAGCAATAGACAGGAATTTCAACCGCGGTAGTGTGGGGACTGGACACGCTTGGCCCGGGGAGCGAGGTTGGATGCGAACGGCGAAAACCATTCAGATTGTCAATTGTCACTCTGAGGGCGAGGTCGGAGACGTTATCGTGGGCGGCGTCATGAGCCCACCCGGCGGAACGGTCTGGGAACAGTCGCGCTTCGTTGCAACGGATGGCCAGCTGCGCAATTTCGTGCTGAACGAACCCCGCGGCGGTGTGTTTCGCCACGTCAATCTCCTAGTGCCGCCGAAAAATCCCCAGGCGGCCATGGGCTTCATCATCATGGAGCCGGAAGATACGCCGCCCATGTCGGGCTCGAACACGATATGTGTAGCGACCGTCCTGCTCGATTCCGGCATCGTGCCGATGGTGGAGCCGGAAACCCGCCTCTTGCTCGAGGCTCCGGCCGGCCTGATTGAAGTCGTGGCCCATTGCCGGGATGGCAAGGCCCAGTCGATCACACTCCGTAATGTGCCCTCCTTTGCTGATCGCCTTGGTGCCACCATCGAAGTGAGCGGGTTTGGCACACTCGAGGTTGATACGGCCTTCGGTGGCGACAGCTTTGTGATCGCCGAAGCGCGCAGGCTTGGCTTTGCCGTAACCCCCGACGAGGCGCGTGATATCGCCTCGCTCGGCCGCAGGATCGTAGCAGCGGCGAACGAGCAACTCGGATTTTCCCATCCCGAACTGCCTGGCTGGACCCACTTTTCCTTCGCGTTCCTTGCCGGCGCACTTGAAACGGTAGACGGCTGCCTGTCCAGTCGCAATGCCTGCGTCATCAAGCCGGGCAAGATCGACCGCTCGCCGACCGGGACCGGATGCTCGGCCCTGATGGCGACACTCCACGCCAAGGGCCTGATGCGGAAGGGTGACCGTTACATCGGCCGCTCCATCATTGAAAGCCGTTTCGTCGGCGAAATCGATGACCTGGCCTCAGTCGGCGGGAAACACGCGATCATTCCGACAATCTCCGGGCGCGCATGGATCAGCGGCTACACCACACTCATGCTGGATCCTGACGATCCGTGGCCCGGTGGTTACAAGATCTCAGACACCTGGCCGCGCGATGCCGGCTGACGCTGGTCCCGTCCGAGAAGTCCGGCCAAGTCAAACAGAGTGCTTCCGCCTTGGTCCGTTTTGGTCTAATTATCATACAAAATTGACGGCAGTGGCGGAGCATCGATAATGAACCTCGTGCAGATCAGGGATGGCAAGGGCAAGCGCCGCGTCGGCTTGGTGAAGGATAACAGCGTGCTCCTGCTGAGCCGCGTCGCCAACACGCTGGATCTTGCGCGGCTCGCATTGAAAGACGGCAGGAAGCTTCAAGCCATGGCCCAGGCTCTCGTCGGTTCGAAAGTGGAAGACTACGCAGGCGCACTGCAGGAGGGCCGTGTCCTTCTTCCAGTCGATCATCCTGATCCTGCCCATTGCATCGTTACCGGAACGGGGCTCACCCATCTCGGTTCCGCCTCGGCGCGCGACAGCATGCATAAGAAGCTTGCCGGCCCAACGGACGACATCACCGACAGCCTGAAGATGTTCAAAATGGGCCTCGAAGGCGGCAGGCCCCGAACGAAATCTGCAGCCGGCGTTCAGCCCGAGTGGTTTTACAAGGGCGATGGTTCATGGCTCGCAGGGCCGGGACAGCCGCTGTTGAGCCCGGAATTTGCCTTGGACGGCGGCGAAGAGCCGGAGATCGCCGGCCTGTACCTCATCGACGAGAAGGGCAAGCCAGTGAGACTGGGCTTCGCTCTCGGTAACGAGTTTTCCGATCATGTGACCGAGCGCAAGAACTACCTCTATCTGGCCCATTCGAAGCTTCGCCAGTCCGCCATCGGTCCGGAACTGCTCATCTCGAAGCTGCCGGCCAGCATCGAAGGCATGAGCAGGATATGGCGGAAGGGCAAGGTGATCTGGCAGAAACCCTTCCTGACCGGCGAAGCCAACATGTCCCACACCATCGCCAATCTGGAATATCATCACTTCAAGTACGATGGCTTCCGCCGTCCAGGTGACCTCCACGTCCACTACTTCGGAACAGCCACGCTGTCGATCGCCGATGGCATCAGCGTCGAGAACGGCGACACGTTCGAAATCGAGGCCGCTCCCTTCGGAGCTCCTTTGCGCAATCCGATGAAGACAGTGCGCGTACGCCACCGGCCAGGAAGCGTGAGGTCGCTCTGATCGATGCAGTCTCCTGCGCCGGTCGGGACCCTGGTATGGGTGTCGCAAGAGCAGAATCTGGAGTCTTGCGGCGAACGTGGTTCAAGCAAATTCATTTGGAAGCATTGACCGGCCAATGACCACAGGCATCATCGCACTCGACTGGGGAACGACGTCGTTCCGCGCCTATCGCTGCGACCGAACTGGGCAAGTGCTCGAGCAAATAGCGGCGCCCCAAGGCATCCTGTCCATCGCCGGCGGTGACTTCGAAAGCGCCTTGGAACGGCACATTGGCGCCTGGGACAAATCGTATCCGGTAATCGCGGCCGGAATGATCACGTCCCGCCAGGGTTGGATCGAACTGCCCTATGTGGAATGCCCCGCAGGAATTGGGGATCTGTCCAGAAACCTGCATCGGTTCACCACCAAGTCCAGCCGACGGATGGCCTTCGTCACCGGGCTGAGCTACCGTGGGCCCGACGGCATGCCTGAAGTGATGCGCAGTGAGGAAGTCCAGGTCTTCGGGTCTCTGGATACGGGCCTCAGGCACTTCATCACCCCTGGCACCCATTCGAAATGGATCACCGTCGAGAATGACCAGATCGTCGGCTACGCCACCTATGTCTCGGGCGAAGTCTTTGCTGCGCTCAAGGATCACACCATCCTGGGACGTCTGATGAAGCCTGGGACCGATGATGATGTGGCCTTCGCGCAAGGTGTCAGGGCAGCTCTGGCAGATCCTGGCGGCTTCCTCCACCGCATCTTTTCCGCCCGCTCGTTGGGACTGTTTGGAGAGATCGAACCGGGCTCCATCGCCTCCTATCTCTCCGGCCAGGTCATCGGCACAGAGGTGGCACACGCGATCCGTAATGCTGCAGTCAATGCGGAATACTGCGTGCTGGCTTCGCCCGGCATCGGCGAGCGCTACGTGCAGGCGCTCCGGATTGCCGGAATCAGGGTGCGCAATGGCGATCCGCAGGCGATCGTGAAGGGACTCATGCGCATCGCGGCCGAAGCGGAACTGATCTGATGTCGGCCGCCGAAAAGATCACCGAGCATGGTCTGATCGCCATACTGAGAGGCATTGCGCCGGGCGAAGCGCTGGAGATTGGAACAGCGCTGTATGGCGCGGGGATCCGGGTCGTCGAGGTTCCCCTCAATTCTCCCGATCCCTTTGCCTCGATTGCGCGGCTCGCTGCGCATTTTGCCGGGAAGATGGCGGTCGGCGCCGGCACTGTGCTGAACCCGGACCAGGTCAGCGAACTGGCTGCCAATGGCGGGCAATTCGTGGTCGCGCCCGACACCAACCCTGCTGTCATTGGCCGCGCGCTGAAGTTGGGTCTTATGCCGCTGCCAGGCGTGTTCACGCCGACCGAAGCCTTCACCGCCATCAGGTCCGGCGCGGCGCACCTCAAGCTGTTTCCGGCCGAAGCCATGAGCCCCACGATCGTGAAGGCCTGGAGGGCGGTTCTTCCGGCCCATGTGCGGACATATGCGGTCGGCGGCATTACGCCGGCGAACATGGGTCCGTGGCATCTGGCCGGCTGCAGCGGATTTGGCATCGGATCCAGCATTTACAAACCAGGTATGAGGGCCGAAGATGTGGCCAATTCGGCGCGCGCATTCCAGGCCGCCTGGATCGCATTGAAAGGTGAAGGAGAGATCACTCGATGAAAGTGGCGATGGTGACGGGAGCCGGTTCGGGAATCGGCAAGGCAGCAGCCTTGGCATTGGCCCGGGAGGGTTATGCGATCGTTCTGGCGGGGCGCCGTGCCGCCGCCCTGGAGGAGGTTGCCAAGCAGATCGGACCAGGGGCCCTGGCCGTTCCGACTGATGTTGCCGACCCGGCCTCCGTCGCAGAGCTCTTCGCCGCCTGCAAGACCAAGTTCGGCCGCCTCGACGTCCTGTTCAATAATGCCGGGACCGGCGCCCCGGGTACCATTCTGTTCGAGGACCTGACCATCGAGCAGTGGCGCCACGTCGTCGACGTCAATTTATCGGGCATGTTCTACTGCATGCAGGAAGCCTTCCGCATCATGAAGGCCCAGCGTCCGCACGGCGGCCGCATCATCAACAACGGATCGATTTCAGCCCACGCGCCGCGGCCGAATTCGGCGCCCTATACATCGACCAAGCATGCTGTCACTGGCCTCACCAAATCGGGTTCTCTGGACGGCCGGAAATACGATATCGCCGTATGCCAGATCGACATCGGCAATGCGGGCACGGAGATGACCGAAAAGATGAAGACCGGCATGCCCCAGGCCAATGGCACGACAGCTCCCGAACCGACCATGGATGTCGAGAATGTGGCTCGCACTATCGTCTACATGGCGTCGTTGCCGCTGCAGGCCAATGCGCAGTTCGTGACCGTGATGGCCACGAAGATGCCCTATATCGGTCGGGGTTGAATAAACCGCATTCGCTACGGCACGATTGCCGTCAGTTGCCATCCTCCGGCAGACGCGGAAGGGGATGAACCTCGATCCCCTCCTCCAGCAGCGATTTGGCCTCGTCGACGCTCGCCTCGCCATAGATGCCGCGCTTTTCCGCTTCCTCGTAGTGAATCTTGCGCGCTTCGTCGGCAAACCGGTCGCCGACATATTCCGCGTTGGCTTCGATCTCCTTGCGCATTTCGCGCATCATCTGAACCATCATCTGCAGACGCGGATCAGCGGGACTGGATACCATCCTCTGCGGCGCGTCCGCCTTCTTGTTGGATTTGGCGGGAATTCCCGGTGCCATCAATTGCTTCTCGACCTTCTGCGATCCGCAGACGGCGCAAGTCACGAGTCCGTCGCGTGACTGCTCGTCATAGGCTGCACTGTTGCGAAACCATCCGTCGAAGGAGTGGCCTTGATCGCAGATGAGATCATAGTGGATCATGTTGGAAAACTAGCAATGCGGCCAGTTACTTTCAAGTTCTCCAGAGTGAAGCCATCTGTTCGAGCGAGGGCGGGAATGCGCTTCCGCGCAGCGTCAGCCTGCCGCTTGTCGACATCGAAAACGATGACCTCCGGCTTCGTTTGAGCCTCGGCAAGAATGTCGCCCCACGGCCCGACCGCCAGCGAATGCCCGTAGGTCTCCCGGCCACTCTCATGGCGCCCGGCCTGTGCAGCGGCCAGAACGAAGGACCCGGTCTCGATGGCCCGGGCACGCAGCAGCACGTGCCAGTGCGCCTCGCCCGTTGGCACGGTGAAGGCCGACGGAATGGTCAGGACTTCGGCTCCCGCTTGCGCCAGCTGCCTATAGAGTGCCGGAAACCGCACATCGTAACAGATCGTCATGCCGAGCTGCCCCCACCGCCATGTCGCGACCGTTGCAGTTCTACCGGCATCATAGGCATGGGACTCACGCAGGGATTCGCCAGTTGGCAGATCGACATCGAAGAGATGAATCTTGTCATATCGCGCCACGATGCTGCCGCGCGGCGAAATGAGCAGGGAACGGTTGAGCAGCCTGCCGGTACCGTCGCTGAGCGCCAGCGATCCGATATTGAGCCAAATGCCAACCTCGCCTGCAAGATCGCAAAATGCCCTGACACTAGCGTCTTCGTGTTCCGCCCGAGCCAGCGCCCGGAGCCTCGTCCGGTCCGGCTCGAGAATGTTGGTCATCTCGGGGGTGGACACGAATTCGGCACCCTGGCCATGGGCGTGGCGGATCATATCGGAGGCGTCGGCTACATTCCGCGCCATGTCGCGGCCTGAACACATCTGGATCAGGGCGGCCCGGAAAATCATGCTGCCCGGAGCAATGGATCGAGCTTCCCTTGCCGATCGAGCGCATAGAGATCGTCGCAACCACCGACATGGGCACCGCCGATGAAGATCTGGGGAACTGTCCTGCGACCATTCGCCCGTGTCGTCATGTCTCGCCGCAGCGCCGGGTCCTGGACGTCGATTTCATCGTATGTGACACCCTTCCCCTGCAGAAGCGCTTTGGCGGCATGGCAATAGGGGCAATATGGCGTGGTGTAGATGGTGATCTGGGGACTGTCTGTCATGATGGTCAGATATCGTTATGCGCCGGTTCCACGACAAGGGCGAAGCTAAGGACGAGGATCTGCCCTGCATTTGAACGTCTCAGGGCTTCAGCGCAAGCGTCAACTGTGGCCCCGGTCGTGCGTACGTCATCGACGAGCAGGATGGTTTGTCCAGCGACAGCCGCAGCCGTGCCGGCGGGGACCACGAAGGCACCTCGCACATTCTTCCGCCTTTGCGCGTTGTCCAGGCCAACTTGGCTGCGGGTCGCGCGCTGCCTGACAAGCACGTCCGGCCGGTAGGGCAGGCCCGTCACTCGGCCAATTTCGCGGGAGAGCACCGCCGACTGATTGAAACGGCGCGACCACAAGCGCCAGCGGTATAGTGGCACCGGAACGACCAGGTCGGCCCTCTCGATCAGGGTTCGGCCCGCCCGCACCATCATCCGCGCCATGAGCAGGCCAGCTTCCTGATTGTCGCGATACTTGAGGGCATGGACCAGCGGCCGGGAGGCCTCGTCAAAGGCCACGGCTGCCCGTGCCTGGTCCCAGGCCGGAGGGTCCGCCAGTGCGGTTGCGCTGACAGCATGGGGGCCCTGATCATAGGCGAAAGGCGTTCCCATGATTGCGCAAACAGGATTGTCGAGATGATTGAGTTTTGCCCAACATGCCACACAGAGGCTCGCGGGCTCTCCGACTGGGACATGACAGACGAGGCACTGGCTGGGCGCAATCGCATCCACTACGCCCCGCCACGTCCGTGCCGCCAACCCGCCAAGATCCAGTTGCATTCAGCCATGCTAGCGCATCGGGCGAGCGGGTGGAATCATCTGCGAAGCGAATGTTGCACCCCGTTCAGGGCGCTTGGTCAGCTTCTTAGACGGCCAGGAGATTTCACCTCACGGTCCGCCGGTGCGGGAGATCCATGTCGGGCCGTGGATTCCCATCGAGCTTTGGTCTAACAGCGGACACCACAGGAGATCGACCGCATGAAAGCCGATGAGACTGATGCCCGGGTCTTCGACAGACCCCTGTATGTGGCCCGGCTCGCCCGTGCCCGCGGCGGTGAGGCAAATGCCCTGACCCGCGGCATCACCGAGGAACTGATCGAACGCCTTGATCTGGTGAAGCGCCAGTTCAGCAAGGCGGCGGTTATCGCGGCCGAGCCGGACCATGTGGCTGCCCGTCTTGAGCAATCGGGAAAGGTGACAGCTGTCACGACCTTGGAGCCCGCCAGCGATGAAACCCTCCGGCTCGAGCCTCACTCGCTGGAAGCCGTCTTCAGCGTCTTCGATCTGCAGGCCGCCAATGATGTGCCAGGCGTATTGGTCCAGATCCGCCGGGCCTTGAAGCCGGACGGCCTGTTCATGGGTTGTCTATTCGCCGGCCAGACCCTGACCGAACTTCGCCAGGCCTGGCTCGCGGCCGAGGTCCTGATCACCGGCGGCGTCAGCCCGCGGGTCGCGCCGATGATCGACATGCGCGAGTTGGGCGCATTGCTGTTGCGCGCCGGTTTCGCCCTGCCAGTGGCCGATCTCGACCGGACCCTGGTGCGCTATGACGACGCCATCGCGCTCATCCATGAGATTCGCAGGATGGGCTATGCCAATCCCATGGCCGCCCGTTCCCGAAAGCCTGTCACGCGCGCGCTGTTGGGCGCCGCCGTCAATGCCTATCACAGCAATTTCGCTGATACCGAAGGCCGCATCCGGGTGACGCTCGAAGTCGCATGGCTGACCGGCTGGGCGCCTCACGAAAGCCAGCAACAGCCGCTGAAGCCAGGCAGCGCCCGCATGCGCCTGGCAGATGCCCTGAACGTGAAAGAGCAAAAGGCCTGACAACCGCGTCAGAGAAACCGCTGCTACAGCAGATCGATGAGATGCGGGATCAGCGGTTCGTCTGCCGGCGGCATCGGATAATCACGTAACCGAACCGGCCTCACCCAGGCGATCTCCTGTCCTTCTGCGCCGGTCACCTGCCCTTTCCAGCGCCGGCAGACATAGAGCGGCATGAGCAGATGGAACCCCTCATAGGCGTGGCTAGCGAAGGTCAGCGGCGCCAGACAGGATTCAGCCACGTCGATGGCAAGTTCTTCCTTGAGCTCGCGGATCAAGGCCGTTTCAGGCCGCTCGCCCTGCTCCACCTTGCCGCCGGGAAATTCCCACAGGCCCCCGAGCTGCTTGCCTTCGGGCCGCTTCGAAATCAACACCCGGCCGTCGGAATCGATCAGGGCGACCGCTGCGACCAGAACAATCTTCATCTAGCTGCGATAGGAACCGTTGATATCGATGTAGCGATGGGTCAGGTCGCAGGTCCACACCGTGGCCTTGCCCTTGCCCACCCCGACGTCGGCCGCGATCAGAATATTGCGGCCCTTCATGTGCGGCATGATCTCGGCTTCCTTATAGGCGGGGTCACGCATGCCATTCCGGGCCACGGTGATTCCGCCGATGCGGATCCGCAGCTTGTCGCGCACCGCCTTCTCGCCCGCCTTGCCGATGGCCATGACGATGCGGCCCCAATTGGCATCCTCGCCGGCGATCGCGGTCTTCACCAGCGGCGAATTGGCCACCGCCATGGCGATACGGTGTGCCGCCTTGTCGCTCTCGGCACCGGTGATCGAGACCTCGATGAATTTCTCGGCCCCCTCGCCATCCTTGGCCACCTGCTGGGCGAGATCGAGACAGAGTGTGTCGAGGGCCTTGGCAAAGCCCTTGAGACGCGGGTCATCCGCCGACCTGAGACCCTTGGGCGGCTTTCCGGTGGCGAACATCAGCACCGTATCCGAGGTCGACGTGTCGCCGTCAACGGTGATGCAGTTGAAGCTTGTATTGACGCCACGGGTGAGGAGCTTCTGCAGCACCTTGGCCGGCAGCCCCGCATCGGTGAAGATGAACACCAGCATCGTCGCCATGTCGGGC
>JAGRLX010000367.1:14855-17012 GCA_020441605.1 Alphaproteobacteria bacterium
GAGCCCTTGGCGATGCCGTTGATGGTCACGGTCTTTCCATCGAGCTTCGCCTTGACCGTGCAGCCCTTGGGAAAGGTATCGGTGGTCATGATGGCCCGCGCCGCAGCCGGCCAGCAATCGGCCGAGGCCGATTCGGCGAGCTTTGCCAAAGCGCCGGTGATCGGCGCCGGGTTGAGCGGCTCGCCGATCACCCCGGTCGACGCCTGATAGATTTCATTGGGCTTACACTTGAGCGCTCCGGCAGCAGCATCGGCCACCGCCTTGACCGTCGCCACACCCGCCTTGCCGGTGAAGGCATTCGCGTTGCCGGCATTGATGACCACCGCGCGCGCACTTCCCGCAGAAAGGATGTCGGCGCACCAGTCGACCGGCGCCGACCGCGATTTCGACCGGGTGAAGCTGCCGGCCACCGTGGTTCCGGGATCAAGCACCGCCAACAGCACGTCGGGACGGTTCTTGTAGCGTATGCCGGTCGCCGCCGAAGCCAGCTTCACACCGGATATCGGCGGCAGGTCCGGAAATGCCTCCGGTGCCAAAGGCGAAACCTGATGCGCCATGGAAAGCCCCCTCTGATGGCACTCTGTCTTATTGCGGAAGTTGCAGGTCGCCCTTGCCGCTCCCGGCATCGGAACCGTCATCGCCGAGTGCCGCGCCGCCGCCCTGGCTCTGCTGCTTTTCCTGGAATTCTTTGGCCGCCTTGGCAGCCTCTTCGGCATATTTCTTGAGATCCTCGTCGACGATCTCGACCTTGGAGGCTCCGCGGATCTTTTCCATCGTATCCTGCACCTTCTTGCGCAGGAGCACGTTGCGGATCGCCGACTTCACCTGATCATAGGGCTGCGCGACACCCATCTTGCGGTCTTCGAGCTTGATGATGTGCCACCCGAAGTCGGTCTTCACCGGCTTCGATACTTCGCCGGCCTTGAGTGAGAAGGCCGCCTTGGAAAATTCCGGCACCATCTCCGGAGCAGTGAAATAGCCGAGATCGCCGCCATAATCCTTGGACCCGTCCAGGCTGTACTGCTTGGCGAGATCGGCGAAATTCTCGCCCTTGTTGAGACGGGCCAGAATGTCGCTCGCCTCCTTCTCCGACCCGACCAGGATGTGCCGCGCCCGCACCCGCTCGGTCTGCACCAGTTTCGCGGCTTCCTCATCATAGACGGCCCGGATCTGATCCTCGGTCACCTGCGGACGAAGCGTCTGGTAGAAATAGGCGTCGCGCAGTGCCTTGGCCTGGTAAAGGGCCAGACGGCGCTTGTATTCATCGGTTTCGGCGATCCCCTCCTTGACCGCATATTGGGCCAGGAGATGGCGTTCGATCAGGTATTCCACGACGAAGGGATAACGCAGCTTGGGCGGAAGATCAGGAAGCTGGCCAATGATATCGTCGGTGGCCATCTGCACTTCTGACGTTCTTATCTCGTGACCGTTAACGATCGCGATGACCTTGTCTTCTTTGGTTTCCTCCTGCGCCAAGGCGGCCGTGTGCGTGGCCAGCCCCACCGCAGCGGCAAGCAGGGATTGTCTCAGGATATTCCGGATGCGCAGCATGAATTCCACCGTTTGCAAGTGCCGTTCGCGACCCAACCCAAACCACAGATCGCGCTCAATGAGCGTGAAACAAGGCAAGAATATGCCCCACCCGACACGGCGGACAATCGCAAACCGGATCGCATTTTGATCACCTTGGCCCCTGCTTGCAAGGGTTTGGGAACAGATTGGGGCCGCTGTTGCCGAGAAGCAACACATTGAAATGCCAGCGACTTGCGCCTATCTCGCGACAATCTTGGTTACCAATCATTGCCCCGGCCCATCAAGTTGACTAGAAAGCGCCATTTCCCGGGGTATCGCCCCCTTTCCTGAGGAACGAATCACATGTTCGGACTGCGCGGGATCGCCGCAAAACTCTTCGGCACGACCAATGACCGGAAGGTCGCGAAATATCAGGCCCGTGTCGCGGAGATCAACGCCCTCGAACCCTCGCTGACCGGCCTCTCCGATACCGAACTGAAAGACAGAACGGCCCAGTTCCGCGCCGAAGTCGCCGCCGGCAAGAGTCTGGACGACGTCTTGGTCCCGGCCTTTGCCACGGTCCGCGAAGCCGCCCGGCGCTCGATCGGCCTCAGGCACTTTGACGTTCAGCTCATCGGCGGCATG
>JAGRLX010000368.1:0-1607 GCA_020441605.1 Alphaproteobacteria bacterium
CGGCATGATCATCCTGCGCGACGGTGATCCGGGCGAACCGGAGGTTCTGCTGTCACCGCCGGAATATGTCTACGAGCACCGCGCTGACGCAGATGTCGTCGTCGATGCCGGGACACCCGCTCTGCGCGATGCTCTGTTCGACAGCATCATGGTGGCGATTGGCAATGCGGTTTCCGCCGACCGCACCTTCGGCGGCCTGTGCGACTATGCCGAAACGGCAGCACCCGTGCCGGTCGATCTGATCGTCGAGGGAGCGCCTGGCTTCAAGGCGGCAACGCTGCCGATCATCTTGCATTACGGGACGAGCGACCCGCTGTCCTGACTTCATCATCTTGAAGGAGAATATCTATGGCACGTGCCCAAGGCGCGCGGTCGGTGCTGGCTGCCGCATTCGAAACGACCTATGGGACAGCGCCCGCCGCCGGTCAGTTCTGGCAGATGCCCTTCGCGTCCTCGACGCTTGGCAGCGAGCAGCCGCTGCTTGCGTCCGAACTGCTGGGTTATGGCCGCGATCCACAGCCGCCCGTCAAGGATGTGATCACGGCTGACGGCGATGTCGTCGTCCCCGTCGATCTCCGCGCCTGGGGCGTATGGCTCAAGGGGGCGTTCGGCGCCCCGACAACCACCGGAACGACGCCCAAGACTCATACCTTCAAATCGGGATCGTGGAGCTTGCCCTCGCTCTCGGTGGAGGTCGGGATGCCGGAAGTCCCGTACTACTCCATGCTCTCCGGCGTCATGGTGAACACCCTGTCGTGGCAGATGCGCCGCGGCGGGTTGCTCACTGCAACCGCCGGGCTGATCGCCCAGGGCGAAACGGTGGGCGCGGTATCGAGCGCAGGTGCGCTCAACGCCTATACGCTGGAGCGTTTCGGCCAGTTCAACGGCGCCATCAAGCGCAACAGCGTTTTGCTTGCCAACATCGTCTCGGCGGACGTCACCTACAACAATAATCTGGATCGCATCGAAACCATCCGGAGCGACGGCAAGATCGATGGTGCCGATCCCTCTCAAGCCTCGCTCACCGGCCAGATCGTCGCCCGCTTCGCCGATCAGACGTTGCTGACCGACGCGGTGAATGGCACGCCTTGCGCACTGGAAATGTCCTTCACGATCTCGGCGTCCAAGTCCTTCACGCTGACGATCCCCAAGGTCTATCTCCCCAAACCGCGCCTCGCCGTCAACGGGCCGCAAGGCGTGCAGGCAAAATTCGCCTGGCAGGCCGCATACGACCCCACGCTGCAGGCGATGTGTTCGGCGGTGCTGGTCAACGACATTACCAACTACAACAACGGAACGGTGGCCTGATGCTGCGTCTCAATCTTGCGCGCGATCCCAAGTGGATCGACCTCGGTTACGGCGTCCGGGTGCTGAGACTGCCGCTGACCTCGGCGGTGTTGATCAGCCTGCGCGGCGACGTCGCCTTGCAGGACGCCGAGTCCCTGGCACCCGCCGAGCAGGCCTTGCGGTTTGCCAAGGCGGTCGCCTCGCGGGTGATCACCGACTGGGAGGGTGTGGGTGACGAGGATGGCAAGGAACTCGCTGTCACGCCCGAGGCCGCTGCGGCTCTCATGGACGTATTCCCGCTCTATCGCGCCTTCGAAGCC
>JAGRLX010000368.1:1640-4126 GCA_020441605.1 Alphaproteobacteria bacterium
CCTGGCTCAGGCTGGAATCGGAAAAAAACGTCTCCGCGCCCTCGCCGAATGGCACTTCGGCGGGGGCGCCGGATACTGCGACGCCTGCGGCAGGCGCTGTCCCGACTGCCCGGCAATCCTGAATGCGCCGGAGACGCTCGAAGGCTGGCAGATCTGGGATGTGGCCCTCAAGATGGGCGGACAGCTGCGCGTGGCGACTTCGGGCGCAATCATCGGCTGGGATCTGGCGGCAGCGCTGGCCATGGCGAAGGCGCTTGGCGTTGATCCGCTTCTTGCCGCGGACCTGCTGCCGGTGATCGAAGCCGAGGCCGTGCGCGGTCTCAATCAAGCTCTCTTGAACACCATGGACATGGATAATGGCTGAACGCAAGGTCTCGGTCAGGCTGTCGGTCGTCGATGGTGGCCAGTTCAAGGCGGAGCTGGCTGATCTTGGGGATTCGGGCAACCAGGCGCTGGGCGCAATCGGTTCGGGCGCTGCCAATGCCGGCAAGGCGGTCCATCTCAATGCCCAGCAACTCGCCAATCTCAACTACCAGATCAGCGACATTGGCGTCAGCCTGGCCTCGGGCCAGAACCCCTTCACGGTCATGCTGCAGCAGGGCTCGCAGATCGTCCAGATGTTCGGACCCGGAACCGGCATCCTGGGAGCGCTCCGGGCGGTGGGGACCGGCCTCATCACCTTCCTGACCAATCCGCTCAATCTGGCACTCCTCGGCTTCTCGGCAGTCACCGCGGCGGCGAGCTACTTCTTCTCGGCTGTCGCGGGGCCGGGCGAAGATGCCAACAAGACGCTCGAGGAGCAGGAGGACATTCTCGGTCGCATCGCCGGCAAGTATGGAGAAGCCCTGCCACAGGTGCAGCGCTATGCCGATGAGATCGACCGCGCGAACCGGTCGGCCGAACTGGCGGATGCGCGCGTGGCCGCCATCGACCGGGCCTGGCGTGAGGTCATGGCGGGCTTCGACGCCGCCCAGGGCGAGATCTTCGATACCTACGCCATTCTCGAGAGCATCGGCGCCATCGATTCGGTTGCCACCCTGCAGCATGCCGTCTGGGATCTCCAGGCAGCGCTCAAGACCAATACGGCCACCGCCGAAGAAGCCCAGCGCATCCATGACCTGTTGATGACGGTCTTCCGCGACACCGGCATTCCGGTGACCGAGACCCTGGCCAACCGGTTTGCAGCACTTGGCCGCGCCATCGCCAAGGCCAATACCGAGGCTTCGGCAATCGGCCAGGAGTTCTCCGCCAATGTCCCGGCCCAGGGCGTTCTCACATCATTGCAGGCCGAGCTCGAGGCGCTCTCCAAGACCGAAGAACAGCTCCGCATCGAGAAGGAACTGCGCAAGGCCAATGTCGATGCGGCATCGGAGGAGGGGAAGGCCATTGCCGCCACTGTGCATCAGATCTTCGCGGAGAGCCAAGCCCGCAAGGAGGCAGCCTCTGCCGAGCGCGAGGGAGCTTCCGCCCGCCGTGCCGCCGCTGCCCGGGCCACCGCCGAAGCCGAACGTCAGCATGAGGCGGTTGCCGATCTGATCGACAGCCTCAGGCAGGAGATCGAGATCGGCGAGACCCAGGACCCGGTACAGAAGGAACTCATTCGCTTGCGCAATCAGATGGCAGGCGCCACCGCCGAGGAGCGCGGCCAGATCGAAGAGCTGATCCGGGCCAAGATTGCCCTTCAGAGCGTGGAGACCGAGGACAAGGGACTGTTCGGCGCGTCGATCGACTATCTCAAGGACTTCGTAGAGAAAGCGGGGACTGCCGCCGATCTCGTCAAGGAGGCAATCAGCGGCGCCTTCTCGTCCGCCGCCGATGCTGTCGCCGAGTTCGTGCGCACCGGCAAGGTGAACTTCGCCTCTCTCATCACCTCGATGCTCGCCGACCTTGCAAGGCTCGCGGTGCAGCAGGCGGTCCTCGCACCGCTGGCCAAGCTGCTGGGTGGGCTGCTCGGAGGTGTGAGCGGCGGCGGAGGTGGGATCGGCAACATTCTCGCCGGGATTTTTCATGAGGGCGGCACGGTGGGCGGGGCATCGGCCTCACGCAGCGTGCCAGCCCTTGCCTTTGCCGGGGCATCGCGGCTGCACGGTGGTGGCATGATCGGGCTCGCGCCCGACGAGGTTCCCGCCATCCTGCAGCGGGGCGAGCGGGTCCTGAACCGCAGGGAAGCCCGCGACTATGGAAGCGCGCGATCCGTCACCGTCAACATCGCAACGCCTGACATCGAGAATTTCCGCCGGGCCCGCACCCAGGTTGCCGCCGACATTGCGCGGGCCGTGTCCTTCGGATCGCGAGGGCTGTGAGTCGGTGGAAAGCTGCGAGTGGCGAATAGCGAATGGCGAATAGGGGGATTGGATGGCCTTTGATGAGATGCGCTTTCCCGACAATATCAGCCGCGGGGCGAGGGGTGGGCCTGAGCGCCGCACGCGGATTGTCGAACTGGCTTCGGGCCGCGAAGAACGCAACAGCCCATGGGCTGGATCGCG
>JAGRLX010000369.1 GCA_020441605.1 Alphaproteobacteria bacterium
GCGGGCCATGATGTAGAGATAGCCATCATCGTCCATGAAGCCGGCATCGGCGGTTTCGTAATAGCCGGGAAAGTGTGATAGATAGCTCTTCCGAAAGCGCTCGTCGTTGTTCCACAGGGTCGGCAGGCAGGACGGTGGCAGTGGCAGCTTCACACAGATGGCGCCCAGGGTTCCACGTTTGACCTCGTGACCACCCTCATCGAGGACGCGCACGTCGTAACCGGGCATCGGCACCGTGGGCGAGCCATGCTTGACCGGGAGGATGCCGAGTCCCACCGGGTTAGCGGCGATGGACCAGCCGGTTTCGGTCTGCCACCAGTGATCGACAACGGGAATGCCCAGTTGTTGCTCGGCCCATTTCACCGTATCGGGGTCGGCACGTTCGCCGGCCAGGAAGAGGGTGCGGAGCGACTTCAGATCATACTTGCGGATGAAATTGCCCTCCGGGTCCTCCTTCTTGATGGCGCGGAAGGCGGTCGGCGCGGTGAACAGCGCCGACACGCCATATTCTTCCACGATGCGCCAGAAGGTTCCGGCATCGGGGGTACCCACGGGCTTCCCCTCGAAGACGATGGTCGTGGCGCCGTGGAGCAGGGGCGCGTAGCAGATGTAGGAATGGCCGACGACCCAACCGACGTCCGAGGCCGCCCAATAGACCTCGCCGGGCTTGATGCCATAGATATTCGCCATCGACCATTTCAACGCCACCATGTGCCCGCCGTTGTCGCGAAGCACTCCCTTCGGTTGACCGGTAGTCCCGGACGTATAGAGGATGTAGAGCGGATCGGTGGCCTTTACCGGCACGCAATCGGCGGTGCGGCCATGGCCGCGGGCAATAGCGGCGATGGCTTCCCAATCGTGGTCGCGGCCGGCGCGCAGTTCGGACGTCACCTGGGGGCGCTGGAAGACGACGCAGGATTCCACCTTGTGGGCGGCGATCTCGAGGGCTTCGTCGAGGAGCGGCTTGTAGGCGATGGTGCGTCCCGGTTCGATGCCGCAGGAGGCCGTCAGGATGGCCTTGGGCTTGGCGTCGTTGATGCGGGTCGCCAGTTCCGGCGGGGCGAATCCGCCGAAGACGACGGAATGGATGGCGCCCAGACGGGCGCAGGCCAGCATGCCGAAAATGGCCTGGGGAATCATCGGCATGTAAAGAATGACCCGATCGCCCTTACGGATCCCAAGGTCCTGCAATGCCGCTGCGAGAGTAGAGACCTCGTCGAGGAGCTGGGCATAGGTGTATTTGGCCTTGGCGCCAGTGATCGGGCTGTCATAGATCAGCGCCAGTCTTTCGCCGTGGCCGGCCTTCACGTGGCGGTCGACGGCGTTCCAGCAGGTGTTGCACTCGGCATTGATGAACCAGCGGTCGAGGCCCTCCTTGCGTGCATAAACCTCGTGCCAGGGACTGATCCAGTCGATATCCTTTGCCGCCTCGGCCCAAAAACGCGCCGGATCGGCTTTCCAGCTGGCGTAGACTTCCTGATAGCGGCTCATGAACCGGCCCTCCCGTCGATTGCGTGAGGTCTTATCGGCGCGATGATGCGGTCAAGGCAAGAGCCATGGCTTAGGCAATTGGTTGTGGGTGCTGATTTGAAGCAGGGCAATCAAAGGCCAGCAAGTGTGGTTGCGTGGCAGAATGCGGACATTGAAGTAGGTGGAAAATCTTATATCACGTTGAAGTGAAACGAAAAAATTACTTAGCACGTTAAACGTGAGTTTATTCGTGAATGCTATCTATTCGGGCATAGCCTGATGTGTAGGAGTGCAGTTCGAATGCCAAGCCAAGCGTGGAAACCCGATTGCTGGGACGAGGACATGGAGACCCGGGGCATCCATTGCCGCGTACCCGATCTGCAGGCGGAGAATGCCCTGCTGCGGGCGGTGATCGATAATTTTCCAGGTGGCATTCTGCTCTACGACAAGAACCTCCGGCTGGTCGTCTGCAATGAGACCCAGAAACGCCTGCTTGACTATCCGCCTGCCCTCTTCGAGTTCGGGCTGCCGACACTGGAACAAATCTTCCGTTTCAATGCCGTGCGCGGCGAATATGGCTCGGGGGACGTAGAGGAGCATGTGCACCAGCGGATGCGGTTGGCAGCGCGGCGCGAGCCCCATGTCTTCGAGCGGGTTCGACCCAATGGTACGGTGCTTCAGATTCGCGGTGTGCCGCTGCCCGGCGGCGGGTTCCTGACCACCTATACGGATATCACCAGCGAGCGCCGGCAGAAAGCCCCTGACAACAGAGCCGTGACCTGCGACATGCAAACCGAACTGCCGAACTGGACCCTGTTCCTCGACCGCTTCGGACAGGTGATGGCCAGGGTACGCCGCGGGCAGATCGCCGCCATTCACTATGTCGATATCGACAATTTCAAACAGGTTGAATCCCGGCTTGGCCGCAATGTCGCCGAGGTCCTGTTAAAGAGCGTCGCCTACCGCCTGCGCAACGTGGCGCGCGCCACCGACACGGTGAGTCGGCTCGGCGAGGACGAATTCATCATTCTCCAATCGGAAGTGGACCGTCCGTCAAGCGTGGCGAAATTGTCGAAGCGGGTGATCGACGCTATCAAGCAGCCATTCGAAATCGCCAATTACAAGATTGCGGTGGGCGCCAGCATCGGCGTGGCCATGCTGCCGCGCGACGGGTCGATGCCCGAAGAACTGATCGCCAAAGCCAAGGAAAATCTTTACCGGTCACGGAGCGAAACAGGCGAGAACGGGATAGTTAAGGATAGCGTCAATCCCATCATCGCGGTTTAGCCTATCTTAAAGGCCTGCCGCCATAGTCGCTTACCGTTGCAATAAGGGACGCGACAGGATGGATATGCCTTCCGCCACGGCCACACTGCGGGCTGGAACCGCCGGACAAGACCGCTTTTGGCCATTGTTGCGCCAGAGTCTCAGCGCCCATGCCATCTTCTTCGCGCTGATCGGCGCCTATCTCCTGTCCTTCGCGGTGCTGCTGCGGTTGCGTCCCGATCTCGAACCATCCAATTTCCTGCTCATGGCCGTGGGCTTCTCGGCCTTTTCGCTGCCTGTGATGCTGATCGGCCTGTTCTTCATGCGCTTCTATCACATCGCGACAGTGGTGAAGCCGGAGCGCCCGATACCGGCGCTCACTGCCGATCTCCGCCAGTATCTCGGCGATCGCCGGCGCATGGCCCATGGCCTGCCCATGGTGGTGATCATGGTCCTCTTCATGTACGTTTTTGTCGAGCTCAAGGCCAATATCCCGACGCTCAATCCGTTTTCGTGGGATACGAGCCTGGTGGCGCTCGAGAAGACGCTGCATTTCGGCCGCCAGCCTTGGGAATGGCTGCAGCCCGTCCTCGGCTACAGGCCGATCACATTCCTGATCAACCTCAACTACAATGCCTGGTTCGCGGTCATGTGGGTGGTGTGGGTCTACTTCGCCTTCGCGGAGACGGCGAGTGAAACGCGCACGCGGTTCTTCCTTACCTTCTTTCTCGCCTGGATCATCGGCGGTGGTGTCATGGCGATCTATTTCTCCTCGGTCGGCCCCTGCTTCTATGGGCTTATGGGGCTCTCGCCAGACCCGTTCGCCGACCAGATGGCATATCTGCGCGAGGTCAATGAAACGTTCCCGATCTGGGCCATCCAGGTTCAGGACATGCTGTGGGCAAGCTATCAGGGCCAGGTGTCGATCGATGGCATTTCGGCGATGCCATCGATGCACAATGGCACCGCCCTGCTGTTCGCGCTGGCCGGCTTTCAGGTGAACCGCAAGATCGGCTGGCTGCTGATGGCCCATGCCGTATTCATCTTCATCGGTTCGGTGCATCTCGCATGGCACTATGCGGTCGACAGCTACATGGCCTGGGCGGTGACGCTGGTCCTGTGGTTCGCCCTTGCGCCGGTGACGCGCTGGTGGCACGGCCGCGCCGCCCAGCGGACTTTCACCCTGGCACTCGAGAGGGCCTGACACATGAGCATGGACGCCGTCACGCTGCAACTGCCACGCCACCGGGTCATCGGTGGCCTGGTCGCGAGAAGTTTCGCGGTACAGTGGATCCTGTTCCTGGTGCCGGTGCTCTTTCTGCTGACCAACACGGCCCTGCTGTGGAATGCCGGAACCTATGCCAAGCAGGATGCGATGACGTTGCTCAGCTCGGTGATGACCATCACCCTGCCAGTCGGCATCGCCATCGTCGCGCTATTTCGCCTGGTTCAACTGATGGTCGTCATCCGGCCTCCCAGTCTGTTCGCCGCCATGGGGGCCGACATGCGGATGCTGGTCGCGCGGCCGCAGAGGTTGATCGCCGTTGCGCCGGTCATTGCCGCGGTGATGGTGTTCAACAAGGCGCTGCTGGAGATGAAGATTGCCATTCCCTTGGTGCAGCCCTTTACCTGGGACAAGGCCTTTGTCAGCCTTGACCGCGCCCTGCATTTCGGCGTCGATCCCTGGCGCCTGATCCAGCCGTTCATGGGTTTCCCGTGGCTCACCTATGCCGTGAACGTCACCTATATCATGTGGTTCCTGGCGCTGTTCGGCGCCTGGTTCTGGTTCGGCTTCCAGGCCAGGCTCACCGAAGAGCGGACGCGCTTTTTCCTCGCCTACATGATGACATGGTGGATCGGCGGCGGACTGCTGTCGGTGGCCTTTTCCTCGGCTGGACCGGTATATCTCGACCGGCTCGGCGTCAATCCCAATCCCTACACCGGGCTCTTCGCCTATCTCGACCAGGTCCATGCCCAGCTCAACCTCGGCAGCGCCAACATCCAGCAGGCGTTGTGGGATGGCTACGTCGGAAAGATCCCAGCGATGGGCATCTCGGCTTTTCCGTCGATGCACAATGCCACCGCAGCGCTGTTCGTGATGGCCTTCTGGAAGACCTCGCGGGCGGCCGGCATCGCCTTCATTGTCTATGGTATCATCATATTGCTCGGCTCGATCCATCTCGGATGGCATTATGCCGTCGATGGCTATGGCGGCGTGCTCATAGCACTGCTGTGCTGGTGGCTCGCGGGCCCGATTGCGCGCTGGTACTGCAACCTGCCATCGACCCGGCGGTTCAACGAGGACATGGCCTCGCTTTGATTTGTCAGCGATGTGGTTTATGAGGCATCTGACTTTGCCAAGGATGCCTCATGTCCATCTATGACCTTGATCTCGACAAGACAGCCGCAAATTATCAACCGCTGACACCTCTCACGTTTCTGCAGCGCTCGGCGGCGGTCTATCCCTCGCATGTGGCGATCATCCACGGCGCGGCCTGTGTGACCTATCGCGATTTCTATGCCCGCTGCCGGCAATTGGGGTCGGCGCTGGCCAAGGCCGGCATACGAAAGGGTGATACGGTATCGGTGCTGCTGGCCAATACGCCGGCCATGCTGGAATGCCACTATGGCGTGCCGATGACGGGGGGCGTCCTCAATACTCTCAATACCAGGCTCGATGCCGCGACCATCGCCTTCTCGCTGAAGCATGCCGAGAGCAGAATCCTCATTGTCGACAAGGAATTCTCGAAACTCGGCAAGGACGCGCTGGCGCTGCTGAACGGCCAGCAGCCGATCGTCATCGACTATGTCGACCCGGAATTCGCGGTTGACGGCGAGCGGGTCGGCGCGATCGACTACGAAGAATTTCTGACGAGTGGCGATCCCGAATTCACCTGGCACTGGCCCGACGATGAATGGGATGCGATCTCGCTCAACTACACCAGTGGTACCACTGGCAATCCCAAGGGCGTGGTCTATCATCACCGCGGCGCCTACCTCCTGGCCCAGGGCAACGTGCTGACCGCCTCGATGCCCAAACATCCCGTCTATCTGTGGACCCTGCCGATGTTCCACTGCAACGGCTGG
>JAGRLX010000370.1:0-1126 GCA_020441605.1 Alphaproteobacteria bacterium
CAGACCGCCGGGCTGTCGGACATCCATTCGGACGAACTGCTCTCGACCATCCTGCGCCAGATCACGAACATGACCGACCGGCCGGACCGCAAGCTCAATGTCCAGACCGAGTTTGCCGATATCCACATGACGCCCGATCAGGCGGTGCCGCTGGCCCTGCTGGTGGCCGAGGCGGTGACCAACGCGATAAAATATGCCGTCGCCCCGCCGGGCGAAACGGCACAACTGCACGTCAGCCTCACGCGTCAATCCGAGAAGCGGGCCGAACTGTGCCTGCGCAACACCGTCACCGGCGTCGAGCCGCCCGCGCCGGGCGAAGATCTGGAAGAGGGCAATCCCGAGGACCGCACCGGCCTGGGCACCCAGTTGATCACGGCCTTTGCCCTGCAACTGGGAGGAACGGCCGAACAGAGCCATGCACAGGGCTGGCACGAACTGCGCGTCGGCTTCGATGTCCGCCCCCTGGTCGACGCGGAAGAGCGGCGCGCTTCGGCAAACGAACCCTCTGGCGCAACGGACGGGGAACCGGGTGGCTGATGGCGTCGTTGGTTCCGAAACACACGGAAAACGGGCCGAGTTCATATGTATCCATCTTTCAAGAACCAGTCCGACGCGCGACTTTCCGTTCTGCTGACCGCGGAGGAAGCCTATCCGGTGCTCGAGCGCGCCTGTCTGGAGGCCAAAACAGAAATCTGGGCCGGGTTTCGCGTGTTCGATCCGCGCACGCGCTTGCGCTCGGAGCAGGCGCGCCGGATCGGCGAGACATGGTTCGACCTGATCCTGCACAGCCTCAAGCGCGGGGTGCGCATCAACCTCGTCATGGCGGATTTCGACCCGCTGGGCGCACCGAAGCTGCATCGCGGCACCTGGCGGGCGATGCGGATGCTGATCACGGCCGCCGAACTGGCCGGAGCCGGCGAGCGGCTGCGGCTTGTTGCCGGCCTCCATCCGGCGCGGACGGGTCTCTTGCCTCGCCTGCTGTTCTGGCCGCTGATTCTCAAACGACAACTCGCCACGGCGCAGCGACTCAACAGGCTGCCCCGGAACAAGCGGCGCGCGGCCCTGCAAGAGATGCCAGGGCTGCGCGCCCTTCTGATCCGCAAGCCGAACGAAAGGCTTCGGCCCA
>JAGRLX010000370.1:1230-3616 GCA_020441605.1 Alphaproteobacteria bacterium
TTCGACACGCCCCGGCACGACTGTGAGGCCTGCGAGTCATGGCATGACCTGCAACTCTTCCTGACTGGCCCCGCTGTGACCGAGGCGCAAGCGCATCTCGAGAGTTTCCTGCATGTCACGGCCGGCAAGACCATCCCGCCGCGAACCGGTCAGATTCTGCGCACGCTGTCCAGGCCACGGTTTGGCAATCTTGTCCACTTCGGCCCTGCGCCCCTGGCAACGGAAATAGCCGATGCCCATGAACATTGTTCGCGCAATGCCGAGAAGCTGATCTATCTGGAAACGCAGTTCTTCCGCGACCTGCGCCTTGCCCGTTCGCTGGCCCGCCGAGCCGAGGCGAACGCCGGGCTGACGCTTCTACTCGTACTGCCCGCCGCGCCTGAAGAGGTGGCGTTCAACTCTCGCCCCGGCATGGATGCACGCTTTGGCGAGCATCTGCAGACCCGCGCCCTACGCATCCTCACCCGCGCCTTTGGCGACAGGCTTTTCGTCGCCGCTATGGCTCAGCCGCGAAAACCGCAGGAAGACGAGCGCGGCCGCGCGCTGCTTTATGACGCGCCCATCGTCTATATCCATTCCAAGGTTTCGATCTTTGACGATGCGGCTGCCATCGTCTCTTCGGCTAATCTCAACGGGCGCAGCCTGCGCTGGGATACCGAGGCGGGGCTGCTCCTGACCGATCGCGTTCAGGTGGAAAAGCTGCGCCGCAAGGTGATGGGACATTGGCTGCCGAAGGAGGCCGCAACCGAGTATTTCGATCCGGTACGGGCCGTAGGCGCCTGGCGCGACCTGGCGCAGCGGAATGCCGGCAAAGCACCAAGCGGGCGGCAGGGATTTGTCCTGCCCTTCGACATCGGCGCGGCAAAAAGAGACGCCGCTCTGATGCCCTTTGTGCCGCAGGCGATTGTCTGACCCCTTTTCGCAATCAGCTCCCCGACGGCTCGTGCGTCGCGGGTGCGTCGTCATCGTTCAGCGCCTTCGTGAGCACCAGGATCCACAGCAGCAGCGGAATCGCGACGATTCCCCCGATCGGCCCCCAAAGCCACAGGCCGATGATCAGGGCCAGAAAGATCAGCAGCGGGTTCACCTTCATGTGCCGGCCCACCAGCGCGGGGGTGACGAACTGGCCTTCGATGGCGTTCAGCGTCAGAAAGCAGGCCGCCGGAGCAAGCGATTTGGCGTCGTCGAACTGCGCAATGCCGACGAACAGAAGGATCACGGTAAAGGTGGCCGGCCCCAGGTAGACGATGAAATTGAAGGTAAAGGCCACCACGCCCAAGATCATCGGATCGGCCACCCCAAGCACTGACATGGCTCCCGCCGTGATGGCCCCCAGCCCGGCATTGATCAGCGTGATGGTTGAGAAATAGCGCGAGACATTTCGGTCGGCCCGCTTCAGCCGCGCAGACAGCTCGGCCCGCCCCCCGCGCGCCGACAGATGCAACGAGACCCAGTCGTAAATCTCGCTCCTGGTAAGCAGGAAGAAGAACAGCCCACCGGAGTAGATCAAGACGGAAGAGATGATCGAGGGCGCGATCTTCAGTGCATCCGTCACCGTGGGCAGCGCCATGCCCTCTTGGGCAGGCTGCGCCGCCGCCCCTGTTCCCGCCTCGGGTGAAACCGCCTCGGCCACGCTCTCGCTCATGTCCGAGATGCCGCGCAGCAGCCCACGCAGCCCTTCGATCGTATTATGAATGTCGGCCCAAACCTTCGGCGCCTGGTCGACCAGCTTCACCACCACCGGCTGGAACACCAGCACCAGCCCGCCGATCAGGGTAAGGGTGGCAGCAAGGCACAGGATCGCCCCCCAGAGCGGGGAAAGACTGCGCCGCGCCAAAAGTTCGCTGAACGGAGACAGCACCACGCCGGTGACAAGCGCCAGGGCCAGAGGCGCCAGCACCACTTCGCCAAGTTCCATCGCAGCGACCAGAGCAATGCCGGCGAGGGCAATCGTGGCGAGCTCTGAAATCTTTGCGCTTCGGTCCAAATCCGTGCCCCCGATATGTCATATGACAACGCCGGGCGCCTGCGGCGGGTTCCCCCGCAGAGGGCCGGAAAAATCGCCGGCGGAGACAGCACGACAGGAACTTCCGCTCGGACGGAACGTTGGTGTCACACAGCGCCGCTGCGGCGCGGACTCTACACGAACCCGAGCAAAGGAGGCTCTCATGAATTGGGATCAGATCCAGGGCAACTGGAAGCAGCTCAAAGGCAAGGCCCAGGCCAAGTGGGGCGATATCACCGATGACGAATGGCAAAGCGTCGAAGGCCGCCGCGAACAGCTGATCGGCCTAGTGCAGGCCAAATACGGCAAGGCCAAGGCGGAAGCTGAGAAAGAGATCGAGGACTGGCTTGAAGAGGTCTGATCTCCTTCAGTCCTGACCGA
>JAGRLX010000371.1 GCA_020441605.1 Alphaproteobacteria bacterium
GGCCACGGAGACCTTTGCAGGCGCTCTTGAGATCCTGGCCCCGCCTCCACCGCTCAACTCCCCCACCATTCTGCGTTATGCAGGAGAGGGCGTGCCGGGTGCCCTGCTAGGGACCTGGGATGAGGGCAGTGCCACGATCCTGAGCGTCATCATTCCGGCTGGAGACATCGCCGCAACGCTTGGAAAAGACGATGCCTTGCAGTCCGACGGGACCGGACACTGGACACTCGCGCTGTCGCAGGACCTTGCGCCCGGCCGCTACGACGTGACCGTGACCACCAGCGACGATGCCGATCGCGTCGCTGCAGAGACTTTTGCCGGCGCCCTCGACATCAAGGCGCCGCCCCCACCGCCGCCACCGCCACTGCCTCCGCTGAAGGCCCCGACCATTGCGAGCTACTCGGGGATAGGCGCGCCGCGCGCCATGCTGGGCACCTGGGACGAAGGCAATGCCACAACCCTGAACGTCGCCGTTCCGGCAGCAGGGATCACCGCGGCACTTGGCCTGGATGATGTCCTGAAATCCGACGGGTCCGGACATTGGATACTTGCACTGCCGCAGGACCTTGCGCCCGGCCGCTACGACGTGACCGTGACCACCGGCGACGGCGCCGATCGAGTCGCCGCTGAGACCTTTGTAGGCGCGCTCGATATCAAGGCACCGCCGCCACCCCCGCCGCCGCTTAGGGCCCCGACCATTGCGAGCTACGACGGGATCGGCGTGCCCCGCGCCCTCCTGGGGACATGGGACGAAGGCAATGCCACGACACTGAACGTCGCCGTTCCGGCAGCAGGGATCACTGCGGCGCTTGGCATGGACGAGGCGCTCAAATCCGACGGGTCCGGACATTGGATACTTGCACTGCCGCAGGATCTTGCGCCCGGACGCTACGACGTTGCCGTGACCACCAGCGACGGTGCCGATCGGGTCGCGGCGGAAACTTTTGCCGGCGCACTGGATATCAAGGCACCGCCGCCGCCCCCGCCCCCACTGCCGCCCCTGAAAGCTCCGACCATTGCAAGCTACGACGGGATAGGTGTGCCCGTCGCCCTTCAGGGCACTTGGGACGAAGGCAATGCAACAACCCTGAACGTCGCCGTTCCGGGGGTGGGGATCGCCGCGGCGCTCGGAACGGACGATGTGCTGAAGTCCGACGGCTCCGGACATTGGTCACTCGAATTGCCGAAAGTCATGGCGCCCGGCCGTTACGACGTGACCGTGACCATGGGCGACGGCGCCGATCGAGTCGCCGCGGAGACCTTTGTGGGCGCACTCGAGATCAAGGCGCCACCACCTCCGCCGCCCCTGCCACCCTATGACTGTGCCGGTGTCTTGAACAAGGTCAGCGAGACATTCCCGATCCGCTTTGCCTTCGACCGGACCACGCTCGAATCGCCCTATGATCTCTCCGTGAAACAGGCTGCGGCCGTATTGACCGATCCGCGCTGCAGCAAGTTCAACGCACGGATCGAAGGCCATGCCGACCGGTTGGGGGGAAGGCTCTACAATGAAGCGCTCGCCATTGCCCGAGCCCAGACCGTCTACGATCATCTCGTTGCCGCGGGCGTCGGGCCGGCGCGCCTGTCAATTGCCGGCAAGGGCAAGCGTTATCCGATCGTCACCGCTGACTCGGCCGAAGCCCGTTCAGTCAACCGCCGCGCCGTCATCACAATCGTGGAGTAGGAGATAGCCATGACCGACATCTTCAATTTTCACGACACATTCTACGTGGTGACCAGCAATTGGTTCTGGATGCTCGTCGCTCTGGGCCTGGGCATCTGGTTCGGCTGGGCCACCAGCGCGCCGGACAAGAATTGAGGAGGCCGAAATGACCCACTATGTGATCGAATTGGCCCTCTGGATCTTTGTCGTCTACATCATCGGTTGCATCATCGGATATCTGTTGCGCCGCATGTTCGGATCCCACACCGTTCAGGACCGTGCTGCAGCACCCGTGATCTCGACGGCGCCATCCATGGCGCCGGTGGAGAGCCAGGCTGCGGCACCAGCCACCTTGGCCGAGCCTGCTGCTTCTGGCGATGCGATTCAAGATGCGGTGACGGCTATTCCGAGAATGGAGCGCCCCCGAGGGCTGGCCGAACCCCGGGAGGGCCAGGCCGACGACCTGCAGCGGATCAGCGGCATCGGTCCCAAGAATGAGAAGATCCTCCACAATCTCGGGGTCTTTCACTTCGATCAGATCGCAGCCTGGACCGCGGAGCAGGTCGAGTGGGTCGATGATCATCTCAAGTTCAACGGCCGCATCAGCCGTGAACATTGGATCTCACAGGCTAAGCTGCTGGCTGACGGCATGGAAGAGGAATTCACCCGTCTATACGGTA
Source organism: Alphaproteobacteria bacterium (assembly GCA_020441605.1). The sequence goes on from JAGRLX010000371.1 coordinate 2,344, forward strand.
GCGGCGGAAAGAAGAACGACGATGGCTTGGCCGTATCTGGTGAGAAGACGCGCCGGACCTGAATGGCTTGGTGAGCTTCGGAGACAGGTGCAATCGTGTCAAGTGGCCCGAGAGTCGACGTCTGCGAGCCAGTGATCGATGGCGATAAGGCTCTCCGGCTCGTCGAGAAACGGGACGTGTCCACGATTGCGGACGGTCGTTGCCCGTGTCTGTGGGAGTTGGCGAACCATCTCTGCCACGGTTGCGGCGCTCAGCAGATCCGAATGCTCGCCGCGCAGCACTGCGACCGGCAACCCCGCGAGCAGGTCGAATAATCCCCAAAGCTCCGGCGTCTTGCCATCCTCGATATCGGCCGCCGACGGGAATGTCGCGGTCAGACCCGCATCGTAGTCGGCGCGCGGAACACCATCGGCATCGCGGAAAACGCGGCGGGCGAAAACCAGCCATTCGGCCGGAGTCAGTGTCTCGAACCCTGGATTGGTGGCTTTCAGGGCAGCAACAGCGTCGTCCCAGCTTCCGAATTGCGGGTCGTTGCCGAGATAGGTCCGTATACGGAGCAGTCCGGCCTTGTCGATGCGCGGACCGATGTCATTGAATAGGACACCGGCCATTCGGTCCTTCGCGCGGGTTGCCATCACCATGGCGACGATGCCACCCCGCGACGTGCCGATGATGGCCGCGCGCTCGATGCCGAGAGTGTCGAGGAGCCGCAGCGTATCGGCGACTTCGACATCCGGACGGTAGGTCGTGGGGTCCGAGGCGTATTGCGATCGGCCCCGTCCGCGGAAATCCGGGCAGATCACCCGCCGGTCTTCGGCCAGCCGGCCGGCGATACTCTCGAAGTCCTTGGCGTTGCGGGTTAGTCCCGGGAGACACAACAGTGCGACGCGCGTAGCCTCCACAGGACCGTGGTCGCGGGCATGGAGCCGCAGGCCGTCCTCGGAGAGAAAGGTGACGTCGCGGTGCTGCACCGAACTACTCGCAGGCAATCAGATCGGCGATGCTGGCCTTGTCGCAACCCTTCAGAGCTTCCTCGACCCGCTCGGTCGCCGAGACATTGATCGAGTCGACAGTGGCGCCGCGCGACAGGTCGGCCGTCATCGGACGCACGGTTTTCGGCGCCAGCCGTGACCGGTAGATATGAAGGTTTTGGAGAACCTTCTGCACGTAGTTGCGGGTCTCATGAAAGGGAATGGACTCGACCCAATCGATCGGGTCGATTTCGCCTGTGCGCAGATCGCCATATTCTTCGACCCATTCGCGCGAACGCCGTGGCCCGGCATTGTAGGCCACGAGGGTCAAGACATAGGACCCGCCATGGTCGGCGATGAGATCGCCCAGATGGGCCGCGCCCAACATGACATTGAAGGACGGGTCGCGGGTGAGGATGCCATCGCGGTATTTCAGGCCATACTGCCTGGTGATCATCTTGGCCGTGCCGGGCATGATCTGCATCAGGCCCTGGGCGCCGACCTTGCTGCCGGCCGTCGGATTGAATTCGCTCTCTTGGCGCGACAGGGCGAAGACCAGCGGCGACTCCACCGGCTTGCCGATCTTCTTCCAGTCTGGAAGCGCCCGGATCGGATAGCCCCACGCGTCGATATCGAGATTGCGTTGGGCGGCGGCTTTGGCGAGTCGGACCGCCATATAGGCACCACCTTCGTCCCACGCCACGCTGGCCGCGGCGTTCATCTCGTCGATGCTGTCGAAGCGGTTGGCGAAAGCCCAGAGGAACATGTAGAGGTCGTTCTGCCGCCCGGCCTCCGATACCATCTTGAAGGCCCGGACAACTTCGTCCTTGTCCACTCGGGCGCGGGCCTTGGCTGAGGCCTCGCCGCTGGGAATCTCTTCGGGAACCTTGCCCAACCCGATTTTCTCGCGGGCCAGCTGACCGTAATAGATCGTCGTGTACTGCGATGCTTCGCGATAGGCGCTCTTCGCTTCGGATTTCTTGCCCTGCGTCTCGAGGGCGCGCCCCATCCAGTAGTAGGCTCTGGCCTTTTCGGTCCGCGACTCGGCGACCTCGGCGAGCTTCTTGAAGTGCCTGTATCCGGTTCCGGCATCCTTCAGGTAGCGCAGCGCGATCCAGCCTGCGAGAAACTCGCCTTCGACCGCGCCATCGCCCTTGCTGAAGCCATGGGCCTTGGCGATCTGATAGCCGTACTTGGCGCTTTTGCGATTGGCTTTGCCGATTGAATGCCGGGCCACGATGCGCCGTTCGACCCACCAGGCTTCGGGATCACCCATGGCCGCGGGATCGCCGGGGATCGAAGCCAGGATCGCGCGGGCCTTGCTGTAGTTTTCTGCCCGGCGGTAGTAGCGGGCCAGCGCATACTTGAGGGCCAGCTGCTCGCGCATCGCCGATGGCAGCTTGGCATAGTCCTTGTCGGCACCAGACTTCCGGCGGATCAAGGCTTGGGCTACTGCCGCGGCCTTCTGATAATCCTTGGACAGCCGTTTTGCGGCGCGGACGGCGGCATTGGTCTCCTGGGCATAGATCAGCCGCCAGACCCGGCGCTTGTGATCGTCATCGCTCAGCACCTTGCCGAATTCGGAAATGATGTCCTTTTCCAGCGACGGCGAAATCTCGGCGTTGAAGAAGGCCTTCTGGACGTATTTCCGCGCCGTTTCCCGGTCGCCGGAGACAAGCAGGGCGCGGGCAAAGGCCAGGGCGCCCTCTGGCGTGGTCGGCTGCCGCTTAGTGAAGTGCCTGGTCACCAGATCGGCCGGTTCCTGATTCACGTAAAGCGACTTTTCCGCCCTGGACAGCAGTGACTGCGAAAGCGGCCAGTTTGGAGCAGCGTCGAGGAAGGCCATGATGCGCGCATAGCCAGCTTCATTGGGCTTGTCGCGGAGATAGATCAGTTCCACCAGCTTCTGGGCGGCGTCGTCCCCGGACCGCTGGGCGGCTTCGCCCGCCGCGGCATAGTCACCCTTGAAGGCGAGCTTCGCGGCTTCGACCGCCTTGGCCGAGACCTTGGGCGCCGCTACGGCGGCCGGGATGGCAACCGGGCTCAGGATGGCAACCGGTGCGACCGAGGCCGCCAGGGCGATCAAGGCGACGCGTACATACCCACTGATACTCTTCATTGGTCTGGCAGAAGCTCCCTAACCATCGGGGCCTATAGGGCAAATGTGCCCATCATGTGGCTTGAAGTCCATTGCTAGCGCTTGCCCGCCTCGGCCCGAACGTCTATTGTGCCGCGCCGATTGTGGATCGCGGCCTCGCTGTCCCAGTCTAGAGCGATTATGGTTTCCAAGAGATTACCGGAGAATGCCCGTGGCCTTTCGTGGTTCGTTTCCTGCCTTGATCACCCCGATGAAGAATGGCGAGGTTGATGAGCAGGCCTTCCGCAAATTCGTCAACTGGCAGATCGCCGAGGGCAGCCATGGCCTGGTGCCGGTCGGCACCACCGGCGAAAGCCCCACGGTGAACCCTGAGGAACACAAGCGCCTGGTCGAGATCTGCATCGAAGAAGCCAAGGGCCGGGTGCCGGTGATCGCCGGAACCGGATCGAACAGCACGTCCGAGGCGATCGAATATACCGTCCATGCCAAGGAGGCGGGCGCCGATGCCGCGCTGGTCGTCGTGCCCTATTACAACAAACCGACGCAGGACGGCCTCTATGCGCACTTCAAGGCCATTGCCGATGCCGTCGATATCCCGATCTTCGTCTACAACGTGCCGGGACGGACCGTAGCCAATATCTCGGTCGAGACATTGGCGCGCCTGTCGCGCGACTGCGGCAACATCATCGGCACCAAGGACGCCTCGGCCGACCTGACCCGGCCTTCACGGCAGCGCCTGGCTTCCGGCACCGATTTCGTCCAGTTGTCGGGTGAAGACGGAACGGCCCTCGCATTCAACGCCCATGGTGGCGTTGGCTGCATCTCGGTGACGGCCAACGTGGCGCCACGCCTCTGCTCGCAATTCCAGGAGGCAACCCTTAGGGGCGATTTCGCCGAGGCGCTGAAGTTGCAGGACCGCCTGATGCCGCTGCATCATGCGCTCTTCGTCGAGACCAGCCCCGGTCCGGTGAAATATGCCGCAAGCCTGCTCGGCCTGTGCACCGCCGAGGCCCGGTTGCCGATGGTGCCGGTGACGGAATCGACCAAGACGGCCGTGCGCGATGCCATGGTTCACGCTGGGCTGCTGAACTGAAATGTCATCAAAGAGCGGCGGCGCCAAGGCGTCGCGCAAGGAGGAGGGCATCAAGGTTGTCTCCGACAACCGCCGCGCCCGCTTTGACTACGAAATCATCCAGACCTTCGAAGCCGGCATCGCGTTGACCGGCTCGGAGGTTAAGTCGCTGCGCACCGGCCACATGAATCTGGCCGAAGCCTATGCCGCGATGAAGGATGGCGAACTCTTCCTGATCAACTCGAACATTCCCGAGTATCGCGAGGCCAATCGCTTCAATCACGAACCCAAACGCCCGCGCAAGCTGCTGCTCCACAAGAAGGAGATCGCCAAGCTGGCCAGCGGCGTGTTGCGCGAGGGCCTGACCATCGTGCCGCTCAAGATGTTCTTCAACCGCCGTGGCCGGGTGAAGGTCGACATCGCGCTGGCCCGCGGCAAGAAGCTCCACGACAAGCGCGACGCCATCAAGGAACGGTCCTGGGACCGCGAGCGCGCCAGGCTGCTGCGGGAAAAAGGCTGACGATGGTTCACATGCAGCATCTGGTGGGCCGCCGCATGCCGGCTGTCGATCTCGAAGCGACCTCGGGCAGCCCGGTCAACCCGTCGAAGCTGCTGGGTCCGGCGGTCATCTTTTGCTATCCCTATACCGGCCGGCCGGGTTACGCTGATCCACCCCATTGGGACCATATCCCCGGTGCCCATGGGTCGACCAAGCAATCTGTCGCTTATTCAGCGGCTTACGGAAGTTTTCGCAGACTTGGCGTGAAGTTGTTTGGCTTGAGCCTGCAGGATACCGAATGGCAGCGCGAGTTCGTCAAGCGAACCGGCCTGACCTTCCGTTTGCTCTCGGATACCGGTCGAGGCTTTTCCGGCCGGCTGGGACTTCCACTGTTCGAAACCGGCGGGGTTGACTATCTGCAGCGCCTCACCATCGTAGCCAATGACGGGATCATTACCAAACTGCGCTATCCGGTTCCCGATCCGGAGGCCGATGCGTCTGAAGTCCTGGAGCTGGTTCAGGCGAGATAGGCCCCGACATCGGCGAACACCGCCTCGAACATCGCCGCGGTCAAAACGCCGGTGTTGGTGTTGTAGCGTGAGCAGTGATAGCTGTCGAAAAGCCGGAATTTGCCGAGATCATGCGCGGCACCATGGCGGAATGCGTGCGGCGCCTTGCGGTGCCCGAGAGCGGTGAGGGTTGCGTCATGGGCAATCCGTCCAAGTGCGACGATCGCCTTCAGATCTGGCAGGGCAGCGATCTGCGCGGCGAGGAAGGCGTTGCAGCAACGGATCTCCGAAGGGACGGGCTTGTTCTGTGGCGGCACGCAGCGCACCGCATTGGTTATCATGGCGCCGACGAGCGTCATTCCGTCATCGGGCCGTGCCCTGAACTCGCCGCGGGCGAAGCCGAATTTTAATAGCGTCCCGTACAGGAGATCGCCGGCAAAGTCGCCGGTGAAGGGCCTCCCGGTGCGATTGGCGCCCTGGACTCCGGGTGCCAGTCCGACGATGAGAAGGCGCGCCGTGCCGGTGCCGAATGAAGGAACCGGCGCATTGTGCCAATCAGGATGCGATTGACGCAGATCATGCCGGTAGGCGGCAAGCCGCGGGCACAGGCCGCAGTCCCGGCCGGGGTCGGTGAGCGCCATCGACTCAGATATCCGCGAAATCCTCGAAGCTCTCACGCGGGCCAGCACCTGGCGGATAGGTCCGTTCCCGTCGCGGCTCGCGCTGCACCGGATCGCGTCCGATCTCATCGCGAAGATCGGCCAATTCGATGAACTGGTCAGTTTGCCGGCGCAGATCATCGGCAATCATCGGCGGTCGGGTGGTAAGCGTGGACACCACTGACACGCGGCGGCCCTTGGCCTGCACCGCGGCAACCAGCGACCGGAAATCGCCGTCGCCTGAAAACAGCACGATATGATCGAGGCTCTCGGCGAGCTGCATCACGTCGATGGCCAACTCGATATCCATGTTGCCCTTGATCTTGCGCCGGCCCATCGCATCGGTGAATTCCTTGGCTGGCTTGGTCACCACCCGATAGCCATTGTAGTCAAGCCAGTCGATCAGCGGCTTGATTGGCGAGTATTCGGCATCGTCGAGGAGGGCGGTATAGTAAAAGGCGCGGATCAGGCGCGCCCGGGCACGAAAGAATCCGAGAAGGCGCTTGTAGTCGATGTCGAAGCCGAGGGACTTCGCCGTGGCATAGAGATTGGCCCCGTCGATGAAAAGTGCAACGCGTTCGTCCTTGTAAAAGTCCATTCTTCAAATCTCCATTTCGAGTATGAGACGGGCATGAGTATGAGACGTTTTTTATGCAGATGATCAAGATGGCTCAAGCGAAAACATGATCCTCGTCGCCCTTGGCAGTAATCAGAACGGGCCTTGGGGCACGCCGCGCGAAACCGTGACCAGGGCAATTGCCATGCTCGACCGCGATGGCTTCCACCTGATCGCCGCCTCCAGGCTCATTGAATCGCGGCCATTCGGAAAATTGAACCAGCCGCCGTTCGTCAATGCCGTGGCACGGGTCGTCTGCCATGCCCCTGCCGATGCCGTGATGCGCAAGTTGCACGCCATCGAACGGGCTGCCGGCCGCCGGCGCATCGAGCGTTGGGGGCCGCGCACGCTCGATCTCGACCTCCTCGACTACCATGGCAGGGTCACGAGGCCCGGGAGCCGGCTGCGATTGCCCCATCCGGGGATAGCCGAGCGCATCTTCGTGCTCAAGCCGATCGCCGAGATCGCGCCGCGATGGAAGCATCCGGTATCGCACCGCAGCGCATGTCAGCTTCTCCGGCATCTTGCTGCAGACGGCGAGGGTGGCGAGATTTAGCCGCCGTTAACCAGCTTGGAGGATGCTTTGGCCCGGTGACGCCACGTTGGCGCCAAGGTGGGTATGCGTATGAGTCTCAGGGTACCAGCCGCTGTCGCGGCAATGATTACATTTGCCATTGCTCCGGCCCAGGCCGGCAAGGTGAGTTTCTCCCCACAGGCATTTCAGGTTTTTGGTAACATCGACAGTGGCACCACGCGGCCGGCGCGCGCGCGGCTGTCGAGCCTGCCGGATGAATTGCGCAGCCGCACCATTAGCTTCGACACGGGGCTGGCGCCGGGCTCGATCATTGTCCGTACCGGCAAGCGCCGACTCTATTATGTGCTGCCCGACGGCAAGGCCATCGAGTACAAGGTTGGCGTCGGCAAGGAAGGCTTCACCTGGAGCGGCACCAACCGCATCTCGCGGAAGGCCGAGTGGCCCGACTGGCGTCCGCCGCGCGAAATGATCCTGCGCGAAGCCAAACGCGGCCGCAAGATCCCGGCCTTCATGCCTGGCGGGCCCGACAACCCGCTGGGCGCACGCGCCCTCTATATCGGTGATACCGAGTTCCGCATCCATGGCACTACCCAACCCGGCAGCATCGGACGGGCCATGTCGTCGGGATGCATACGGATGATGAACGAAGAGGTGATCGACCTCTATGAGCGCGTCAAGGTCGGTGCCCTGGTCGTGGTCGAAGATTAGAAAAATGCCGCCGGCCGGCCAGTTCCGCTAACTCTCCCTTAACCTAAACAAGTCATTTTTTGCTCATCAGTTTGTTGCGGAGTTCGCGTATGTCACTCAAAATTTCCCGTGCCATCAGACATCTATGTGAGCCGAAGCTCATCGTCTCCGTAACCGCTGCACTGATGCTGTCTGCCTGCTCAAATGCAATGGAGCGCTTCGCCGAGAATCCCTCCGACGCCGATCCTGTCTATACGAACAGCGTCCCCAAGCAGAAGATCGCCGAACCCGAGTACTCGGACGAAGATGCTGTGACATCCAGGCCGCTCGCCAATGCTGCGCCGAAGCCGCCCACCTATAGCTACAATAACTCGCCCAAACGACCGATCTACAAGCAGCCGACCCCAGTTCAGCAGGTGCGCAACGTGGAGCCAGCGCCGCAGGTTGCCAGGGTGGAGACGCCGCACGCATCTCGTGGAGGCAGCGTCACGGTGGAGCCCGGCATGACGCTCTATTCAATCGCACGCGCCAACAACATGACGGTTGCATCGTTGGCCGCAGCCAACAATATCCGCCCGCCATACTCGGTCCGCACCGGCCAGGTGCTGCACATCCCCGGCGCAAGCCAGGCCGCACTCCCTGCGCGCGGCGCAAGATCCGAAGCGCGACCCGTGCTGGCGAGCACGGCCACCAAGGGAACGGCGCCGTCAACCGATGGCGTGCATGAGGTAAGGAGCGGGGAGACTTTGTTCTCGCTCGGCCGCAAGTACAGCATTTCGCCCTATGCCATTGCCAAGGCTAATGGACTGCCGAACGATACCCAGCTGCATCTGGGCCAACGGGTGAAGATTCCCGGAGGCGCGGGCGATACGGCGGCAGTCGTTGCCCAGGCGCCCAAACTCACGGCGCCTAAGAAGCAGCCTGCCGAGGCCAATCCCGCGCCATCGACCGATGAGGTCGCCCAGGTACAGGAAATGCCAAAGCCGGAACCGCAACAGAAGCTCGCGGAACTTCCGTCCACCGAAAGCACCGCCACAGGCATGCGCTGGCCGGTACGTGGCAAGGTCATCTCCAACTTCGGCTCGAAGCCCAATGGCCTGAAGAACGAGGGAATCAACATTGCAGTGCCGGAAGGCACCAGCATCCGCGCCGCCGAAGGTGGCGTGGTCGCCTACGCCGGCAACGAATTGAAGGGCTATGGCAATCTCGTGCTCATCCGTCACGAGGGCGGATTCGTGACCGCTTACGCCCACGCCAAGGAACTTTTCGTGAAGCGCGGCGATACCGTGAAACGTGGTGATGTGATCGCCAAGGCTGGACAGACCGGTTCGGTGTCGAGTCCTCAGCTTCACTTCGAGGTTCGCAAGGGCGCAACGGCCCTGGACCCTATCAAATATCTCTCCTCGGCCACCGCGTCGAACTGACCACACGCTTTCAACCGACCCCTGCAAGGGCGGGAGTCCGGACATCTTGTCCGGGCTCTTGCTTTTTTGGGTGATGGAGTCATGCTGGCCTGGTGGAGGTGACGATGATCACAGTCTGGGGCCGGCGCAGTTCGATCAATGTCCAGAAGGTGCTGTGGGCACTGACCGAACTCGAAATTCCATTCACCCGCGAAACCGTGGGTGGCAGCTTCGGCGGCAACCGCGATGCCGATTTCCTGCGGATGAATCCCAACGGACTTGTGCCGGTGATCCGCGACGGTGATGTGACCATGTTCGAGTCGAACGCCATCGTGCGGTACCTCGCCGCGCGCTACGGCGATGGCGATCTCCGTCCGACCGAGCATCGCGCTCTCGCCATGGCCGAGCAATGGATGGAATGGCAGCAGACCACCTTTGCCAGCGCTGTCACCACCATGTTCTTCAATGCCGTTCGGCTTCCGGAAGACAAGCGCGATCCGGCGGCATTTAGTGCGGCTGCCGAAAATGCAGCCGCTGCGCTCAAGATTGCCGACCAGCATCTGGCCCGCCACGACTGGTTTGCGGGACATGGTTTCAGCTTTGGCGAAATCGTGATGGGCTGCGCCCTGTGGCGCTATCTCGGCATCGATTGCGTGCGGCCCGACACGCCCCATCTCATGGGGTGGTTCGAGGCATTGCAGCAGCGCGAAGGATATCGCGACTGGGTGATGGTGCCGCGCGCCAGGACACCGGACGAGTGGACCAGCATCGAAAAGGAACTCGGCTGACGGGATTAGCGTCGCTCAGATGATAGGCTGACCGAGCTGACCCGCGAGATCCTGAATATATTGCCAGGCGACACGGCCCGACCGGCTGCCACGCGTGGCCGACCAGGCGATCGCGCCGGTCCGAAGGTCGTCAGCCGTAACCTTGAGCTGGTAATGGGCGGCATATCCCGCCACCATGTCGAGAAATTCATCCTGCGAGCAATTGTGAAAGCCCAGCCAGAGACCGAAGCGATCTGACAAGGAGACCTTCTCCTGCACCGCTTCGGACGGATTGATCGCCGTGGAGCGTTCGTTCTCGATCATCTCGCGCGGCAGGAGGTGCCGCCGGTTTGAGGTCGCATAAAAGATCATGTTGGACGGCCGGCCCTCGATTCCGCCATCGAGTGCGGCCTTCAGTGACTTGTACGACGTATCCTCGGCGTCAAAGGAGAGATCGTCGCAGAAGACGATGAAGCGGTACTGTGCCTCCTGACGGATGATGGTCATCAGCGCCGGCAGGCTCTCGATATCCTCACGATGGATCTCAACCAGCCGCAGGAGCCCACCGTGGCTGGTGTTCACCTCATGATGGGCCGCCTTCACCAGCGACGACTTGCCCATGCCGCGTGCGCCCCACAGAAGCGCATTATTGGCGGGCAGGCCCTTGGCGAAG
>JAGRLX010000041.1 GCA_020441605.1 Alphaproteobacteria bacterium
GCGCAGGCCAGCCAATAGCCGCCCGAGGCGGCGACATCCTCGCAGAAGACATAGACCGGCAGCTTGTGCTCGGTCGCCAGGGCGCGGATGCGGGCGTGAATCAGGGCCGACTGCACCGGCGAACCGCCGGGGGAGTTGACCGCCAGTGCAACGGCGGCAATGCCCTTTCGAAAGGCCTTCTCCAGAACGTCGTTGATGTCCTTGAACAGCAGCGGCGGCTTCATCGGTGTCCCAACGCCAATCGCCCCGTGCAGGCGCACGAGATTGACCACCGGCACCGATTTGCGGAACCGGAGCGGAATAAGCCGTTGAAACAAGCCTTGCTGCGCCATGGCCTGATAGATAGGACGTGGCCGCCAGGTTCACAAGTTAAGGCAATTTAACGCAGGCGCCAGGCCATACCGTCGCGCAGGATAGCGTCGGCTTCCGGGGTGAACTGGGAGTTTTGGTCGTGCAGGATGAGTCCGGGCAAGAGTTGCATCGGCGCCTTGGAGCCCTTGACACCCTGGACAATGACACGCGAGGCGGCGGTTCCTTCGCGGGCGTAAAGCGGCGCAATGCGGATGTCGCCGAAGCGGTCATCCATCATCTGGAGGAGCTTGCCGAGCGAATCGGCCCGGTGGACGATGGTCACCGTGCCGCGGGCCGTCACCATGGTGTGCAGCACGCGCACCCACAGATCGAGATCGTTGGGACCGAAACTGTGGGCCTGCGCCTTGAGGAGAACCGGCGAAGGCGTAGACTTACCGTCCTCGAAATAGGGCGGATTGGCGAAGGCATGGCTGAAGGTGCCATGGGCCGGCATGGTGGCCAGATCCTTGCGGAGCGCCTCCTTGACGTCCGAATGGATGACCCGCACATTTTCGGCGAAGCCGTTGCGCTTGGCATTTTCTTCGCACAGCAGGGCGTAGCGGGCGGCAATTTCGATGCCTGTGACATGCACACTGGGATTGCGGGCAATTGTGCAGAGGGCCGCCACGCCGGTGCCGATGCCGGCTTCATAGACGGTTTCGCCGTCCGCCACGGGAATCGTCGCAGCCAGAAAGACCGAATCGATCCCGGCGCGAAACCCCTTTTCCGGCTGGAGAATCCGGAGGCGTCCGCCCAGAAATCCATCTTCGGTCAAAGACGCAGGAACGCCCGCCCCTCCGGTCGGCGGCGGGGGTGGCGGTGGGGCCGAATAGGCTGTCGCGCTCATCTGCATTTGCCGTAATCTAGCTGGTGATGGTTAGCGAGGCGTTACCAAGGGCGGTGCGCGCAGCCAAGATGTCCGCCTGCGCGACCATGATCCGCCGCGCAATCGCCCCGATCGAGCCCTCGACCGCGCTCATATGATTGTCCAGCAACAAGTAATCGATCCCCGCTTCATCCAGAACATGCATGACGAACGACAGATAGACAAGGTCGTTGCTGCGCAGAAGCTCCTCCATAGTTGCACCGTGACCATTTTCAGGTCCGGCGTAAACCCGCAATGCGGCACATGATTGACGAAACCTTCGGCGGGCATGCGCTGTCATCGCGCCTTGCCTCCGGCCTCCCGCCTGTTCTAATCAGTCGCAAAAGACTGAAAGGTGGCCCCATGGGTGTCGTGATTCCCCTCGAAGGCTCTGGCGCGAAGAAGCGGGCCAGCCTCGATCCGCTGGTAAAACTCGTCCGTCCGGACATGGAGCGGGTGAATGAATCGATTCTGGCGCGGGCCCAGAGCCATGTGGAGCTCATTCCCGAGATCGCCAGCCACCTGATCAACTCCGGCGGCAAGCGCATCCGGCCGATGCTGACGCTCGCGGCGGCCCGCATGTGCGGATACGGCGGCGACCATCACCTGCGGCTGGCCACGGCGGTGGAGTTCATGCACACCGCCACCCTGCTCCATGACGATGTGGTGGACGAAAGCGACCTCCGGCGCGGCAAGCAGGCGGCCCGCATCATCTGGGGCAACCAGGCGAGCGTGCTGGTGGGCGACTATCTCCTCGGCCAGGCCTTCAAGATGATGGTGGAGACCGGATCGCTGGAAGCGCTCCGCATCCTGTCCAATGCGGCCTGCGTGATTGCCGAGGGCGAGGTGCTGCAACTCTCGGTCTCGCAGGACACGTCCACGACCGAGGACGCCTACATGCGGGTGATCGTGGCGAAGACTGCGGCGCTGTTCTCTGCCGCGGCCGAGGTCGGCGCGGTTGTTGCCAGCAGGCCCCGAAACGAACAGGCGGCGCTCGAATCCTATGGCCGCAATCTCGGCATAGCCTTCCAGCTGATCGATGACGCGCTGGACTATTCGGGCTCCACCGAGAAACTCGGCAAGGGCGTGGGCGACGATTTCCGCGAACGCAAGATCACCCTTCCCGTGGTGCTCTCCTATCGCCGCGGCGCACCGGAAGAGCGCGGCTTCTGGAAACGGACACTGGAAGAGGGCAATCAGACCGATGACGATCTCGGCTACGCCAAGAAGCTCATGGAGCGGCATGGCGCCATCTCCGACACCATCGACCGCGCCAATCACTATGGCGACATCGCCCGCGACGCATTGGCGATCTTCCCTGAATCGGAGTGGAAGAGCGCGCTGCTCGAGGCGGTGGATTTCTGCGTGGCACGCGCGCATTAGCTCCTCGCGCGCCAAGGGGGGATCGCCCTGGCGATCATATGACGCACACATTCTGAAAGCTTAGACCTAGCGCAGCATTGTTTGCGCCCACCACCATTTCGGCGGCAGGCGGAATCCCTCGAGCGGCTCATCCGAAAGTGCGACGCAGGTCGCGCCCGACCCCGACATGAAGACCCGTGTCGTTCCGGGATGGGCTTGCAGCGCCGCCATCACCTTGGCGATGGGCGGATGCAGCGCCATGGCGGGCCTGGCGAGATCATTGCGCCAATCCGCCATGTCCGAGAAGCTGGAGATCGCCGCGCCAAAGGCTTGACCGGCCGCAAGGCCGAGTTGGCGGAAAACCTCGACCGTCGAGACCGCAATGCCCGGATTGACCAAAAGCGCATGGCGCGGCGGGAAACCCTCGATTGGCAATATGCGCTCGCCGATGCCCTGCATCCGGCAGGCCCTGCCCACCAGGCATACCGGCACGTCGGCGCCGAGCTTGAGGGCGGCTGCCCGGATCCGGCTGTCGTCGGGGTCGATGCCGGCTATCCGCAGGAAACCGCGCAGGGCGGCCGCGGCATTGGCCGAACCACCGCCGATCCCCGAGGCCACGGGCAAGTTCTTCACCAGGTGCACGGAGGTGGGCGGCAGGGGTTGGCCCCGCGTGGCGGCGATCTCGCCTGCCAGCAGCCAGGCGCTGGCGACGATATTTTCGTCAGCAGACGGAAGATCTCCGGCAAAGGGGCCTTCCGCCGTGATCTGGAACCGGTCGGCGGGCGCGAAACGCAGCTCGTCGCCCACATCGGCAAAGGCGACGATGGAATCGAGGTCATGATAGCCGTCGGTCCGTCGGCCAAGCACATGAAGGGCCAGGTTGATCTTGGCGCGGGCCGGTTCGGAAAAGACGCCGGACATCAGGGCGCAATCACCGGTCTAGCCCTCGTTTGGCGTGGTCCCGTTCTGGGCTGGCGTCACGGGCGGCTCCTCGGGAAGGCCATTGGCGAGTTTGTCCTCGATGCGCTTCAGGTCTTCGGGCTCAGGATTGTTGTCCTTGGCGTGTTGCCACTGAAACTTGGCTTCGAGCCTGCGGCCGACCTGCCAATAGGCATCGCCCAAATGCTCGCCAATGATCGGATCGGCAGGCAGCAATTCGACCGCCCGCTCGATGTGGGTCACCGCCTCCTCATAGTCGCCCAGCTGATAGTGGGCCCAGCCCAGGCTGTCGATGATGTAGCCATCGTTGGGCCGCAGATCGACCGCCTTGCTCACCATATCAAGGGCCTCCTGAAGATTGATCTTCTTCTCGATCATGGAGTAGCCGAGATAGTTCAGCACCATCGCCTCGTCCGGAGAAAGTTCCAGTGCCTTGCGGAAGCGCGCTTCGGCAACATCCCACTCCTTGAGGCGTTCGTGCGAGATGCCGCTGTAGTAGAATACCCGCCAGTGGCTGCGTTCCTCGGTGCCGATCAGGGCGATCGCCTTGTCATAGGTCGTGGCGGCGTTGGCGTAGTCTTCGTTGTTGCGATATATGTTTCCGAGGGTGACAATGGCGTTGTAGTTGCCGGGCTCCCTGGCAACCAGGCCGTTGAGCTTGGCGAGAGCCTCGTCCTTGCGCTCGAGCCGCTGCAGGTTGACGGCGATTTCCATGTCCGCATTGCTGCGCAAGGGCGATGACGCGGGAACCTGTTCGTAGGCTTCGACGGCATTCTCTTGCAGCTTCATGTCGCCATAAATGTCGCCGAGCAGGGTCAGCGCCACCGGGCGATCGGCATTGAATGACAAAGCGAGCTGGGTATAGAGCAAGCCCACGTCGATGCTCTGCTCGTCGGTCATCGAGGTGGCCAGCGAGAACATTGCTTCGGCAGCGCCCGCGCCGGGCGTTGATATGAATGGACCGGGTTTGCGGCCGGCCTTGGCATTTTCGAGCGCTGCCGCAACCAACGGATTGTCGTCGCCATCGATGAAGGCGGAGTAGATCTTGATCGCCTCGCCCGGGCGGCCATTACGCTCGAGGAAATTGCCATAGGCCTGGACGACGCGCAGCGACGTGCCGGCTTGGTCGTAGGCGCGCTTGTAGGATGCCTCGGCCCGGATGGCATTGCCCAGATAGTCGGCGATCAGAGCAGCGTGGAAGGCCTTGAAATTGGCGAAGCTCTCGTTGGCATCGAGCCGGTCGAGCGCCTTGAGCGCCGGGTTGAGTTCGCCCTCGCCGGCATAGGCCCAAGCGATGAGCAGGCCGGAGGTGAGTTCACCGACCGGCGTGTAGGCTGCCGCGGTGAAGTGGCGGCGGGCCTGGTCGTAGCGGCGGCTGCGGAATTCCTTCAGGCCCAGCACGATGCGCGCCATGCGCTGCTGGCTATTGAAGCCAAGGACCTTGGATGCAAAGTCTTCGGCGGCGGGAATGTTGCCTTCGGCGAGATTGAGCAGGAAGACCCGTTCGATCAGCACCGGATTGTCCGGATCAGCCTTGAGGGCCCGGACAAAATAATCGGAGGCGAGATCGTTGTCGCGCGCCTTGCTGGCCGAGCGTCCGGCAAGATAGCTGCCCGAAAGCTGGGCCTCGGCCATGAGTTCGTAGGCTTGGGCGGGCACCGTGGCGGACATCAGGGCGAGAAGGGACGGAGCAAGAAGCAGACTGCGCAAGTGACGGGTCATCGATATCCATTTCATGGCTTGGCCGGCTCGCTGCCGTGCCAGGTGCGATTCTTTCCGGCAAAATGAGGTTTTTTGACGGAGCCCGCAACAGCAAAAAGGGAACGCGCCGGACCGGCCGGCGCGCCCCTCGATCCTTGAAATCCGCCGTCAGCGCAGGGAGACGAAAGCCTCACCGGAGCCGGTCGACGGCAGAGCCGGCAAGCCCGCTGCGTCGAAGTCGGCGGCCTGGCCGATGTTCAGCTGGCCATTGCCTTCGACAAAGACCTTGTTGGCGACGATGGCGAAGAGTTCGGCATTCTGGCTGATCCAGCCATTGCCGGTGATGTAGAGGATCTGCTTTGGATAGTAGACAATCCCCACCATTTCGACGGTGCCGCCGCCAATGATCGAGTTGGCGCTCGACTTGCTGCTGTCGTTGGGAATGCTGTTGGGATGCTGGGCAATGGCCAGACCTGCGAACTCACCCTCCGCCGGCGCCTTGATGTTGAGGTTGCCGCCCGCTTGCACGTCGATACGGGTGGCGCTGCTGTCAGTCTTGGTAGTCTTGGCCGCCAAGTCGGTCAGCACGATGGTAACGCCGCCGGTCGCATTGACGACGCCGCCCGCCATGATGGTGAAATTGCCGTTCTCGATGAAATAGATGCCGGGTTCCATGTTGACGGTGCGGTTGTTCATCACCTTGATGCCGCCACGATAGCGCCCAGGGTAGATCGTGTGCTCGCCCGAGGCATCGAAGGTCAACTGCGAATATTTCTTGTTGGTCGAGTTGTAGCCATTGTAGACGGGCGTGTCCGAGGAGCTCCAGGTCGCCTCATAATCCGCAAGGAACTTGTCCTTCAGCGGGTCGGGCAATTGCGGGCAGTTTACGTCTCCGTGTTGGGGCGCAACCGGATAGAAATTGGTGCCGGCGTAGTTGCCGTTGACACAAATCTGCTTGGCGGTGATCGTCGCATCGCCATTCTGGTAGAGACCAGTATTCGACGACGAATTGTCCCAGATCGAACATCCATGCGAGGTAATGTCGGCGGTCCCTTTCACATGCAGGGACTGAGCATCTTCCTTGTTGAGTACCAGCATGCAGAGATAGTTGACGCCGGCGTTCCAGCTCGCTTCGGAATTGATGGTCATATCATAGGTGCGACCGCCGCTGCCGGATCCGTCCTGGTCGCCGCCACTGCCGTCGCCGAAGTCGGCGCTCTCCTTCTTCAAGGCATCGAGCACGTTGATCAGCGATCCCTTGACCGTGGCATTGACCGAAACCGAAACCTTGGAGCTGGTCGAGGTGACCACGGGCGTGCCGACGACTTCGGCATCGGTCAACTGATTGAGGCCGTTGGTCAGATAATTGGTGGCAATGTCCACCCGCTGGGATTTCTTTTCGTCGCTGGTGCCTGACAGGTTCTTGGCGCTGGCCGCGGCCAGGGTCGCGCCGTCGGCGATCAGCTGGATCTCATCATGAACGCGGCTGATGCGGGCATAATCGATGGCCATGCCTGCCGCGGCGATCACCGGGATCGACGCCAGACCCATGATCATGGTCATGTTGCCTCGGGTATCGCCAAGAAAGTTCCGGCAAGTCTGGCGGAGTTTCTGTGTCACTGTCGCGTATGCCATGGCCGCAGGGTCCTTCAAGTTCGGGTTATGGACCATGATGTCGCAGCGAAACGCTACCGCCTCCTTTCGGAACTTGGTTGCTTTTTAGGAAATCCCGCAATGACCTGATAGAAGTGCCCGGTGGCGTAAAGAGACTCCTAACCGCTCGTGTCAAATGCCGCGCAAGGAGCGGCAGGATCACTCGACAAGGCTCACCTGCGACGCGCCGGCATTGATCGTCGGTAAAGTGGGCAGCCCGGCTGCATCGAAGTCAGCCGCCTGCCCGACATTGACCTGGCCGTTACCCTGAATGGTGATGGTGTCGGCCACGATCGAGAACTGTTTCGCCGTCGTCGACAGGTCGGTCGTGGTACCCAGGCCGTTGCCGGTCACATAGAAATTCTGCTTCGGCAGATAGATGATTCCCTCCAGATTCAGCTGCCCGCCGCCGATGACGGTGTTGGAGTATTTCACCGAGGGCAGGACCATGGGATGCTGGGCGATGGCGAGGCCGGCGAACAAGCCGGAGGCCGGTGCCTTGATATTCAGCCCACCATTGGCGATGACGAAAAGGATGCTGTTCTGATTTCCGGTGAAGACGATGGTCACGCCGGTTCCGTTCACCACACCGCCGCCTCGGATTTCCAGGGCGCCATCCTCGATGAAATATGTTCCGGGGGCGAGATTGAGCGTGACGCCGTTGTCAACACGCATGCCGCCCCGATACATTCCGGGCTGCAGACCCGTCGTGCCTTTGGCGAAGGTGAGGGCCGATTTGTGGGAATAGCGGGTGACCGCGGTCCCATAGGCCGTGGCGTAGTCGGCAGCGAATTTGGCCGCCAGCGGATCCTCGAATCTGGCGCAGTTGGTCTTTGGGGTTGGCGTGAGGTTGCTGCCGGCGTAGTTGCCCTTCACACAGATCGAACTGGCCTTCACTGTCGCGTTACCGTTTTGGTAGAGCGCGTTGCTGCTGGTCGAATTGACCTGTACCGCACATTTCTCGGCCTTGATGTCAGCCGTTCCCTGAACCGAAAGGGCATTCGCCGCGCTTGGGTTGAGGGCCAGAAGACACACATAGTTCCTGCTTCCGTCCCACCTGGCCTTGGCACTGACCGAAAGATTGATTGAATCGCTGCCACTCTTCCCATCCTGGTCGCCACCTCCGCTCTCGCTGGTTTCGGCGCCACTCTTCTTTCCCGTTGTGGCTAGCGCCACCAATGACCCTTCCACCCGCGCATCGATCTTCACCGTGATCGAGGTGTCATCGGCCTTCACCTCGGGTGTGCCGGCAACAGTCATGTCGGTCGCACCCGCCAGCGCCGTCGCAAGATACGAACTGGCAATCTGCTCACGTTCGCCGCGCTTCGCCTCGGCATCGCCGGTCAGGTTGGCAGCTGAAGCCGCGGCGAGTGCAGCCGTATCGGCCAGGGCCTGCAACTTGTCCTTCACGCGGCTCGTACGCCCATAGTCGATGGCAAGACCTGCAGCCGCGATCAAGGGAATGACGATCAACGCCGTGACCACCGACATGTTGCCGGCCTTGTTCGCGAGGAACCGCCGCGAAGCGGCGGCGGCGAGACAGGTGAAACGATGTGCACGCACCTTGTTTCTCCATACAATCAATACGTGCTATTTGTATAGTTATACAATTTTTGATAGAACACAAAGAAGATTGGTTAATGCGCCACCGATTGTGCAGTTCCGTGCCTGTTCGCTCGCTGCCTTTGCGACAGCGTTAACGTTTCGTTCCGATGTGGCGGGACGCCTGGCTCATTGATCAAGGATCGGGCGCCGCGTGCTAGCCGGACGCAATGCCAAATTCAATGCGACCTTCCGCTGGCAGCATTCGGCTGATGGTTGATCATCGTCCGCTGCAGGGGAATCGCGTTCCCCGCAAGGCAAGCGGCCTACATGTTCGGGTAGTTCGGGCCTTCGCCGCCCTGCGGCACCACCCAGTTGATGTTCTGCGAGGGATCCTTGATGTCACAGGTCTTGCAGTGCACGCAATTCTGGTGGTTGATCTGGAAGCGCGGCGGCTTTCCTTCTTCCTGCACCACCTCATAGACGCCAGCCGGGCAATAGCGCTGGGCCGGCTCGTCCCACTGGGGCAGGTTTACTGAAATCGGAATGTCAGGGTTCTTCAGCTTCAGGTGGGGTGGTTCGTCTTCCTCGTGATTGGTGGCGGAGAAGGCGACATTGGTGAGCCGGTCGAAGGAAATGACCCCATCGGGCCTGGGATAGGCAATGGGACTGGCCTGGCTCGCCGGAACCAGGGTGTCCGAGTCTTTCTTGCCATGCTTCCAGGTGCCGAGGCCGAAACCGAAGAGCTGGTTGAGCCACATGTCGAGACCGCCGAGGGCCAGCCCGCCGACCAGGCCGAGCTTGGACCACATCGGTTTCACGTTCTTCACCCGCTTCAGGTCCTGGTAGACCCAGGACTTGCGGTAGGCCTCCTCATAGGCGGCGAGTTCGTCGCCTGCCCGTCCCGCCTGGAGGGCAGCAAAGGCGGCTTCGGCCGCCATCATGCCGGTCTTCATGGCGTTGTGGCTGCCCTTGATGCGCGGCACATTCACGAAACCGGCAGAGCAGCCAATCAGCGCGCCACCGGGAAAATACAGCTTCGGCACAGACTGGAATCCGCCCTCGGTGATGGCGCGGGCGCCATAGGCCACGCGGCGGCCGCCCTCGAGCACCTGCGCAATCAGCGGGTGATGCTTGAAACGCTGGAATTCCATATATGGGAAGAGATGCGGATTGGTGTAGTTCAGATGCACCACGAAGCCGATCGAGACCAGATTGTCCTCGAGATGATACATGAAGCTGCCACCGCCGGTCCTGAGGCCCAGCGGCCAGCCCATGGTGTGGGTCACCTGGCCCTGCTTGTGGTTTTCGGGCTTAACCTCCCAGAGTTCCTTCATGCCAATACCGAACTTCTGCGGCTCCCGGCCTTCGGCGAGATTGAATCTGGCGATGATCTCCTTGGCAAGCGAGCCGCGAACTCCTTCGGCGATGAAGACATATTTGCCGATGAGTTCCATGCCGGGCTGGAAGTCGGCCTTGGGCTCACCGTCCTTGCCAATGCCCATCACGCCGGCGACCACGCCCCGCACCGCTCCGTCGTCTCGGTACAGCACTTCCGAACAGGCAAAGCCGGGATAGATCTCGACGCCGAGCTCCTCGGCCTGCTGCGCCATCCAGCGGCAAACATTGCCGAGCGATACCGCATAATTGCCGTGATTGTTCATCAAGGGCGGCATCAACGCGTTGGGCAGGCGCACAGCGCCCGATGGGCCAAGCATGTAGAAGCGGTCCTCGATGACTTCGGTGTTGAGTGGTGCACCCTTCTCCTTCCAGTCGGGGATCAACTCATTGAGTGCGACTGGATCGATCACCGCGCCCGACAGGATGTGAGCGCCCACCTCGGAGCCCTTTTCGAGCACGCAGACGCTGAGGTCGGCAGAAAGCTGCTTGAGGCGGATCGCTGCGGCAAGACCGGCAGGCCCTGCTCCGACGATCACGACATCGTATTCCATCGCCTCCCGCTGCACCTGGTCCACAGCCCTGCTCCTGTCTATCACTTGCCGATGCGGGCCTTTATAGTGCGCGGCAAAGCGGAAACAAGCGACCAGTTCAGACATGCCAGAGAACCAGAGCGACATGAGACCCAGGGCTGCCGCCGCGGCCCTGCTCTGGCTGGCCGAAATGGGTGCCGAGGACATCATCGGCGAGACGCCCCAGAACCGGCTGGTGTCTCCGGCTCCGCCTTCCGCAGCACCGGTGATCCCCCCTGCTCCGGGCATGGCTGAGGCGGCCAGGCGGGTTCAGCAGCGACAGGCAAGCGCTTTGCCGCTCACGCGTGGCGCGTCCGATTGTCAGACCCTTGAACAGATCGCCGCGGCCCTGGCGGAGTTCGATGCCTGCCCGCTGAAGAAGACAGCGACCAACCTGTGCTTCGCCGATGGCAATCCTCAGGCGCGCGTCATGCTGATCGGCGAGGCACCCGGCCGCGACGAGGATATCCAGGGCAAGCCCTTTGTCGGCCGTTCCGGGCAATTGCTCGACCGCATGCTGGCGGCAATCGGTCTGTCACGCACGGCGGAGGATCGCCAGCAGGCGGTCTTCATCACCAATGTCATCTTCTGGCGGCCGCCCGGAAACCGCACACCGACGGAACCGGAAACCTCGATGTGCCTCCCCTTCCTGATGCGAACCATCGAGATTCAGAAGCCTGACTTCATCGTCTGCCTGGGGGCCACGCCAGCGCATCGCCTGACTGGCCGGAGCGAGGGCATTCTCAAGCTGCGCGGCAAGTGGACCCAGACTCGCATTGGCGGCCGGAACATTCCGCTGCTGCCAACGCTGCATCCCGCCTATCTCTTACGTCAACCAGCACAGAAGCGGCTGGCGTGGCGCGATCTGCTGTCTCTTCGTCAGGCTCTCGATGCCCATTGAGACAGCCGATCTCCTGGTGTTCGTGTCAGCGGCGCTGATGCTCAACCTGACGCCGGGCAACGACATGATGTTCGTCCTTGGTCAATCGCTGCGTGGCGGCGTGCGGCAGGGACTGGCGGCGAGCCTCGGCATCGCTACCGGATCATTCATCCATCTCATTCTGGTCGCGTTGGGCGTTGCCGTGGTGCTGGCCCGCCATCCCGTCCTGCTCGATGCGATTCGCTATGCAGGAGCCGCCTATCTGGTGTGGATCGCTGTGCAGACCCTGCGTCATGGTGCTGTGACCTATCGTCTCGCCGGATCGCGAGGCAGTGCACTCACTGCATGGCGCGAAGGTACTTTGGTCAATGTTCTCAATCCGAAGATCATTGTGTTCTTCTTCGCTTTCCTGCCGCCGTTCATACGGCCGGAGCATGGCTCGCCCTTGTTGCAACTGCTTATTCTCGGGCTGCTCTTCAACATCGGCGGTACACTGATCAATTTCGCAGTGTCGATTTTCGCCAGCAGGACGGCGTACGTCCTATCGATAAATGCGCGAATATCGCGAGCATTTTCAATCGTGTCTGCGACACTTTTTCTTGTCCTCGCCGCCCGAATGATATTGGATAGGCGCTGACATTCCTTGCGAATGTGCTGTTTCGGTCGCGACCTGCGCGACATGGTAGTCATGTGACACTGATTAAAGAGGGACCAAGAGCGATATGGATGAGGCGCGAGCATTTATTCCGGTGCGGATTGCAATTCTCACGATTTCAAACACGCGAACCCTGGAAGACGATGTATCAGGCCAGACTCTTGCCGACCGGGTTGCCGAGGCAGGTCATGCCCTGTCTGGCCGCAAGGTCATCAAGGATGACGTCCGCGCCATCAGGCATGTCATCAGGGATTGGACCAATCGCGAAGACGTTGACGTCATCATCACCACGGGTGGCACCGGACTCACCGGACACGATGTGACGATCGAAGCGGTAAGGCCGTTGTTCGAAAAGGAGATCGATGGGTTCGGCACCCTGTTCCATATGGTGTCGTTTCCGAAAGTTGGCACATCGACCATCCAGTCACGCGCGACCGCCGGCGTCATGAAGGGCAAATACATCTTCTGCCTGCCCGGCTCGCCAGGCGCCTGTCGTGACGGATGGGATGACATCCTGAAAGCCCAACTCGATTACCGGCATCGTCCGTGCAATTTCGTTGAGATCCTGCCGCGTCTTCAGGAGAACCTCATCACGTAAACGCAGGGCTGTCGGATTACGTCCGTCACGCATCTGTGACCGTTATTGTAACACCGTTACTTACATTTGAATTGCAGCGACGAGCCGACGCTCAACTCTTTGAACTTGCACAATTAATGTATCTCTCTCCTGTCAACGTGGTTGATTAGATTTCGGCGCAGAACGGCGTAGATATAGGTCATCGGAACGGCGATGACCGCCGCTTCAGAGACAAGATCAACACCCCCCACAGGAGACTATCATGAAGAAGATCGCCCTTTCCCTCGTAACCCTGGCGGCCCTGTCGTCGGCGGCCTTCGCCTTCGAGCGCACCGATATCGATCCGCGTGATCGCAACTGGAGCTATGGATCGACGGCTGCGCCGGTCACCCTCACGTCACCCTTTGCGGTCGAACAGAGTGCCGTGCCAATGACCAATTTCGAGCGCCTCACCGAACGTTCGATCATGAACCTCGACAGCCACAACTGATTCTCCGGCGATCGCCAATGAAGGGGTCGGGCCTCAGGCCCGACCCCTTCCACTTCGCGGGAGCGCCACCCCGGATACAATCGCCAGCCCGAGCAGGATCACGCCGCCGCCGGTAATTTCGGTGAGTTCGATGCTCTCACCGAGCACCAGATATGCCGTGACGATGCCAACCACGGGCATCAAAAGAATGAAGGGCGCTATCTCATCCATGCGGCACTGTCGCAACAGGGCAAACCAGCAGAGATAGGCCAGGTAAAATCCGACCACGCCCACGAACAGCAGCATCGACCATTCAGTCATGGTTGCGCTTCGTAGCGCGTCGATCTGCCCGCGCTCGAGCAAAAGAGACGCGAGGGCCAGTTGCGGCACGCTTCCATAGGCGTTGAGCTTCAGCAGGGCGAAGCCCGAGTCCCGGCCGACACGTCGCGCCAGAACCTGGCCCAGAGCCCAGGCAAATGCGCCCGCAATCACCAGAACCGTGGGCAGGAGTTCGGGCGGCTGTGCCGGTAGGCCGATAACCATGGCCACCCCGGCAAGCGCCACGATGGTGCCGAGGGCCTTGCGCGGGTCGAGTATCTCGCCGCCGATCAGCCAACCCAGAATCACCGCAAAGGGTACCTGCGACTGGAGCACCAGATTGGCGACCGCCGCCGGCATGCCTTTCAGGCCCCAGAACAACAATGCCCCCTGGATGGTCACGGCCAGCGCGGAAATCAGAACGATGGCGCCGACCGGGGTCTTGAGCGGCTTACGATGCGTTAACGCGAGAATCAGGGCGATCCCACCATAGATCACGAGCATCATGAATATCGGCGGGAAATGCGCCACCGCCGGTTTGGCGATGGTGAAGCCCGTTCCGAAGAACAGCGGTGGCATCAGGGCCAAGAGAATCTGGCGTCTCGTCATGGCAGCATCACTGTCTCAATGGCCGAGCCGACACAATATTGTTCTTGATTTGTTCTATTTTGCCCGCTAATCTTAGGCCATGTCCACACTCATCGACCGGCGCCAGTCCTCAGGGATCGATCCCGCCCTCCTCGGGGCAGGACGCTATACGGCGCTGGACAGCCAGACCCGCGGGCGCGGAGCGAGGCTCAATCCCTCCGGGCGTTTCGAGCGCTTCAGCCGTTCGCTGTTCGATGATGGCTGGAATGGGCTGGAAGATCTTCCGCCGCTCAAGACCGACGTCTTCGAGGAAACGCCAAAGACCATCATTACCCGCAATGAATCGCCGGACATTTCCTTTGATCGCTCGATAAACCCTTATCGCGGATGCGAGCACGGCTGTTCCTATTGCTTCGCCCGGCCGACCCATGCCTACATGGGATTGTCGCCCGGCCTCGACTTCGAGAGCAAGCTTTTCGCCAAGAATAATGCGGCGGACCTGCTGCGCGCCGAACTGTCTGCGCCTGGCTACCAGCCGCGGACGATCGCCATGGGGACCAATACCGATCCCTATCAGCCGCTCGAGCGCGGGCGCAGGATCACCCGGCAGATCCTGGAGGTGTTGAGTGAATTCAACCACCCGGTTGGCATCGTCACCAAGTCGTCCCTGGTCGTTCGCGACGTCGATATCCTCAAATCTCTGGCCGAGCGCGGCCTGGTCAAGGTGGCGATCTCGGTCACCACGCTGGATGCCAAGCTGGCACGGCAGATGGAACCGCGCGCCGCAACGCCGTCGCGGCGGTTGGCGGCCCTCGAATTGCTGACGGCGGCGGGCATTCCGACCACCGTCATGGTGGCGCCGGTCATTCCGGCGGTGAACGACCATGAGATCGAAGCCATTCTCAAGGCGGCCAGCGCCATCGGTGTCCGGGAGGCCGGCTACATCATGCTGCGCCTGCCACTCGAAGTGCGCGAGGTCTTCACCGACTGGCTGGCGAAGACCCTGCCGGACCGGTCGGCGCGCGTGCTGTCCCTCATCCGGTCCATGCGTGGCGGCAAGGACAATGACGCCACCTTCGGCCGGCGGATGACGGGAACAGGCCCCTATGCCTGGACTATTGGACGGCGTTTCGAACTGGCGTGCCAGCGGCTGGGGCTCAACCGGGAGCGCCGCAGGCTGGACACCGGGCTTTTCAAACGGCCGCCGCAGGCCGGGGAACAATTGACGCTGTTATGAGACCTCCCCCATAAGGAGTCATGCGCGAGGGCAAGGGTCCCGGTTTCGATGTGGAGCGCCTGGCCATGGCCAGGGGCCTGAAAATTGTCTGCGGTATCGACGAAGCGGGCCGAGGCCCTTGGGCCGGACCGGTCGTGGCGGCTGCCGTGATACTCGATCCGCTCAACATTCCGCCGGGCCTGAACGATTCGAAGAAACTCGCCGAAGCACGCCGCGAGGCGCTCTATCCTGCGATCCTGGCGTCGGCGCGGGTCGGCGTCGGCGTGGCTGAGCCGGACCGTATCGATCGCGACAACATCCTCGCAGCCACGCTGTGGGCAATGACGGAAGCCTTCGGCCAGCTTGGAGTGCCTGTCGATCTCGCCCTGGTCGATGGCAATCGCGCGCCACCGCTTGCCTGCGACACCCAGACCATCATCGGCGGCGATGGTGCATCGCTGTCGATCGCCGCGGCCTCGATCGTCGCCAAGGTCACCCGCGACCGGATGATGATCGCGCTCGACCGGGCCTATCCGGGCTATGGCTTCGCGCGCCACAAGGGTTATGGCACGGCGGCCCACCGCGACGCCCTTAACCGCCATGGCCCCACCCCGCAGCACCGCCGCTCCTTCGCGCCCATCGCCGCTCTGCTCACCCGTTAACCATTCGCCCGGAATTCGATTCACCTGGATTCGCCCTGGATTCATGATGGCGATTCAGAGTCAGTTGCGTTTCGAGGGCGTCGGATGGGGTATCAAACACGGCCAGACATAAGGCCGCTCCACAACAGGATTCTGGTCGGGGATTGTCTCGCCGAGCTGAAGAAGATTCCAAGCGGAACGGTCGATCTCGTGTTCGCCGATCCGCCCTACAATCTGCAGCTCGCCGGCAATCTGACCCGGCCGGACCAGAGCAAGGTCGATGCGGTGGACGATGCCTGGGACAAGTTCGCCAGCTTCGAGCACTACGACCGCTTTACCCGGGGCTGGCTGTCCGAATGCCGCCGGGTGTTGAAGCCCAACGGCGCACTGTGGGTGATCGGCTCCTA
>JAGRLX010000372.1 GCA_020441605.1 Alphaproteobacteria bacterium
TAGCCCATGGCGATCTTGGCCACCAGTCGCAGATGGCTGGTGATCAGCTTGTGGGCGGCGGCGGTGTCGCCGTGTTCTTTCCAGCGCTTGGCCAACATGAATTCCTCTTCCGGCTGGAGCATCGGAAACTGCCGGATTTCCTGGAGGTAGCGCTGCAGGCCAGCCTCACCAGAGGCGACCGCCGGTAGAGAACTCATCTGAGCCATGTTCGAGCCCTTTCCTTAAACTTGATCGCAGCTTCTAGCGGCAGAATACGATGAAAATAAGACACCAGACCAGTTACAGTTTCTCACGAGACCGTGTTCATCCCCCGCAGCGCTTCGATCAGCCTGGCGAAGTCATCTGGTGGCTGGCTGACAAAATGCAAGGATTTTCCGGTTCCAGGGTGCTCGAAGCCCAGTTCGGTGGCATGAAGAGCCTGTCTTTTCAACGCATTAAGCGCCGATCTTGCCTCTGGCGAAAGTTTGGCGGCTGATGTCTTGAAGCCTGACCCATAGGTCAAATCCCCGAGCAGCGGATGCCCGGCATGGGACATATGGACCCTGATCTGGTGGGTTCGACCGGTTTCCAGCTGGCACTGGATCAGGCTGGCGACAGGAGGCGAACCGAAGCGTTCGAGAACCTGGTAATGGGTGATCGCCTCGCGCGCCTCCGGTGAGCGGGAAACTGCGATCTTCTGGCGGTTGGCGGTGCTGCGGGCGAGGTTTGCGGCGATGGTGCCCTGGTTGCGCTCGGGTGCACCCCAGACCACCGCGAGATAGGTCCTCTGCAGCCGGCCATCGCGGCCGTGGGCGGCAAACTGTTCCGACAATGACTTGTGGGCGGCATCATTCTTGGCCACCACCAGCAGGCCGCTGGTATCCTTGTCGAGGCGATGCACGATGCCGGGGCGCTTCACGCCGCCGATGCCCGACAGACTGTCGCCGCAATGGGCAATGAGGGCATTCACCAGGGTGCCGGAGTCGTGGCCGGCGGCCGGATGAACGACCAGTCCCGCCGGCTTGTCGATGACGATGACGTCTGCGTCCTCGTGGAGCACGGCGAGGGGGATGTTCTCTGGGCGGGGTTCCGCCGGGACGGCCTCGGGCAGATCCACACAAATCCTGTCGCCGGGGTTGAGCCGGTGCCGGGGAGCGGCCACGACACGGCCCTCGACAGTCACCCTGCCTTCCGCAATAAGGCTCTGAAACCGCGACCGGCTGATATCGGGATAGTTCTCGGCCAGAAAGCGGTCGAGGCGGCCCGGGGCAAGAGCCTGGGCCTCGAGATTTCGTGTGGAAGGTGACGGCATGACGGATACGGAGCAGCTCCAGACTGATACAGCAGGCAGTGATACGGTGCCACCGGCAACGCGGGCCCTGTTGCGTCTGGTCTATATCATGGGCATCGTCCTGGTGCTGTTACTGTTTGTGCTGGTCGGTGGAATCATCTGGAAGGCGACGCAGCGCAGCGGGCCGAAACCTGCCGAAGGCCCGGCGCGCTTCAGCCTCGGCCTTGCAGAGGGCGATAATGTGACCCAAGTTGTGATCGACGGCGACCGTATGGCGGTAACGACATCGCGCGCCATATTCATCGTCGATCTGCGCAAGCAGCAGGTCGTCAGCCAGATCGATTTCAAGTCGCAATAGTCTGCTTGCATGGGGCCGAGAGGCCTTATATAGGAGGCGCGGCGCAGGCTCCCTTCGTCTATCGGTTAGGACGGCAGCCTCTCACGTTGCAAAGGCGGGTTCGATTCCCGCAGGGAGCGCCACTTTTCCAAATTCGAGGTCGTTATCAAGTGGCCTGATCGCCAGATCGGACTCACGCGGCGGGCCTTGTTGTGCGCTTTGCTTGCGGCATCAAGAATGATATTCGTTCTTCTCCACTTGTCGTGATCAGGAGCGAAACATGCCTCCGGATGAAACGGGCTCCAAGGCGGACGGCGCCGGCGACATGAGCCGCGACCGGCTGATTGCTCTTATTCGCGCTGCGAATGCGGTTGCATGCGATGCGGCTGCGCACGGCCACCACCCGTTCGGTGCGGTGCTGGTCGGTCCAGACGACGCCATTCTCATGCGCCAGGGCAATATCGATACCGTGCGCCACGCCGAGACCGAATTGGCGCGACGCGCAGCAGAAGCCTACTCGCCGGAATTTCTCTGGACCTGCACGCTGGTCTCTACTGGCGAACCCTGCGCGATGTGCGCAGGCACGCTCTACTGGGCGAATATCGGTCGTCTGGTGTACGGCTACGAGGAGAGCCAGCTGCTCGCGCTGACTGGCAACGCTCCTGAAAATCCGACGATGAGCCTTGCCGCACGCACGGTGCTCGGGTCGGGTCAGAAAGATATCAAGGTTCACGGACCTTTCCCTGAACTCGATGAGGAGCTTCTCGCGCCGCACCGGGACTTCTGGACGTCTTTGCCGAAGGTCTGAGTGTCGTTGCGAAGAGCCCACCAACCCGGCGGACGTCCTGCGGCAACTGGCAGCTCTTCGCGGCGCTGGCTGCGGGTGTATGATCAGGCTTCATGAGCCCGGTCGCATCAATATTCCGACGTCGGACCCCTCACGCTGGCACCATCTGGCCGGTGTTTCCAGGAAGCGGCCACGTGTCTAGACATGGCTGAGGGCGGCACGCCGCCGCGGTCCCGGCTTAGGGGCATTCCGCGCAGCATCTGGGCCCTTGGCATGGTCAGCATGTTCATGGACATTTCCTCGGAGATGGTCCACGCACTGCTGCCCATCTATCTTGTCACGGTGCTGGGCACGTCGGCCCTTACCGTGGGCTTCATCGAGGGGCTGGCGGAAGCGACCGCGAATATCACCAAGATCTTTTCGGGCGCCCTGTCGGACTGGCTGGGCAAGCGCAAGTTGCTGGTCGTCGTCGGCTATGGCCTTGCGGCCTTCACCAAACCGGTGTTTCCGTTGGCCCAGACGGTGGACTGGATTGTCACGGCCCGCTTCATCGACCGCGTGGGCAAGGGAATCCGGGGCGCGCCACGCGACGCGCTGATCGCTGATATCGCACCGCCCGAGATCAGAGGCGCAAGCTATGGCCTGCGACAATCGCTCGATACCGTGGGCGCCTTTGCCGGCCCTCTGGCAGCGACGGGATTGCTGGCGCTGGCCGGGGTCACCTTCCAGCTGGTGTTCTGGGTCGCGGTGATTCCCGCCTTCATTGCCCTGGCATTGCTGATCTTCGGTGTCAGGGAGCCGGAGAACCAGGCGCCGCAGAAGCGGGTCAGGCTGTCACTCGCCGGGGCTGGGCGTCTGCCGTGGGCGTTCTGGGCCGTGCTCGTGGTGGCATCGGTCCTGACACTTGCGCGCTTCTCGGAGGCCTTTCTGATCTTGCGCTCACAGGCTATGGGCATGCCGGTTAGCCTCATTCCCCTGGTGCTGGTAGCGATGAATATCGTCTATGCGTTGGCGGCCTATCCGGCCGGGGTCATCGCCGACAGGGCAGGGCGCTTCGGTGTTCTGATCGCGGGGACCGCATTCTTGATCGCCGCCGATGTCGTGCTCGCCCTCGGCACCAGCTTGTGGCCAATCCTTGTGGGCGTCGCGTTGTGGGGATTGCACATGGGCTTCACCCAGGGGCTGCTGTCGACGCTGATCGCTGATGCCGCGCCGGCCGACCTGCGCGGCACGGCATTCGGTCTGTTCAACTTCGCCCTTGGCGTTGCCATGCTGGTTGCCAGCGTGGTCGCCGGAGGTCTTTGGGATCGCTACGGACCGCCGGCGACCTTCCTCGCGGGCGCGGGCTTCACCATTATGGCTCTCGCCGGCTTTGCGGTTCTGGCGGCGCGGCGGTCGACCTCGACCGGAACCCCTTGACCGGCGGGCGGTCGGCGCTCACCGCGCGTCGGCAGTTTGTATGGTGTTGTTGATCTTGTCGTCGCCCGGGCCACCATAGCCGGGATCCGGCTTCACGGCCACGGCATAGGGGTCCCTTGAGTAGACATGAACGTAGTCCACCTGCATCGTCGCGGGAACGCGGAGAGCGCCGCCGATCTCGCTCATGGCATAGTTGAGAATCAGATACATGGGCGAGTCGGTGACGCCCTCGGTGATTTTCCCGATTTCTCTTCCGTCGTAGTAATAGGTTACGGAGCCGGGCTCTCGCAGGGCGCCATAGACGTGCCAGCCGGTGAAGTTGCCCGCAGCGCAGCCGCCGGGGCTGCCGTCGGGCGAGTGAAAGTGAAAGCATGCATCGCCACCGAGTGCCTCGGCAATGTCATTCTCGCCGTCGATGGGCCAGTTCTGACCATTCATCCAGAAGGCTGGCCAATTGGCGATCTTGTTGGTCGCGCCGCTGATGGGCATGTAGATCCGCGCTTCGAAATAGCCATAGGTGAAGCGGGCCTGGTCGTTGGACTGAACCATCCCGGAGCGGTAAGCATAGCGCTTGCCGTTCACCACGACCGGATTCTTCACCAGAGACAGGTGAAGCCTGCCATTGGCGACCTTGGCGTTGGCCGGATCATATGCCGCCTTTTCGTTGTTGGGCTGGACGGGCGGCGTGATGCAAGTGGGGCAGCCCAGCCAATTGGCTGTCCACCGGTCGGCGCGCAGGGAAGTTCCGGAAAACTCCTCATCGAATACCAGCTTCCAGGTGGCGTCGATAGGCGTCGGAAAATTGGCAGAGGAAGGTCCGGCACTCATGCCGGTCATGGTCATTGCCGTCGCCAAGCCAAAAGCCACGCGCTTTCCTGACAGCGATTGGCGCGAGGTTCCGGCCTTCGGCTTCTTGTGGCGGCGGGTGAAGCCTCGAGTGTCATGGGAGATCGCAGATGCCATCGTCCTTCCTTCTTCGATCCGGCACGTCAACAGTCTGCCGGCGAAGCCTTTAAGATGGCCTGCACTTATCCGTAGACATTTAACGATCTCGCATGGCCATGTGATTCAGCAAAGTGGAAACTTGCTGCGCAGGTGTTAACAAATCATTTCCGGCCAGCGGCCATGCGACCCGCTGACTCCAATCCCACCGCGGTATAATTTCGCCATCATCGGCAAGGTCGGTTGCCGGCGCGGCGCGGGGCAACCCTCGACGCGTGATCAAGGACATCGCCAGGAGGACGTCAGTTGCGGCCGAAAGGGTCCCTAGAGGAAGAATCTGCGAGTCCGCGTGCGGCTGCGTCTCGTTGGCTGGTGGCGGTCATGGGGCGGTTTCTT
Organism: Alphaproteobacteria bacterium; assembly: GCA_020441605.1. The sequence goes on from JAGRLX010000372.1 coordinate 5,152, forward strand.
CCCGCATCGCTCCGTACGCCGATGACCCGCAATGGCTTGGCGCTGATGCTGAGTGTCGTTCTGACCTCGGGCCTCGGCGTGGTGTTCTGGGCCGTTGCCGCACGGCTTTATGGACCGGAACAATTGGGGCTAGGCAGTGCGCTGATCTCGTCGATGCTGGCCCTCAGCAGCATCGCACAACTCAATCTCGACAACGTCATCAACCGGTTTCTGCCTGAAGCGGGCTCACGCTCAGCTCATTTTGTCTTGTCGGCCTATGGCGTCTGTCTTGTTCTGGCTGTTATCGGCGGCGCGGCCTTCATCGCCGTCATCGGGACTGTGGCGCCGGCTTTGCGGCCGGTGCTGGCGGCGCCATGGGCGATGGCCTGGTTCGTCCTCTCGGTGGCCCTCTGGTCGATTTTCGCCCTGCAGGACATCGTTCTGGCAAGTCTTCAGAAGTCGCTCTGGGTGCCGGTGGAGAACGCTGTCTATGCCATCGGAAAGGTCGTGCTGTTGCCCGTGTGCGCGGGTCTGTCGCTTTCAGGTTTCTCGCTCTTCGCGGTGTGGACTCTTCCACTTCCGTTTCTGGTTGCGAGCATTAACGCGCTCGTCTTCGGCCGATTCCTGTGCAAACGTCCCCAAGGCCAAGCAAGTCCCCGGCCGCAGGAATTTCATGCGGCGGTGCGGATGATGGGGTGGGACTATGCCGGGCGTCTGGCGTCCATGGTCACCATCGGCGTCATCCCAATCGTCATCGTCGCGGTGGCCGGGGGGGCCGAAAGTGCCAAGTATCATTTGGCGTGGACCATGGCGTATTCGATCTTCCTCATCGGCAATGCCATGGCGCGATCCATGCTCGCCGCCGCCTCTGCTGAACCGGAGCGATTGCCGGAACTTGCGGCGGAGGCGCTGGTGTGGACGATGATACCCGTGCTGGCCGCTGCCGCCATTCTCCTGTTCGGCTCACATCTGGTCATGGCCATCTTCGGATCGGCTTATACCGGAAATGGATCGACCACTCTGAAGGTGTTGGCGATTGACAGCGTGCTGTCCAGCCCGCTCGCACTGTATCTTTCGGTGGCGCGGGCGAGGAACCACTTCGGAATGATTGCAGTCGTCGAGATTGCGACGCTGGTCCTGGTGCTCGTCATGGTCTTGACGCTGCTGCCTGCGGCCGGAATCGCCGGTGTCGGGTTGGCTTGGCTGATCGCCCATCTGGCGATCTGGTCCGTGATTCTTGTCCACAGCCTGCGACCATCCCGACGGGACAGTACGATAAAATTCCTAAATTGTGTTCGGGCGTCGATCCGCATTCCCCGGACTTTCCGCCGCGCTGTGTCGGGTGAGTGAGCGGCGGCGGCGCGCCGGGCGGAGATTCCCAAAAAATGTTCCAGGGATTTGGGGTTAACCCGCTGGTCAAGATAAGCCGGCGGTATCAAAATTTCTCGACCGAAGGGCCCACCCACTGGAAATGTGATGGGTGGCCTTGTTCTGGATCAAGAATCATTTGGCTGTGATCTGGTAATATTCTAGGAATTCAATCTGAGCAGCATCAGGAAGCCAGCATCGCATGAATTTTGCCTTTCCGTCGGATGCCACCTCTGTTGCCCATCATGTGAGCATCAAGGGGGTCAAGGTCAGCGTCATTGTTCCCACCAAGTCGGAAGCGGCCAATCTTCCCATCGTTCTGCCGCGGATTCCGGGCTGGGTGCACGAATTGATCCTAGTCGACGGCAACTCGGCTGACGGGACGGTCGAGGTTGCCAAGCGCCTCCGTCCCGATGTCATCGTGGTTCCTCAAGACCGGCCTGGCAAGGGGGCTGCGCTGCGTTGTGGCTTTGCCGCAGCCCGCGGTGACATTGTAGTTACTCTGGATGCTGACGGGTCGGCAGACCCGGGCGAAATGCCGCTGTTCGTCGGCGCCTTGCTGGCAGGCCACGACGTGGCAAAAGGCACGCGCTTTGCCCAAGGGGGCACCAGCGAGGACATCACTGTCATCAGACGGCTGGGCAACTGGTTTCTGGAATTGGTGGCCAAACTGCTGTTTGGCGGACATTTCACCGATCTCTGCTATGGCTACAATGCTTTCTGGCGCGACAAGCTCGCCGTCCTCGATCTCGAAGGCGCCGACGGCTTCGAGATCGAGGCTGTCATGCAGGTGGAGGCGCTCAAGGCCGGCCTGAACATCTGCGAGGTGCCAAGCGTCGAGCTTCCGCGGATCAGCGGCCACAGCAAGCTCCATGCGGTGCGCGATGGTTTCCGCATTCTCGGCGCGATGATTGCTCACCGGATGCGTAAGCGGCGGAATGCCCGCACTGGTCGGACCGGCAACCCGAGCTAGGCTGGAGATTATGTCTGATTGTGGTCCAGATGAATTGATGTCGCGCTTGAAGATTTCTGTTGTCATCTGCGGCTACTCAAATGCGCGCCGCGATGAGTTGCTGGCGTCCATCGCCTCGATCCAGAAACAGAGTCATGCCGCTTACGAGATCATTGTGGTGATCGACCACAACGATGATCTGCTGGCCTTCATGATCAAGTCCGTTGCGGGCATCAAAGCCATTCCCAATGCGGCGGAGAAGGGCTTGTCGGGCGCGCGCAACAGCGGCATCCAGGCGGCAAGCGGCGATGTGATTGCATTCATCGACGATGATGCCGTTGCCGATGCCGACTGGCTGATGGAAGTGGAGCGCACGTTCGCTGGCCCAGATGTCATCGGCATGGGCGGGCGTATCCTGCCGCTCTGGCCAGATCGTGCGCCACGGTGGTTCCCGGAAGAGTTTTACTGGGTAATTGGCTGCTCCTATCGCGGCCAGCCCGAAGAACAGGCTGAGATCCGCAATCCGATTGGTTGCAACATGGCGTTCAGGCGTAGTGCCTTCGATGCCGCCGGATTGTTTCAGACCGGTGTGGGCCGGTTGCAGAACAACGCGGCCGGATGTGAAGAGACCGAACTCTGCATCCGCATCAAGCAAGCCTTGCCGCGAGGCCGCATCCTCTACACTCCGCTTGCGCGGGTTTCCCATCGGGTGTCGCCAGACCGCGTGTCCTTTGCCTATTTCATGCGGCGTTGTATCGCGGAAGGCCGCTCCAAGGCGCGGGTCGTGGCGCTGACCGGCGCGGAAGCCGGACTGTCCTCCGAACGGAGCTACGTCTACCGTACCCTGCCGCATGGCGTCGCGCGGGAATTCCTTTCTGGCATTCTGCGGCTCGATCCCTGGGGACCGGTGCGGGCCATCACTATCGTGTTTGGATTCCTGTTCACCACCTATGGCTTCGTCAGGGCCAGCTGGCGCGGGGGACAGTTGCAAGCTGCGCCAGCGTTTCGCCCCTACAAGATCTGCGACATTGAAACCACTGAACCATTGGCGCCCGTCCGCCTGGCCGACCACACCGGGGCAGTGACGTACGGCGGGCTCTATTGCCTGCTTCGCCGCAAAGGTAGGCCCGCCGGTCTGGTGGAAATGACCACGGATGCGGCAGTGGTCGGGGCGGGGGAACTGCAGGCGCTGATCGACGGCGCCTGTGTTGCCGGCGAAGGGGATGAGACATCGCCAGCCGTACCTTTGGACCATCCTCCGGCAATCAGCGTTGTCATCGCCACGCGCGAGCGGGCTGAGAGCCTGCGGCGCACTCTCGAGTCTTTGCTGGTCCAGGACTATTCCGACTTCGACATCGTTGTCGTCGACAATGCGCCTGTCACCCCGCATACGCGCGAGCTGATAGATCAGCGCTATCGGCAGACCGGCCGCGTCAGCTACGTCGTTGAACCCGTGCCGGGCCTCGGCCAGGCGCATAACCGCGGCCTCGCGATGGCTATGGGGAGAATTATTGCCTTTACCGATGATGACGTCATTGTCGACAAGGGCTGGCTCAAGGCCATTGCCGCAGCCTTCATCCGCGACCCCCAGGCTGGCTGCGTGACCGGACTCATCATGCCGGCAGAACTGGAAACCCGGGCACAGTACTGGACCGAAAAACATGGCGGCTTCGGCAAGGGGTTCAAGAGCCGAACATGCGATCTCGGCGCCAACCGTCAGCCAGGACCACTTTATCCGTACACGGCGGGTCAATTCGGTTCAGGCGCCAACATGTCGTTCCGCGCCGAGGTCCTGAGGTCCGTCGGCGGCTTCGATCCGGCGCTGGGAGCGGGAACGTTCGCGCGCGGCGGTGACGACCTGGCCGCTTTCCTTGCCGTCATCCAGTCGGGCCACCGGATCGTCTACGAGCCGGCTGCCATCGTCTGGCATTTCCATCGCCGCGGCGAAGACGGCATGCGCCGTCAGGCCTTCAGCTATGGGGTAGGACTAGGCGCCTATCTGACCAAACAAATCATCGAGCGGCCGTCGACGATGTTCACCTATCTCGGGGTCTTGCCCGCCGGTCTTGTCCATATCCTGGGCCGTGGTTCAGAAAAGAACAGGCGCCTGCCGGCTGATTATCCCACAGGCCTCCGCTGGCGTGAGCGCCTGGGAATTCTTTTTGGCTTTCCCGCCTATATCGTCAGCCGCCACCGCACGTCACGTCAAGGGCAAGGCTGAGGCGTCGTCGCCCTCCGTATCACCAGCCTCCATGTGCCGTCACTGGACCGGTTGCCAGACACGTACATAGTCAACGAGCAGTCTCGAAGGGAAGGGTGTGGTCTTGTCTGGGCGACCAGGCCAATTGCCGCCCACGGTCAGAGTCACATAGAGATGCATGGGAACGTCGGGAACAAATTCCTCCTTGGCAAAACGCCATACTTCAATGCCGTCAAGGTACCAGATGATGGCGCCGGGGCGCCAGCGGATCCCATAGACGTGCCAGTCTTCCGACAGGTTCACGGTCTTCGTGCGGTGGCCAATATGGACGGTCCGGCCATCCCTGTTGCGGTAATGGAAATTCGTAGTGAGGATGTTCGGTTCCTGGCCGATCGTTTCGACGACATCGATCTCGGGCAAGACCTGATAGTCTGACGGCGAAAGCCAAAACGCCGGAAACATCCCGCGGCCCTCGGGCAGCTTTGCCCGCGTTTCATAATAGCCGAATTTTGCTGCAAAGAGTGGGGGCGTATGCGGTTCGGCATAGTAGCTCCCGGTTGATACCATGCCCGATGTGAAGTCGTAGGTGATACCATCTGGGGCCGTGACGGTCTCGGGTTGCGCGGTCAGTATGAGCGAGCCGTTGTCGACCGACACGTTTTTGGGAAGGTACCATTGGAGGTCCCTGTTGCCCTTGTTGGTGCAGCCATCGCTGCTCCACCAGAAGCAGGTGTTCCATTTGGACGGGTCGAGCGAGGTCCCGTCAAACTCGTCTGAGAATATCATCTGCCAGTCGCCGCCTCTTCCGAAAGGCAGGGGGGCTTCGGCGCGAGCCTGTGACTGGAATGCCGTGGACGCGACGAGAATGACCGCCACCATGGCAAGCCGGTTACGCGGCATCTTGCTATCTAGCCATTGCGATTTGAACATCTTCTTTTGATTCATGAGAGGTGCGGGACAGGTTGACGCAGTGGACATCAGGGCGAAACCCTACTGGGCTGCCGTTGACCGCCTTGCTTTGGCGCGATGTTCGCGCCTCTGAGATAATAGTCGCGGGCCCGGTCGAAGTCGACCGCGGTGAGACGTCCGGACTGGTAGATGTCGCCAAGGCGAATCAAGGCATCCACGCTGCCCGTGGCGGCCGCGGCGTTGTAGTTAGCGATCGCTTCGCCGAGATTGGGAAGGCCGGATTTCGGATCGGCGTAGATATCGCCGAGCATGAGCCTGGCTTCCAGGTTGCCGTTGTCGGCCTCGCGCTGCAGCATGTTCTGTGCGACCACAGGGTTGCGGTCTCCCGGGGCGCCATAAATCATCAGATAGGCAGCCCTCAATTCAGCAGCCCTGGACCCGTGGCCTGCGGCTTGCTGATAGAACTTCATCGCCTTGGCGGCATCGGGTGCGAAATAGCTGCCCGCTTCGTAGATCTGGCCGAGCTTGAACGCGGCCTCGCTGCTGCCGAGTTCTGCCGCCCTACTCAACGCGGCCAGTGATGCGGTGACGTCAGTTGGTCCGGCATCTTCGTCGGTGAGAACCTGGCTGAGCATGATCAGGGCCTTCACATTTCCGGTGTTTGCCAGACCCTCGATCATCGTCCGCCCGCGCTGGTAGTCGCGGGCAACGCCCTGTCCCAATGTCAACATTCTCGCCACGAGAAGTCTGGCGTCGATGTTGGTCGGTGCGGCACGCTCGAAATATTCGTAGGCCCTGGCAAGGTCGAGATCGTAGTTCTCGCCCGCATAATAATGGAGGCCGAGCTGGTAGAGTGCCAGGGCGTCGCCCCTGTCGCCGGCACGCTCGAGTTCCGACAGTTGCTCAAGGTCGAGCGCCGGCGCCCTTAGTCCTGGTTTGGGCGCGGGTCGGCTTCGAGCGGCGGCAAGGCTTGCGGCCTGGCGGTAATGGGTGAGTGCGCGTTTTGCATCGTGCAGCAGCAGGCCGGTCGACATGAACAGGTCGCCTAGACGTAGAGCGCCAAGGGGATAACCGGCATTGGCGGCGTTCTCATATGCGGCGACTGCCTCGCCGAAGCGATCCGGCCCAGCGGCCTCCACTGCCAGATAGACGTCACCTAGAACGATATAGGCGGCGGCATCCTCGATATCGGCGATGCGCCGGATCAAGGCGAGCCCGCCGGCAACATCCTGAGGCAGTCCCTGGCCGCGCGCCATCATTTCGCCAAGCCTCACATCACCCCACCGCAAACCCATCGCGGCAGCCTCACGGTATTGCGCGACGGCACTGGCGTAATCTTGGGGAATCAGGGTTCCGGAGGCAAAGAGATCTCCCATTCGCAGCAGGGCCTCGGTCTTGCCAGCCTTCACTGCCATTCGGTACAGACGCAACGCCGCATCCCCGTTGGGCACCCCCCGGGACGGTGTTCCCAGCAATTGGCTTGGCGGCATGACGGCCAGCAGGACGCCTTGCGGGTTCTCACGTACCAGGCGGTCGTAGAAGGATTCCGCTACCTTCGCGCTCTGTGTCGAAATTTCTCCGCTGCCGTAGAGTTCGCCCAGTTCCATCAAGGCGGAGCCGAGCGTCTTATCGTCGAGTGAGATGTCGATCTCGACAGGTGCGGGGATTTCGGGCAGCGGCGGCGGCGTCCGTACCTCGCTCCAGGCAGGCGCGGACAGGCTGGTCATCAGCGCGAGCAAAACTGCACGGGACAGGGTGATGGCGATGGTCGCCCAGCGATCGGACCTGCGGCTCCTCATGGACGCGGGAAGCATCTAGTTCATCCCGGCCAGAAGGGCGAATTGCCGGGCAACCAAGCCCAAGGTGAGTGCAACCAGGAAGACGAGGCCGATGTTGGTCACCCGCATCACCTTGAAGGAGTACGGAAGCGTCAAGATCACTTGGCGAAAGGTCAGGGCGAGAAGCGTCATGGCGGCGACTAGCATTCCCGGCCAGGCCTGGGGAAACAGGCTCTGCCAGGAGGGCGGGCGGCTTGCGGCCTTGACGATGACCTCGATTTCGCCATTGGCCGCGGGGCGATCGCCGAGACGGACGGAAACATCGCGAAAAAGGCCGAGGTCTTCGATCCGATGGCGCAGACTTGCCAATTGATTAGTTTGAAACAGGCTTCCCTTGCTATAGCCGATGGCAGCGGCGACGGCGTCAGCCGTTCGCCTGCTCTTGCCGATCATGACCAGTGACCCCAGCCTGATCATCGGGCCCACTTGAAGCTGCACGCGCCGCACCACGGTGCGTGTGTTCAGGTCGCTCATCGCGTTGACGCCGGATACCTCTGCCATCGCGAAGGATCGGTTGCGGATTCTCTGGATGAGGGTGGAATCGAGACTGTCCAGACGGCCGCTTTCAGCGAATTCGCCGATGGCGCGGGCCATCAGCCCGAATATTTCCTGACGCGGCAGCTTATCCCGGATGTCGTCGGGAATCCCGGTCAATTCCATCGCGGCAAGCCGGTACCTTGCGCCGGGTTTCAACTCAAATTCGACGGTGTCCTGCGGCTGCCCGTCAGCCATGGCATCACTGTGGAACACACTCACAATGGCATCCAGATAACCCAGAGACCGCAGCAGCGCAGTCAACCTGTCCCGTTCGGCCGTGATGAGGTTGAGGCGCGACGTGGCTGCCGAGGTGCCGGCCAACAGGCTATTGACCCATTCCTGATTGTGCGAGGCCGCGACGATCTGGCGGAGACGGTCGTCAACGCTGGACTCAGGCGCCCAGACGACCGCAGCGCCGGCTCCGGCCGGAAGCAGGGCCAGGCACGCGCAACACGCCAGCAACAGGAAATTCCAAAGTCGCGCCGCATGGTACATTGCATCAAAATACCTTTTTTCTGGATGTCTGTTCTAGGATAAATCCAGTCATGACCGATTCATGGCGAGCGCTGATCAGGTTGCAGACAAGTTGAAGATTCGCTGGGCAAGGGGCCGTGTGCCATCGCCGCGGCGGCAGTGGGAGGTCTCACGCCGTGCAGCATAGGCTGATCAACTGGTCCGCTCGGAAGCTGCTGGACGATCATGCCGGAACCCAGCCAGCGGGAAACTGGCTTGTGCCTGCTTTCCTGGCGCTGGCGTGGGTGGCTGCCACTGCTCTTGGTGCCTCGAGCGTCACCGATATCGATCCACGCAGGCTGGGCGATATCGGACTCATTGCCATCGTGCCGGCCAATCTGTGGATCGCTTACGGGATATTGTGTTGCGGATTCGTAATGACTCTTGGCCGCGGGCTGGAGAACAGCGTGTTGCCCTTGCTGTTTCTGGTCACATTGGCCTTCTTCCTCCATGCCATTCCGGCCTTGTCCTATGGAACGCTGCGCTACTCGTGGGCCTGGAAGCATATCGGAGTGGTCGATTACATCCTGCGGCATGGCCGCCTCGGTTCCGATGAACCTTATCTCGCGGCCTATCACAATTGGCCGACACTGTTCGTGCTATCGGCTGGTCTGCTGCGGTTGTTCAACGCAACGACGGCAAGCCTCATCGAGGTGGCACGCTTCTTCCCATTCATCCTCAGCCTGGGTCACATCGGCGTTCTGACATTGCTTTTCCGCAGATTCACGCGGGACCGGCGGCACATCTGGCTGGCCATCTGGATCTTCCTCCTGGGTAACTGGATCGGTCAGGATTACTACTCGCCGCAGGGCCTGGCATTCGTGCTCTACCTCGGTGTCAACGCCCTGTGCCTCGGCCCATTGCGGCTCTCGCAGCAACGGAATTCCCCCGGTCTGCCGGCATTCCAACCACTCCGCCGGCTGATCGATTGGTGCGTGACGCCGTTGCCGAAACCCCATGTGCATCGACGCAAGCTGTGGCAGCCGCTTTCCGCCCTTCTGGTCTTGCTACTCATCCTGGCCATTGTCACGACACATCAACTGACGCCGGTGGCGCTGGTGATCGCGCTTGCCATCCTGGCGATGACGGGGCAGTTGAGTGCGGGCTATTTCATCTTTGCACTGGTGGCCAGTGTGGGATGGATAATGTTCATGGCATCGCCCTACATGGCCCTGCTGCTTCCGGGGATGGTGGCTGAATTCGGCACGACGGGCGGCGTCATCCTGGACAGGCTGACAGATACCGAAAAGGTCAGTACGGGTCAGGCCGTGGTCGTGATGGGCGACCGGACGCTCTCGGCCGTCATCGCCGCCATGGCAGCGCTGGGCGTGTTCCGGCGTCTCCAGCTTGGAATGCGCGACGGCCCCGCCATAATGCTTGCCTTCGTGGCCGTGCCGGCCGCCCTGTTGACCTCCTATGGCGGCGAAGTGGCGTTCCGGGTCTATCTGTTCGCGTTGCCATTCATGTCCTTTCTCGCGGCCGCCAGCTTCTTCCCGTCGCCGGGGCACGGGCGGGCCAGGACCTTTGGCATCACACTGATCGTCGCCTGTGCCGTGCTGATCCCCGGATTCATCCTTGCCAATAACGGGAAGGACCGTCAGTACTGGTTCTCGGCCGGGGAGATCGCGGCGGCCCGCTGGCTGTTCGAAACGGCGACTGCGCCATCGCTGCTCATCGAAGGTGGCCGGAATTATCCAACGCAGTTTCTGAACTACGAGAACTTCACCTATGTACCGCTTGACGTGGAGCCCGAAGAAAGCCGCATGGCAGTCTACAGGGATCCGGCTGGGCTGCTCTATCAGTGGCTGAACAATTCGGACTACGCATCGAGCTTCATCATCATCACGCGCAGTCAGATCGCCTTCGAGGACGACATGGGAAAGCATCCGCACGGCTTTCTCGACAGGATCAAGACGTCGCTGCTGCAGTCGCCGAGGTTCCGTGTCGCATACATCAACGCCGATGCACTGATCTTCTCTCTCACCAAGACAGGGGAGTGAGACCTTGCCCGGCAATTCCTCTCGAACATGCCCGGCCGGTCTGGCATGGTGTGGTCGGATGATTCTGGGGGACGCAATGCACGGAAAGGCTACGGCACTCGCACTATTGTTGCTCGCCGGTTCCACGTCTGTAAGTTTGGCCCACGAGCAGAAGCTCGAGGGGTCCGAATGGGGTGTTATCGGAGACGACGAGGCAACGGGACGGTTCATCAGTTTTGCCGGCGAGAACCGCCTGTTCGGTTTCGGGGGATGCAATCGCCTCACCGGCACTTACGAGCAGCATGACTCCCACCTGACGATTTCGCCGGTAGCCACGACCAAGATGGCCTGCGCACCTGACGTCATGGCTCGCGAGGAGCAACTTCTAGATGTTCTGGCAAAGGTGCGCGGCGTGCGGGTCGACCACACCCTCTTGCTGCTCCTCGGCGAAGACGGTACCGATCTCCGGACATTGACCCGCCGCGGCGGCGAATAGCAGGCTTTCGGAATTTCTCATGAATGTGAACGGCAGACACTACCGGACGATTTGGCCCAACGAAAACGGTTGGGCGGTGGACATCATCGACCAGACGAGATTTCCGCATGTTTTCGACGTCGTGACATTGCGCACGGCCGATGAAGCGGCGACCGCGATCCGCGACATGCTGGTGCGGGGCGCCCCGTTGATCGGAGTCACCGCCGCCTATGGCATGGCGCTGGCCATGCGCGCCGACGCGAGCGACGCCGGTCTGTCGCAAGCCTATGACCTGCTGGTGAAGACAAGGCCGACCGCCATAAACCTCAAGTGGGCGCTGGATGAAATGGCCGTCGTCTTGCGGCCGTTGGCGCCGTCTGAGCGGACAGCCATGGCCTATGCCCGCGCCGCGGAGATTGCCGATGAAGATGTCGCCATCAACCAGGCAATCGGCCGCAACGGTCTTGCGATCGTGAAGGCCATCGCAGCGCGTAAACCCGCTGGCGAGCCGGTCAATATCCTAACACACTGCAACGCCGGATGGCTGGCGACGGTTGACTGGGGCACGGCGACGGCACCGATCTACACGGCGCATGATGCCGGCGTCCCGGTTCATGTCTGGGTCGATGAGACGCGGCCGCGCAATCAGGGTGCCTCGCTTACCGCATGGGAGTTGCTGCATCATGGCGTGCCGCACACGGTGATACCCGACAATACCGGTGGCCATCTGATGCAGCACGGGATGGTCGACATGGTGATCGTCGGGACCGATCGCACCACGGCCCAGGGCGACGTCTGCAACAAGATCGGCACCTACCTCAAGGCGCTTGCGGCCCGTGACAACGCCGTGCCGTTCTACGTGGCGCTGCCATCGCCCACCATCGATTTCAACGTGATTGACGGCATCAGGGAGATCCCCATCGAACAGCGCGGCGGCCATGAAGTATCGCATATGACGGGGCGCACCAGCGATGGCCGGATTGAAACAGTGCAGATCACTCCGCAAGGCTCGAAGGTCGCGAACTATGCTTTCGACGTGACCCCGGCGCGATATGTCACAGGCCTCATCACCGAGCGAGGCGTGGTGGCGGCGGATCGCTCTGCGATTGCGGCCGCCTTTCCGGAACGGTCTTCCATTCAGTAGTTGCGAATCTCGTGCCGAATGCGCCGTGCGGCATCGCAGACGGCTTCGATTGTTCCGTAGCTCCTGGTGTTCACCATCAGGTCGCGAGCCAGGGTCAGGGCGCGGGCTTCGCAAGTTGCGCGGAGGTCGGCGTCCTTGATCCATTCGAGGTCGATGTTGTGGGCAAGGCCGAGAATGCGCCGGATCATCTTGGCGGCAGCAAAGCCCAACGTGTCTGCCCACAACCGTTCCATGTAGGCCTGACGCTCCGCCTCGAGTGCGGCCTTGCCGGGGCCGTCGGCAAAGAGCGAGGCGGGGTAGGCGTCTCCGGTGCCATGGGCCCGCCACAGGTCGAGGAATTTGTCGCGGAATGACGTCCAGATGGCGCCAACCGTGGTCAACACCCATTCGCGATACTGGTCGCGCTGGCCGGGATGTTCCTCATGCCCATCATGTGAGAAATAGTTGATCAGAAAATTGGCGATCACGGCGCCGACATCAAATCCCATCGGGCCCATGAAGGCGAACTCCGGATCGATCACGCGTGTATTCTCCGGGGTCAGCATCACCGATCCCGTGTGGAGATCGCCATGGAGCATCGCTTCTGCATTGCAGAGGAATTTCAGCTTCAGCCTTGAGACGGCGACCTTCATATCGTCGTCTTCACGCCAGCGCCTGGCAAAGCCATCGAGCTGCGGCGAGGTCCAGCGGTTGAGGTCCGCCACGCGATAGGGATCTGTGAAGATCAGGTCCTCGGTAATCTTGCACAGCGCGGTGTTGCCGGCGAAGGCCGCAATCATGGCTTTCTTCTTGTCGGCTGGCAGGGCCAGGTCCGAAGTAAAGAACAGTGTCCGCGCCATGAATGTGGACATGTCATCGGCGAACCTGGGATAGACCGCCGCCGCGATCATGCCGCGGCGCATGATGATATGCGGTTCGAGCAGTTCCATGACGATCAGCGCCTGGATTTCGTCATAGTGGATTACCCCGGGCACAAGGCCGCCGGTCAGTCGTGCCTGTTCGGTAAGCGCCATATGTTCGTAGTGGGCCCGCGAGAGGGGCAATGGCCAGCTTTCGCCCACCAGGCGGACATAGGGCAGTGCCTGCTTCACCGCCACGCCGCCCTTCGGCCCCTTCACGATGAAGACAAGGTTGAGATTGCCATCGCCCACTTCGGCGATTCGCCAGTCTTGTGGACTGCCGCCGAGAGTGGCGGCAACGGCAGAGATGCATGAGAGGTATTCAGCCAGGGTTTCCGGTGTCTTGGGCTTGTAGTCTGGCGGTGCGGAAATCTTTGTCGGCATGAGAGACACGGTGATGCTGATCGTTGTTTTCCATCAAGGACTGAAATGATGGCGATTGTCCAGTCTCATGAACGGCTTTCAGGCGTTGACGAGCTCTGCGTGAAACTTCGGCATTTCGGCGGCGCAGCAACGATTGATGCTCTGCAGCATCGATATTTGTAGGACAATTGACTAGACAAAGTCCGCGCTCTGTTGGAAGGTCCGCACCAGCACCGGATGTGAAACGGCAATGGAGCCTGTGGGCGTGACGAAGGTGCTGCGCCGGCACAGGATGTGGAGGAGGATCAAGACCAATGTTGAATGACCTTATCAAAGAGGCTGCCAACCGGCGCGATGTCTTCAAGAAGCTCGGCGCGACAGCACTTGGTGCGGCGTTGCTGGCTGACGCCGGATTCGATCCGGCCATGGCCCAGGCGCTGGCGCCTGCCGGCAAGCCGATGAAGGCGGCCTTCTCGAATGCCGGCCTCCAGGCCACCTGGTGCGCCCAGGGCAAGCAGGCGGCGGAAGCCTGGGGCAAGCTGATGAACGTCGAGATCACCTGGTTCGACGGTGAGCTCTCGGCCACCAAGCAGCGCGCCGCCATCGACAACATGGCTTCGCAGAAGTGGGACTTCGTGGCGATCCAGACCTTCGGCATTGGCACGCTGACTGACCCGATCAAAAAGATGATCGATGGCGGCACCCCGGTAATCGCGATGGATACGTTGGTTGCTCCTCCTGGCACCGTGCCGATTCACACCTTCATCGCGCCCGACAATATCATGATGGGCTCGGTCGTCACCTCGGCGCTGGTCAGCGCCATGGGCGGCGGCGGCAACATGGTGATGACCCAGGGTGCACTCGGCCATTCGGGCGCCCAGGGCCGCGCCAAGGGTTTCCACCAGGTGGTTGACGGCAATGGCAACATCAAGCTGCTTGACGAGCAGCCGGCCGACTGGGACGTTACCAAAGTGGCGCGCATCTGGGACTCGCTGCTCACCCAGTTCCCGGACATCAAGGGCGCCTTCTTCCACAACGACGACATGGCGCTGGCAGCCCATAACGTCATGAAGGCCAAGAACCGCACCGACATCCTGATCGCAGGTGTCGACGCCATGCCGCCGGCGGTGAACGCGGTGCTCGAAGGTGTCATGGTGGCGACCGTCCGCAACCCGTCCTGCCGTATCCACGGCTGGTCGGTGGCCGCAGGCGTCGCCGCGGTGCAGGGGGGCGAGATGGCCGGCAAGGACATTCCAGACTTCATCCTCGCCGACGGCCCGGTCATTACCAAGGAAACTGCCGCAGGACATCTGTGGCTGCAGAAGAACTTCCTGATCTGATCGGAGACGCATGACGGATCAACAGAAGACATCGGGCAGGGGCGGTCACACGCCCCTGCTCGAGCTTATCGGGGTGTCGAAGCATTTCGGTGGCGTGATGGCGCTGCAGGATGTGGACTTCACGCTCGAGGCAGGCGAGATTCATGGCCTCGTCGGCGAAAATGGCGCCGGCAAGTCGACCCTGATGAACATCCTCTACGGCCTGCTTCATCGCGATGCCGGCGAGGTAAAGCTCTTCCAGAAGACCGTCAATTTCTCCGGCCCGGCCGAAGCGATCGCCGCCGGCGTCGGCATGGTCCACCAGCACTTCAAGCTGGCGCCGACCTTCACCGTGGCCGACAACATCATCCTCGGCTCCGAGCCCATGCGCTCGCTCGGCCGCATCGACCGCGAGCGCGCCATCCGCGAGACCGGCGAGATCAGCAAGCGCTACGGCCTCGACCTCGATCCCCGCGCCGTCATCGGCTCGCTCGCCGTGGGCTTGCGCCAGCGCGTCGAAATCCTCAAGGCGCTCTACCGCGAGGCCCAGGTCCTCATTCTCGACGAGCCGACCGCCGTCCTGACTCCGCAGGAGACGCGCGAACTCTTCGCCACGATCCGTACCCTCGCCGAGAATGGTCATTCGATCATCTTCATCACCCACAAGCTCCGCGAGGTGCTTGCTGTCTCCGATCGCATCTCGGTGATGCGACAGGGACGGATCGTAGCGACGCTCGACAACAAGGATGTGACCGCGCAGGAAATCGCCAGCCTGATGGTCGGCCGAACGGTCCTGCTCCGCGTCGCCAAGAGCAAGGCGCAGGCTAGCGACGAGGCGCTCCTCAAGGTCGACGGCCTGACCGCCCGCGGCGAACGCGGCGAGACCGCGGTGGACGACCTGTCGCTGACCGTCCGCTCCGGCGAGATCGTCGGACTTGCCGGCGTGCAGGGCAACGGCCAGGACGAGCTGGTCGAGTGCATCGCCGGCCTCAGGAGCCCGGTCACCGGCACGATCGACATCTGCGGCCGCAAGGCGATCGCCAATCCCCGCGCCAACCGTGCGGCCGGCCTCGCCTACATCCCCGCCGATCGCGGCGGCGTCGGCCTGTCGCTCGACAGCGCCATCTGGGAGAACCTCACCGTCGGCCATGTCGAGGAATTCGGCCGCGGCCCGCTGCTTGCCATCCGTGCCGCGCGGCAGCGGGCGGGCTCGCTGATCAAGAGTTTCGACATCCGCGGCGCCGAACTCGACAAGCGCGCCGGCTCGCTTTCCGGCGGCAACCAGCAGAAGGTCCAGGTCGCCCGCGAACTGACCCGCGACGCGCGCCTGGTGCTTGCCGAACAGCCATCCCAGGGTGTCGATATCGGCGCTATCGAGTCGATCCACCGGACGCTGGTCGAGATGCGCGACGCCGGCCGCGCCGTCTTCGTCATCTCCGCCGACCTCGACGAGATCTTCTCGCTGTCCGACCGCATCCTCGTCATCTATCGCGGCCGCATCGTCGCCGATCTCGTCACCGAGGAGACCGATGCCGAGACCGTCGGCCGCTACATGGGCGGTCTCGAGGACAACGCCCTGCTCGAACCCGAATCCCAGACTGGCCACGAGGCGTCCGACCATGTCCGCTGAAGCCGCCGCCCCGACCGGCCCGCATTTCTCCCTGGCGGAGCTCTTCCGGCCGCTGGTCCAGCCGATCATTGCGGTGGCGATTTCGGTCCTGGTCGGTGGCCTGCTGGTGCTCACGCTCGGCGAGAACCCCTTCGAGATCTACTGGCTGCTGATCAGCGGCAGCCTGGTCGGCTGGCCGAATTTCCTGGTCACCTTGCAGATGATGAGCCCGCTGCTCTTCACCGGACTGGCGGTCGCCATCTCCTTCCGCGCCGGGCTTTGGAACATCGGCGCCGAGGGCCAGATGATCATGGGCGCCCTCTTCGCCGGCATAGCCGGCTATGCGGTCGACCTGCCGACCTTCCTCCATATCCCCTTCTGCCTTGCCGCGGCGTTTCTCGGCGGCCTGCTCTGGGCGCTGATTCCGGCCGTCCTGAGAGTCTGGCTCAACGTCAACGAGATCGTCGTCTGCCTGATGATGAATCCGATCGCCCTGCTCTTCTCCGGCTATGTATCGACGCATCTCCTCAAGGCGCCGGGTCCCACCAACAAGCTGCCGGACATCGCCGAGACCGCGATGCTGCCGACCTTCTCGCTCTATTCCCAGGTCAATGCCGGCTTCATCATCGGCCTCGCGCTCTGCCTGCTCTTCGCCGCCATCAACGGCTGGACCAAGAAG
>JAGRLX010000042.1 GCA_020441605.1 Alphaproteobacteria bacterium
ACGCCGGCGAGGATGGGGTCCCAGCTGTCGGGGGAGAGGAAGCGGGCGAGATCGGGGTCGTAATAGCGGGCGTGGAGATATTGCAGGCCAGTTTCAGGGTCGAAGCGCTCGCTGATATAGGCCTTGCCGCTCAGCACCGTGGAGCCATTGGCGGCGAGTGGCTGGCCGTAAGGCCCATAGTCGTGGATGCTGGCGGGGGCGGCACCCATGACCGACACCCGCCGGGTGGAGGCGAGGTGATCCTTGTGGGCCCAGGATGTGATGGAGGCTTCGCGCTTTACATCCGGATGGAGCCAGGAGGTGAGGAGGCCGGGATCATTGCCGATATTGGCATCGAACAGCACCTCGGCCTCGCCACCCAGATAGCGGGTGGTGAGCGTGACGAAGGCCTTGGCGGCCCGCTCGCCATCGGCGCCATAGGGTGAGCCATGACGGCTTTGCCGGCATATCGATCCAGTGGATCGATTTGAATGGCGAACGCCCGAAGCGGAAGCGCAGGGCTGGCCCTGGTGGCGGTGTTGCCGTTGCGTGTGATGGCCACCGGGCGGTTTGCGCCGTCATAGGGTGAAGCGAACGCTCTACGTGAAGCGCCAGTGGCGCTTCACCGCTCGCTGAACGCGCGGGAGCTGCGTCAGCAGCGGGCCCCGCGCGGGAAGGCCCGGGCCGGTGCCGTCACGGTCATAGGCGAGCGTATTGCCATTGGCGTCGTAACTGACGGGCGCACCACAGATCGAGGTGGGCGCATGGGGGCGCATGGCACCCGGCCCCGGCGCCGGATAGACGAGATTGGGCGTTGACGCCGAGCCGGCACACAGGCCGGAGTTGTAGATCAGGTTGTCGGCATCGTCGTAAGCATAGGTGCGGTCCTGGGCGGTGCCGCCCAGCCGGTCGGCCAAGGTGAGGCGGCCCAGCCCCGGACAGATTCATTGCTAGAACGGATGAGCTCCCGTAGTATGTGCTCACCGCGATCAGGAATCTGCCGGAACTTGACGGCAATTTTTGTCAATTTGTCGTGGGCGCGGTTCGAAGCCTTGACGTCGCCTTCGACAAACAAGTATCTGTGCGCGGTCGCATGTTCGACAAATGCTTTGATCAGCTCCGCTTCAATTAAGACCCCTTTGCCGACTCCGAGTGTCACCCGTCTAGTCGCTTGCCATCAGGGGAAAGTTTCATGGTGCCGTAGTAATCGACCCGGCCCGCATCAAGCTCCTCAAGCGTGACCCTGGATGTTATTTTGATGTGAACATTGCTCGCATTCTTAGCCAAGTCCGCGAGCATTTTTCTAGCCGCTTTAGGCTCAATAGGTATTAGATGAGAGGCCGCGACGAAGCGTAGTTCTTCCTTGGGAGACGCAGCCAATCGCATCAGGATTCGGCGACCTTTGTCCGGAAGGCCAGGGATGCAGCGTTCCAGTTCAAAGAGCTGATCGCTGATCTTGTTGGCCTTGCTCACCTTGCGGTCAACCATCAGCGACCACCTCAAATCCTCGAGACGTTCAATCTCGGCATACAGCTGTTGATCGTCGGTCACATCGATGGGCTGAGCAATTTTCTTCGCCATCACTTCCACCAGTCTTTACCTTTGCCGCCGGTTTTCTCATATTTTTCCATCATCTCTCTATAAGTCTTGCGCGCAAATTCCTGCTGCTCCTTGAAGGATTTGCCATTCAGCCAATCACGAACCGTCTTGTTTCCAAAAATGGGACCACGCGGTTTAGAAGAGTAGTAGTCCGCCATTGCCTGATTGACGGCCTTCGGCATCTGGACGACGTTGCCCGTGTTGTTGATCATTTTCGAGGGGAACGCTGACCTTGTGCAGTTCGCCTGACACTGCTCGACGAAGTGCCCCCAGACGTTTCCGGGCTTGGCTGGCCCCAGCGTTCTTTTCAGCTCGGAGAAGGAGTTGAAGCTTCTGAACGGGCCACTCGGCACGCCGCCAAACTTGCTTCCGGCTGCTCCGCCAAGAATGGCACCGCCTGCTGCCAGGGTACTTTTCGCCTCCGGGCTGACGCCTTGTTGTGCAGCGGGTTTGCCGATTCTTGAGGCGTAGTCGTCGCCATACTCATCGAATGTGCGGTCGGCTCCCCAGTATGATCTCAGGCCGCCGGTAAAGTCTGTTCCGTTCCTGATGCTCTCCGCTCGAGAGTAATAATTTTCGGCCTGATCATAGTTGTAGTTATCCCAGTCTTCCTGGGTCTCGCAAGTCCAGCAATGCCCATTCGGATCGCTCAAATTCACCGGATCATTTCCGGCATAGGCGTAGCGGTTGATGTCGACGCCGGCGAGGATCGGGTCCCAACTGTCGGGGGAGAGGAAGCGGGCGAGGTCGGGGTCGTAATAGCGGGCGTGGAGATATTGCAGGCCCGTTTCAGGATCAAACCGCTCGCTGATATAGGCCTTGCCGCTCAGCACGGTGGAGCCATTGGCGGCGAGTGGCTGGCCATAAGGCCCATAGTCGTGGATGCTGGCGGGGGCGGCACCCATGACCGACACCCGCCGGGTGGAGGCGAGGTGATCCTTGTGGGCCCAGGATGTGACGGCACCCTCGCGCTTCACCTCCGGATGGAGCCAGGAGGTGAGGAGGCCGGGATCATTGCCGATATTGGCATCGAACAGCACCTCGGCCTCGCCGCCCAGATAGCGGGTGGTGAGCGTGCCGAAGGCCTTGGCGGCGCGCTCGCCATCGGCGCCATAAGCGAAGGTGGCGGTATTGCTGTTCCGTGTGATGGCCACCAGGCGGTTTTCGCCGTCATAGGTCAGGGTCAGGGCAGCGCCCGGGCCGGTGCCGTCACGGTCGTAGGCGAGCGTATTGCCATTGGCGTCGTAACTGACGGGTGCACCGCAGATCGAACTGGGCGCATGGGGCCGCATGGCACCCGGCCCCGGCGCCGGATAGACGAGATTGGGCGATGTGGCCGAGCCGGCACAGAGGCCGGAGTTGTAGATCAGATTATCGGCATCGTCGTAGGCATAGGTGCGGTCCTGGGCGGTGCCGCCCACCCGGTCGGCCAAGGTGAGGCGGCCCAGGCCGTCATAGGCATAGGCCCAGGAGCGCGGCGGGTCGAAGCCCGCAACCCCGGTCTGCGAGGTGACGGCGGTGATCTGGCCCGCGGCATTGCGGGCATAGAGGAGATCGGTGAGGCTGGTCCCGGCCTGGCTGGTGAGCACCCGGGTGAGCCAGCCGCGGGCCGGATCATAGGTGAAGCTGGTGGCCGCACCATTGCCATAGGCGATGGTGGCGGTCTGGCCGCGGGCGGTATAGGTGGCGCTGGCGACGAAGTCGGCGGGCTCGCTGGCCGAGGCGGGGAGATCATTGCCGAGGCGGCTGAGCTGGCCCGCGGCATTGTAGACGTGGGTGCCGGTCCAGGTGCCGTCGGCCAGCTGCTTCTGCTTCACCTGGCCGTTGGGCCAGTAGGCGAAGGCCAGCGTGCGGTCCTGGCCGTTCACATCGATGTGGCGTTCCTGGACCAGGCGGCCGGCCGCATCATGGTCGAAACGGCGGGTGAGGGAAACGGCCGGGAGCGCGACGTTGCCCAGGACCTGGGCCGGCACCGTGCGCGTGGCATCGCTGAGCTTGCCGCGGTTGAAGAAGCCGGCATGGCCGTTGCCGCTGCTGTCGTCATAGGTGTTGACGGTGGTCTCGGTGGCAAGGCCGGGGCCGGCCACGGTCTTGAGCGTGACCCGGTTCAGATCGTCATAGCCGAGGGTGGTGGTGACACCGCGGGCATCGGCCTGACTGACGAGGCGGGAGGCGTTGTCATAGGCATAGGTCCAGTAGCCCAGATCCGGATCGTCGACAGCGATGCGGCGGCCCAGCAGGTCGTAGGTATAGGCCCATTGGTTCGAGAGGGGATCGCTGATGGCGGCAATGCGGCCGGAAAGGTCGCGCTGGTAGTGGGTGGTGAGCGGCGTGCCATCGGACTTGAACTTGATGCGCCGGGTGAGCTTGCCGGCCGCATCGAAGGCATAGGCTTGCGTCCGGCCGATCTCGTCGGTGGCGGTGATCGTGCTGATGTCGGTGGTGGCGGCGGCGCCGGGGCCATAGGCAAGCGCGGCGGCGGTGCCATCCGGTTGGGTGATGGCGGTCAGGCGGTCGATCGCGTCATAGGCATAGGTGGTCCACAGCGGGGTGGAGCCATCGTTGAAATAGGGCGCCGAAATCTTCTCCACCTCGCCGCGCGGCGTGTACTCGGTCCTGACCCGGACATGGTGGGTGCTGTCGATGCCTTCGGAATAGACTTGCCAGCTGCGGCCGAAGCCATCCATGAAGTCGCGCGACCAGATCTCGCTCACCCCGGCAGTTGGGCCGCGCCGCCGGGTCTCGACATATTGCGTGGCGGGTGAGCCGATGGCGGTGTAGCTGGTCTTCGTATAATCACCGCCCGGCCGCTGTTCCTCGATCTTGCGGCACAGGGCGTCATAAGCCGTGGTGGTGACCTGGCCGTTGATGTCGGTGACCGCGGCGGGCAGGCCGCAGGGGCCTTGCCACGCGGTGAAGATCTTGAAGGCGGGGTCGGGATTGGCGCTGCGCGCGGCCGGCGGCAGCCAGGTCTCGGTTTCCTGAAGTTGGGTGGCAGCGTCATAGACGTGCCGGGTGGTATTGCCGGCACCATCGGTTTCCTCGCTCAGGTTGCCATAGGTGTCGAAGCTTCGCTGGGTCTTCACGAAACCGTTGGCGGAATGAAACTTGCGCTCTTCGGTCGCCTCGCAACGTTCCGGCGGCACATCGAAGGCTGCATGGCCGTCATAGTAGGTCCGTTCGCGCGCGATGACCGGCTGGCTGGTATCGCTATCGCCGGGGCGGGTGACGATCTGGCCCGGACAGTTGGTGAGGAAGGCGGTGGCGTTGGGATAGAAGTTGGTCCAGATGGTCTTCTCGTCGCCGGTGACGGCGTAGTTGCCGTGGTCCACCCGCCGAACTTCGTTGCCCCACATGTCGTAGTAATAGTTCATCCGGGTCTTGCGGACGGCGCCGTCATGCCTCCAATGCTCGATCGAGGTGTTGTTGCAGTTGAGGGGAACGGTGGTATCGGAGCTGTAGCCTTTGATGGTGGTGTCGAGCACGGTTGCGCTGGCCGTCTTGCTTTCGATTTTCGAGATGCGGCCCAGGCAGGCGGGGGATTGCTGATAGGTGGAAACGATCTGGGGCTTGTCTGTCTCGCCGGTGTTGGCGGGCAGCGTTGCCGACACGGTGCGGAACCCCATGAACTGCCGCTCCGATTGGTTCCAGGCGCCATCGCTATAGCTGAAGTCGGTGGCGTGGCCGTGGCCATCGTCCAGACTGACGCTCTTTACCAGTTGCATGACAAACGGCAGCTTGGTGTCCGGCGTTCCGGCGGAGGTTTGATAGGCAACAGAGAATGTTCCGCCGAGCGGTTGCTTGATCGTTGTGAGGAGGTTGGAAGCCGGGGTCGCGACGGGCGGCGCGGCCGGCGAGGGTGAGGCTAGCCTGATATTGTCGTCCGCCCGGCCGATGAACTGGTCGGTACGTCCATCGCCGTCGAAGTCGGCAATCGCGTCGATGCGAAAAGCAGCTTGACCCGTCGACGGCCGATCGATTGTCCAGGCGGAATCGAAAACGAAGCTATCGCCTCGGGACGGCACCACCCACATGCTGGTGCCAGCTGAAGACGCGGACGGCCGGCCCTGCCAGATCAACAGGTCCATGCGGCCGTCACCATTGAAGTCACCGGTGGCGTGCCCTGCAGGAACCTGGCCGGCGCCAGTGCTGCCATTTTGGTCGCCGATTGGGGAGATCGAGGCAAGGCCGCCGGCCTCGAATTCGAGTGGCATTGCCGCCTCGAGGGCAAAGCCCCGGGACAGCAGGGGCGTGACCCGATAGCGGGAGCTGGTCGGAAGATTGATGGCAACCAGGTCTGTGCTGCCGTCACCATTGATGTCACCGGCATGGAACTCGACATCCGGTGTTGCCGGGAGACTGGCTAAGGTCTGTGTGGAAATCTCAACCAGGCCTGGCTGGGTCAGGCCGGGAACAGGGCCCTGGCCATCGTGAATTTCGAACTTCGCGCTCCACGTGCCAGTGGTCGTGTCATAGGCAAGAGTGACGAGATCGGTCTTGCCGTCACCGTTGAAGTCACCCGCCAGCGAGTGATTGTTGAAATCTGGCGATGACCAGAATTCGCCAATCACGTCCGCTTTGCCGTCGCCGGTGAAATCGCCCACGGCTTTCAAGTGAAAGGTGCCAGGGAGGCCACCTGATGTTGGAAGGCCCGGCACCCCGGCGGCGAGATCGAAGACGATCAAGACTGTTCGCGTATCGGCATGCGCAGAGTCATAGTACTGATGGCTTGCGAGGATCTCGTCCTCGCCGTCCCCATCGAAATCCGCTGCGGCAAGTGGGGCGGTTGCGCAATGTGTTGGTGGGCTGGACGGATCCGGATTTGGCCAAGTCAGGGACGTGGCTTGCCAACCGGTGCTCGTTCCCGTGCCAGATCCCTGGCCGGTGTTGATAAAATATTGGATACCGCAAATGGCTTCGCCGGTGGAGGAGTTGGTCGTCGCCTGCACGGCATAGGCGAGATCGGGTAAACCATCGCCGTTGAAGTCGCCCGCAAGCGGCCTGATGTCGTTGTTGGTGCTGTTGTATCCTGGTCCTTGGTGGACTGGTCGCATGAAGTCCACGGGGGGTCCGCCGCTGCCTCCGCCTACCGATCCTGCGACTTGCCACTTGCTTGCCGTGAAGGACCTTGGGCCATCTCCATAGCCCATCAGATGGGCCGGCAATGCGGTTCCGCTGGTAATTGTGCCAGCAGTGTCAATGACCGCGTCGCTGCCATATTGCTGCACCTGGGTGAGGAACGACAACCCAGCAGCGGCGCTTTCAGCGTAGCTCAGACCGTAGGCGCGGGCGATCGCAAGCTCCACCGCGCCGGGAGCGTAGTTCTTGACCACAATGGACTTGATCCGCCTTGTAATGAGGCGGATGTCCTTGCCGGTGGAGTAGGATATTATGTCTGGCCGCTGTTCGCTGAGGAATGCAATCTCTGCGGCGGGGCTGGTCTGGCCACCATTGAAGTACTTGATGGTCTCGATCGTGCATTCGAATGCCGCGCCGCAAGTCCAGTTGTAGTCAACATGATTTCCTCTCGTGTCGATTACAGAGTCCAGATGCCAGCGGAAGGTGTGGTTCGGATCGCCGCCTTCGTGCGACCCATAGACCGATCGTGTTCCATCGCGGCCAGTGATCTCCCAGCTGTTGGTGGAAGATGATTGGCGAATGCGCTGGAACGACTCGACGCGAGAGCTGTAGGCGACCTGGCCTGCGGAGACAGTCGTGGCGCATGACGGTGTTGTCGCCGGGCTTTGGATCTCGGCACAGGCGATGAGTTCGCTGCCATCGAGAGCGAAACTGTCGGGCGGCATGCCAGCCACTCCATAGGCCGGTAAACCTCTGGTACTTGGCAGCTTGTCGGTCGCCGGAGCCGCAACGGGGCTACCGGAAACGCGCTCGATAAGGGACAGGCCGCCAAGCGACCAGCCGATGCCCAGCGGCCCTCCTGCGCTAGGGATATTGCGAATGCCGCGCGCCGAGTCATAGCTGAGGCTGAGCTTGGGCTCGAGCCCACGAAAGGCGGGGACTTCGAGGTCGATAGCCTGCGTGAAGCTGCCGTTCCAGGCGGTCACTGGCGGTTGTGGCCCCTTGCTT
Organism: Alphaproteobacteria bacterium; assembly: GCA_020441605.1. The sequence continues at coordinate 7,666 of JAGRLX010000042.1, forward strand.
TCTGGAGCTACTGGCGGGGCAATCTCCTGGCCTGTCGCGGTCACGGGGGAAACGAGACAGAACGCCAGAACCAGTTTGCACAGCGCCCGCATGGCGTTTTCCCAAATCAAATTAATGTAACCTAAGATAGAATCCATCGAGGGACTCGCGCAAGATGCGAAATGACAGCTGACGCCATTTTCCACAAACAGTTGTAGCTGGTGATGGATTGACCCGCGTGCGGCAAACGGGATCATTCAAATGGAAGAAGTTTCTCTTGATGTTTCGAAGCCCAACGCAGGATACGGTACCTTCTGGATTTCGGGTCCTCGCGACTCTTTATCGTCACTTTCATTTCTCTCATCCGGTAATGACCGTGCAGATCATGTCGCGAATCTTCTGTTCGTGAGCGAGCTCGTCGAGGAGGAATTCGCGGTGTTTCCTCATCTTCCGTGACTTCAGGTCCTTCTTGATCTGGACGATGGCGGCATCACAATCCCTCTTTAGCTCGCGTAACCACATCTATCGTGGGGGGCCTTCGAGAGGTTCCCGGCCGACGCAATCCGTGGGGCGAACCGCGCATCGGCTGCATCGCGTGATATTGCCTTCGACTGGGGCGGAAGAGCAGCTGTGATGACCGATCTCGATGGCGCCAAGAGTTTCATCCGCAAGCGCCGATGGACCCGCGAATCACTAGAAAGGCAAAGCGTTCGTGCCGGGGACACGGTGACGGTTGAAGAGATAGCTCCAGACAGTTATCGCACTGCACATCAGAGGCGTTCCTAATGATAGGTCGACAAATGGGGGGCTTGGCTGCCAGCTATTTGCGATCGGCGAAACGTCCGTTCAGCCTGCCCCTCCAAGGCTCCCCTGCCAGAAAGCGTAGGTTGTAGAGGCCGGCCGCTGAGGCCTCGCGGTCGCACGTCAGGCGTATCTGTGCCCGTGATAGTGTGAACTACCTTTCCACTGACTCGCGCTGCTGAGGTGACCAGCTGCACTGCTCGAGCATCCAGTTCCGGCCATCTTTCCGCAGCAGGATCAGAATCTTGCGGTAGGCGCCAGGTGCTAGCTGCGGTCGTTCGAGCTTGAGCTCATGGGGCTTCTCACGGCTGCGTCGGACCAGCCACCTCTCGGGAGGCAGGTAGTTGGTCTCCGGGATGTTCACGGCATAACCGATGCAGATCGCCTGGTCATCGGGGACTTCTCGGACTTTCGCCGCGCCGTCTTCGACCGGACCAAGGCATAGCTGCGGGGTGATCTCGATCTCATCCGGTGCCGGATGCCAGCTGTCTCCATAACCAGCCGTCCGGTACACATCGCAGACGACCGATGGGGCGTCGACGTGTTCGTCAATCGCGGGAGATGCGACTGCATTGGAGGACTCGTTACGCCAGCCTTGGCCGGGAAGGACCGCTGTTGACCAGAACATCGAGTTGTAGGATGATCAGATGATTGGGAGGAGACGGATGGGTGTGACAAGGCGATCGGCAGTCCTGGGGGTGACGGAGAGCCTACCCCAGCGCGTGGTTGCCGCGCTCAATCGGGACATCGAATCGGGTGAGCTTGCACCCGGCAGCCGGTTGCCGACAGAGCAACAGCTGGCCAACCGGTTGGGAGTCAGCCGCAATGTCGTCCGCGAGGCCATTGCGCAGTTGCGCGCCGACGGGCTGATCGAGGCCCGGCAGGGTGTCGGTGCCTTCGTCCTGTCCCCCGAGCAGCGCGCCGCAATCCGGATCGACCGGGATTCCCTCAAGGAGCCCGGCAATATGCAGCGATTGTTCGAGCTGCGAAGCGTGCTGGAAACGGAAGCGGCCGCACTCGCCGCAGCCCGCCGTTCGCCGCAACAGCTCGCTTCCATCAGGACCCAACTCGATCGCATGAACGGGGAGGAGAAATGGCAGGACGGCAGCATCGATGCCGACCTCGCCTTCCATCGCGAGATCGCTGCAGCGACGGGCAATGGATATATTCACACCTTCATTTCCTTCGTCTGCGAGCAGATCCGTCAAACCATCTACTATGCCCGGCAGACCAACCCGCTGCACGATCTGGTGCGGATCAACGTCGGCGAACATATTCACATCTACGAGGCCCTGGTGGCCGGCGATCCGCAAGCGGCGGCGGAGGCCATGCGGCGGCACATTCACGGGGCAGCCGAACGGGTGGGCGTCAGGATCGAGGACCGCCAGTGCCCCCAGGGACCCATCGAGACGGCGAGGACAGCAACACCATGAGCGAAGGCGCAACTCTGAGGATCACTGACATCTGCCTGCTGGTCGCGGACATCGAACGGGCGGTGCAGTTTTATAGCAATGTTCTGGGGTTTCGGCTACGGCGCAGGGCAGAGGGCTTTGCCGACTTTCACAGCGAAGGCGTGACGCTGGCGGCCTGGGAGCTGGGCCACATGAGCGAGCATTCCGGCGTGGCCAACGTCAAGGCGCCGCCCCGCGCGCACAAGACCTGCGTCGCCGTGAGGCTCGGAGCACCTGCCGAGATCGACGCCATGTATGACCGGCTGCAGGCCCTGGGCGTGGCCTTTGCCGGACCGCCCGCGGACTATCCATGGAATGCGCGCTGCGCCTATTTCACCGATCCTGACGACAATGTCTGGGAGATTTACGCCTGGTATCCGGAAGGACCGAAGCATGACTTCGATTCCTCGGACACAGGTGCACAAGAGAAGACCAACAACGCCAGCACGGAGGAAAAGACATGACGAACTCGCAGATATCCCGACGCAGGTTTCTGGCCGGCGGCGCCGTCATCGCCGGAGCGATGGGAGGCGGCCTGCAACTTGTGCTGCCAGACTCGGCGCGCGCCGAAAACGCCAAGGTCGTGATCAAGCTCGACTGGCTGATGTCCAACGGGCAGATCGGCGACGCGATGGCCGCCCAGCAGGGCTTCTTCACCGACGCGGGTCTTGATGTCGAATTCAATCCGGGTGGCCCCAACTCGGCCACGGTGCCGCCGGTGGTCTCTGGCGACGCCACTCTCGGCCAGTTCTCCGAGTCGACGCAGCTCGTGGCGGCGCGCGCGTCCGGCGTGCCGGTCAAAATCCTGGCCTGCGGTTTCCGCACCGGCCCCTATGCGCTGGCCTCCCTGCCCAAGGCGCCAGTACGCTCGGCGGCCGATATGATCGGCAAGAAGATCGGCATCCAGCCGACGGCCCGCGTGGTCATCGATGCCATCATTGCCAAGAACAACCTCGATCCCTCGCAGATCACCATCGTCAACGTGGGCTTCGACAAGGCGCCTCTCGAACGCGGCGAAGTCGATGCCATCGGTGGCTGGGTGACCAACACCCAGGCGCTCTCGGTGCTGGGACCCGACCGCATCGACCTGCTGGTGAGCGACATGGGCTTGCCCTCCTATGCCAATGTCTATTTCGCCACCGATGCCGCCATCGACAGCAATGCCGAGGTCCTGGCGAAGTTCATCGGCGCCGTATCGAAGGGGTGGGAGTGGACCAAGGCCAACCCGGAAGAGGCCGTGAAGAAGACGGTTGCCGCCTATCCGGACATGAGCCTCGAATGGGAGCTCAAGACCATCGACCTCATCCTCAAGCTTAGCTTCAATGCCGACACCGCAAGGGACGGCTGGGGCACCTTCGATCCGGCCAAGATCGAGGAACAGATCGCCATGTTCGACGCGCTCAAGCAATATGAACAGGGTCGGCCGAAGCTTGAGGATGTGTACACACTCAAAGTCCTCGATTTGACCAAGGACGTCCGTCCGAAGATCTGACCTGCCGATGCGTGAGGACCGATATGCCATCCGGGCGAAGGGCCTTGATGTGGGATACCGCGACCTGTCCGGAAAGGCCGCAGTGATCCTCAAGGACTTCGACCTCGATGTCGAGGAAGGCGAATTCCTCACCATCATCGGACCGTCCGGCTGCGGCAAATCGACGTTCCTGAGGGCGGTGGCAGATCTGCTGACGCCGCTCTCGGGGTCCCTGGAGGTCCTCGGAGGCCAGGCTCACGAGGCCCGGCGCAGGCGCGAGGTCTCCTTCGTCTTTCAGGATGCCACCCTCCTGCCGTGGCGGACCGTGGCGAAGAACATCAGCCTCCCCAACGACGTCGGCCAGCAGGGCGCCCGCACCGGCCTGCCGTCTGTGGCGGAGTTGCTTGACCTCATGGGCCTGCCGGGCTTCGAAGGCCGCTATCCCTCGCAGCTCTCCGGCGGGCAGCGCCAGCGCGTGGCGATAGCCCGCGCCCTCATCTCACAGCCGAGAATCCTGCTGATGGACGAGCCCTTCGGCGCCCTTGACGAAATCACCCGCGACCGACTCAACGATGAATTGCTGAAGCTGTGGCGACGCACAGGTGCCACCATCCTGTTTGTCACCCACTCCATCATGGAGGCTGCCTATCTCGGCCAGCGCGTGATGGTACTGGCCGCCAATCCCGGGCGCATCCAGGCAGTCCACGACCTGCGGCCGCTGAAGGACCAGGATGGAGTGCCTTCGCGCGAGGATCCCCGCATGGTCGCCGCGATGGCAGAACTTCGCCGGGATCTGGCGCGATGCTGAGTGCACCATGAGAGAACCCGTGCCACATCCGTGGAGCACCGTTCTGCCCATCGCCGGCGCACTGTCGGTGATCCTAACCTGGCAGTTCGTGCTGCCGCTGACGGGTGTTCCGTCCTACATCGTTCCGACACCGGTCGAGATCGCACGCATCTTCGCCAGGGAAAGCGCACTGCTGTGGTCGAACTTGTGGCCGACGGTCTATGAAGCGCTGATGGGCTTTCTGCTGGGCAACAGCGTCGCCGTGTTGCTGGCTGTGATCTTCGTATACAACCGCTACATCCAGGCGGCCTATTTCCCGGTCATTCTGTTTCTCAATACCATCCCTATCCTGGCGCTGGCGCCCATCATCATCCTCATCTTCGGCCTCGGCGTGCTTCCCAAGATCATCATTGCGGCGGTCATTTGCTTCTTTCCGACGCTGGTGAACATGATCCGCGGCCTCGAATCGATCACGCAGAGCGAAATCGAGTTGTTCCGCGTCCTGTCGGCGTCGAAGCTGGAAACGCTATGGAAGCTGCGCCTGCCGCGCGCCATGCCCTTCCTGTTCGCTTCCTTGCGGATTTCATCGGCAACGGCAGTCATCGGTGCCGTGGTCGGCGAATGGATCGGTTCTGACAAGGGATTGGGTGCCATGATCATCCAGGCCACCTTCAACTACCAGTCGGGCCGGCTCTATGCCGCCATCACGCTGTGCTCGTGCCTCGCGATTGCTCTCTTCGTGCTTGTCGTGGCGATCGAGAAGGTGGTGTTGCGCTACGAGCATCGCTAATGGACGCCGCGGCACGTTGTGGGTTCGCATGGCTTCCATAAGGTGAATCGGGATCCACAGCACGCGAGCCGACGCGACAAGGATTGCCGGTCCATGACACGGGAGGCCATCCCCTGTACGATCTCGCAAATCGCTGTCCGCAGGCAGCGCCTCGGCAATGTCTTCGCCCTGCTGGGCAAGGACCGGGTCCAGCGCGTCTGGCGCCGTGAGGGACTGTAGGTCCCACAGAAACGACCAAAAGGAACTCGGCTATGGTTCAATGGCGCGGGTCGGTGGCCACGGATCCATTCTCAACCATGGGCCGGATATTGCGGAGAAAGCTCGATGCCTGAACCATTTCAGGCGTCACGCGTAAGCGTCTGAGTGGTACTTGCCTCCCGCAGGTCTTTGGAAGCCTCCCTTGGCTCTTGATCGGGTGGGTCCATCTGGGCCACATTTGTGACGCGGGGCACAGTGTGCCTGAAGGATCCGAATGATGTTAGTATGGAAAGTCTGAGACTGTTCCGGCCAATGGATCGCGGTCTTCAAGGAATGAGCACGAAGTTTCCGATGTGACGCTTGCGCATGAACTCGCGTTGCGCATCAGCAATTCTCTCGAGGGGGAAGGTGCCAGCCAGCAGGGGTCTTATCTTGCCTCTTTCGATATATGAAACCAGATTGCGGAAAACCGGCTCATCCCAGGCAGTGCAGCCAATGAACGTCAGGTCCTTGAGATAGAAGTCGCGCATGTCGAAACTGACGATCGGCCCGCCGATGGCACCCGACGAGACGTAACGCCCGCCGCGCCGCAGTAACTTCGGCATTTCGTTGAACTGAGGACCAGCAACATTGTCGACGACCAGGTCGACGCTACTCTCACCAAGAGTGACGAGCAGATCGTCGTTGCGATCCAGCACGATATCGCAGCCGAGTTGTCTCACGGCGTCGAGCTTTTCGCGGCTGGTCACGGCGACGACGTGGGCGCCGCGACAGCAAGCAAGTTGGACTGCAGCCGAACCAACGCCCCCCGAGGCGCCGGTGATGAGCACCCGCTCGCCGGCACTGCAAGATGCCCGATGCAACATGTTTTCCGCCGTTCCATAGGCGCAAGGGATGGTTGCGAGTTCGGCATCGCTCCAACTGCAATCGACGGGAAACACTTCTGACGCCGGAACCTTTACGAATTCCGCGAATGCCCCGTCGAAGTCTGAAGCCATCCAGACGTTTTCAAGGCTCTGGTACCCCTGCAGACGCATGCAGGCCCGCACCAGAACTCGCTTGCCAATAAGAGGCGGGCCGGCCTCGTCATGCGCTTCGACGACACGGCCGCAGCAGTCGGTGCCCTGAATGAAGGGAAAAGGTGTTGGCTTGTCCCAGCCCCCATCGGCCCTGGCCCGCGCCTCGGTTTCTGCTTCAGCAGCGGCCACATCGGTACCGGCGGTGACACTGCCGGAATACCAGCCAAGCCTGGTGTTGATCTCGGTGTTGTTGATGCCCGCGGCCAAAACCTTGATCAGCACTTCGCCCGCGCTGGGCACGGGGACTGGCACGTCCCGATAGACGAGCTTGTCGTAGCCGCCGTTGCCGGTTGTGACAACGGCCTTCATTGTCGACTTGCAGCCCTTGATGTCAAACCTGTCGCTGGTCATGAAGAAGCCCGTTCAGGGGTCAACTGGTTGCATGTGTCGAAGAGCGAGGCGCACGGGATGCCGCGCCCGGATCTGCTCATCGATATGGCGCGGCACATGCGCGGGGAAGTGGGTTCTGAGGATTTCGTCTACCTTCTTGCTCGCACGGTCCAGAAGGGCAGGGCGGCCCTTCTCCTGCCACTCCTTGGGCGAGCTTCTGTCGCCAAGGACCGGATAAAGATATTCTTTCTGCATGCGTGCCAGCGTCTGCGTGCTTCCGAGGAAATGATTGGGGCCACCGAGGCACGTCTCGTGGATCGCCGCCACGGAGAGCGAATCCTCGCTCACCTCAATCCCGCGCACTGTGCGCTGGGTCGCGCCGATGATATCATTGTCGATGACCAGCTGCTCTAGGCTAAAGCCGAGAAGGCTCGCAACCATTCCTGCGGACTCATAGAGGAGATTTGCCCCGGCATTGGCAACAAGCGCGTGATTGTAGGCCTTCTCATAACCGGACTGAATATCGGGTAACTTGGAGTCTGTCATTCCAGACGGGACGCCTGAGGTCAGGTCGTAGAAACGGACGATCTGGGCTGCCGCGGCGGACAGGAGAGCCTGTTCCGGGCTACCGCCCGACATGGCGCCGGTTCGGAGATCCGAGACGAAGCAGAACGGACCCATGATGGCGGCTGCGCCCTTCTGGACCGCATTCACATAGACCAACCCCGCGAGGCACTCGGCGATTTCCTGCACGAGCGAGCCAGCGATGGCAGCAGGTGACGTGGCCCCCGCCTGGCCGGCAGAAACGAGGAACACCGGCATGCCGGCCCGCACCGCCACCTCGAGGCAGCGGCAGGCTTCAGGTGCGAAGCGCAGCGGCGGTACCACGAAGCAGTTCGACTGACTGACGAAGGGTCGGGCCCGCCACTTTTGCTCGGAACCTGCTATCAGGTGCAGCATCTCGATCGATGCAGCCATGAACTCCGGCTCGCCCCAACTCGTGCCCACATGCTTCGATGTGCCCATGACGGCGGCGTAGCAGGTGTTGAAGTCCATCTCGAAGGGAAGCGTGATGTCGCGGCAGACAACCGAGCGCTGGAAAAAGTGGACATGCTCCAAGGCGTCAACCGTGCGGGCGATGTTATAGAGGTCCCTGACCGTCGACTCGCGATACTGACTGGTTGCCGCATCCACCATATTGACGGCAGCCCCTGCGGTGCCGAAATGCACTCTCCGTCCCCAAGGCTCCAGGTCGTGGCGCGGATCCTGGCCGCAAAGAACAAAATGCCTGCCGGCCTTGGCGATGGTATCTTCAACGAGTGCCCGCGGGAATGTGATGCGACCGTTTTCTTGAAGAATGGCGCCAGCCGCCGTCAGCAGTCCAACTCCGCTCGGCGGCGCATCGGACAGCCCCGTCTGTTCCAGGACATCCAAGGCGGCATTGTGAATGCGCAGGACATCGGCTTCATGCAGTGGCAGGTATCGTCCGCCGTCCATTCCCGGACAGACCGGCCGCATCTCTGGCGGAAGTCCCGCCGCTCTTGCGGCGGTGCGCGCTTCGCGCCCCAGTCGGCGTACGGTAGACATTCCCGGAGCTCCTGCCAGTCCTGATTTTGTATTGAATAGCGCGATCGAGAGAGTTTCGTAAGGTCCTGCCTCGGTTCGGGCAACCGAATGTGCCTTCCCATTCCCGGGCCTTTTCAGGTCTGCGCGCAGGATTCGAACTGCCCCGAAATCTGACGCGAGTAGAGTACATGGCCAGAGAGTAGAGAGTATTGGATTTCAGAGCTACCCGCTCCGCCATCAACCAAATGGAACGGGAATCCAACTGGAAGAGACTGTTGGCTTGGCCCCCAACCATCTGTCTAGCGTCGGTGCAGCCTTAGCCTGTCAGCACGGGCCTCAATTCGTCGATCTGGGTCGCCACGAAAGCGAAGAAGGCATCCACGCGGCGCAAGTTCCGGCTGTCGGGGTGGCAAAGCAATCGCCAGGCACGGCTCAATTCGACAACCGGTGGAAGGACCTGCACCAGGTCCGGATCGCCGTCGCCGAGCGGCGTCGGCAGAGCGGTTATCCCGACACCCGACATCACGGCGGAGACGAGTCCCAGGACGCTGTTGGCTCGCGCCACGACCCGAGCGTGGGGCGCAACGTCATGCAACCACAAGGACAGGCGATGGCCCGAAAGACTTTGGTCAAAGGCAACCAGTGCGTGCTGGTCAATTTCTGCGACCGAGGTTGGCGCCCCTTTTCGTTGCAAGTAGTCGCGGCTGGCATAGATGGCCCAGAGAGAGTCCGCGACTTTGCGCCCAATCAGGTTGCCATCGGTATCTCCCGATCGGAGCGCCACATCCGCTTCCCCCCGGCCGAGATCGATGTACCGATCGGCCAGGACGAAAACGACACTCAGCCCCGGATTGCTGGCCTGGAACCGGTCGAGAAAACCCGATCGAGTGAGACGGTCGGCAATGGATTCAGGGCAGGTCAGCCTTAGGACATTCTCATGGGCGGCCTCTGCAGCGACGCGCTCGAACGACTCGATTGCAGTCGCGACGCCTTCGGCGGCATCAAGCACGGCCTCCCCGGCGGGGGTCAGGCGGTACCCACTCGGCAATCGCTCGACGAGACGGAGCTTCAACCGCCCCTCCAGGTCCATCAGTCGACGCAGTACCGTCGACTGGTTGACCCTCAGCGTCCGCGCAGCTGCCAGAGTGCTGCCACTCCGGGCAACGACAACAAAATGCTTTAGGTCGTTCCAATTGAACATTTCGGCCGCTGTCCGGAATGCTGTCCCGTTATGAAAGCCTGCAACTTCGCGGCCCGCTTATGCAAGAATGCCGACTGCCCGGAACGAGCAATAACGGTCAATCTTTTTTCTTAGGATTGGGCTAGGTGCACAATAGCTCCTCACCATATCCAAATCAAAGTTAAACGGTTTAGCCGTAGGCGGTAAGTCGCGCAATGTGAGCGGCCCAGACTGCGGGTACCATCATGCGGAGTATTGGACTATGCAGTTTCTACTGAATTCGATGCGGGCGAGCCTCGCGATCACCTTTGCCGTTTTGACAGCCACCACAGGTCTTGCGCAGGATGCCGCGGTGAGCGATCCGGACCTCTACAAGGTAGTGTTCGAGAATGATAGGGTGCGGGTGCTGGAATATCGCGACCGGCCGGGCGACAAGACCAACATGCATGCTCATCCGGCCTTCCTGGTATACGCGCTAACAGCCTTCGAGCGGCGCCTGACCCTGCCGGATGGCAAGGTGCTGAACCGCTCTTTCGCGCCCGGCCAGGTCCTTTTCTCCGAAGCGCAGGCGCACATGGGCGAGAACGTCGGAACCACGGACACGCACATTATCATGGTGGAACTCAAGTAGCGCAACGAAGCAGCGCACATTTGCCGTGTCCCGGTAGGTTAGACGGAGGCGGAGCAGGTTCGACCTCAGATCTAACTGCTTCGCCACTAACGCCCAATATAGCCATCATGTCCTGTATCACGTCTTGAGCCCCGCAAGAGGCCCGTCCGGATGGCCTCAACCTCCGACGTGCCTATCTCCATGCCCAATACCTCGCGCCGGCCGTCGTTGTTGACGCCGGTGGCGATGATGACGGCAACCGAGATGACACGCCCGCCGCGGCGGACCTTCAGATAGGTGGCATCGATCCACAGATAGGGCCAGTCGCCTTCGATGGGCCGGTCGAGGAAGGCATTGACCTTGCCGTCGATCTCCTCGCAGAGCCTCGACACCGGGCTCTTGGAGATGCCGCTCATCCCCATGGCCTTGACCAAATCGTCGACCGACCGGGTCGAGATGCCCTGGACGTAGGCCTCTTGAATGACGGCCGTGAGCGCCTTCTCGGCCATCCGCCGAGGTTCGAGGAAGCCCGGGAAGAAGGACCCTTCCTCAGCTTCGGGATGCGCAGTTCCACCGTCCCGGCACGGGTCTCCCAGTCCCTCTCACGGTAGCCGTTGCGCTGGGCCAGCCGCAGCGGGCTCTTCTCGCCGTGGGCAGCGCCCGTGAGGGCGCCCACCGCCAGCTCCATCAGCCGTTCGGCAGCAAAGCCGATCATCTCCCGCAGCAGATCGGCATCAGGTGTCTTTTCCAGAAGGCTGCGCAGGTTCATCATGTCGTCGGTCATCGGTGGTTCTCTGGTCCAAGGTTTGCGTTCAGCAACCAGACCCTATCCGGAAACTCCGGTGACCACCCAAAGCCGTTCGCTCGCTACAGCGCCCCCCCTGACGACGTGCTTCGCGAACGGCTTCACCTCCAGAACCTACATAACGCCCGGGGACACGATCTCCCCATTTGCCTTTGCTATGGAGCGATCCATGCCTAACGAGTGCTGTTCGCCCCAATTGAGAATTGGCTCGGCGTTCAGCCTATGCACCTCGACATCGTCGAAGATCGGCCCAGTGGCCACGACGACTGAAAAGCGCGACCAACTAAGGGCAGCAGGAGAGCAAGCAGAGGCGCTTCAGCCCGGGCACTCCGGCAGGCGCACGGGATTGGGGGTATCGGCAAGCTCTTGAGTGGTTGCACAGGCAGGAAAGCTGGCCTTGCGCATATGGTCGGCTATGACCTTGGCGGTTGCGGGCGACCAGCCGCGGTTGAACGCGAAGCGCTCGATGCTGAGTAGGCCCGGATATTTCGCAATACCTCGCTGGGCAACAGCCTTGGCTTCTTCTGACTTGCCGAGTGCAGCGAGGCTTCCGGCCATGACGACGAAACCATCAGTATTCATCTCGTTCTCAGGCTGGCGGGACTGAATGCGCAGGGCATCCTCATATCGGCCAACCATAAACAAGGCGAGCCTCATGCAGGGGATCGACCAGTTCGGATAGCCGGGGTTGAGGGCAAGAGCGCGGTCGGTGCTTTCTGCGCCGCGTTCCGCCTTGCCGTAATTGTGCGCCATGCAGGAATAGGTAACGAGAAGGTCGAAGGCGTTGGGGTTGAGGCGCAGCGCCTCGTCAAACTGAGCTTCGCCTTGCGCGAGGTCGCCGCTGAGCGTGAGCGCATAGCCCAAGGACCCATGGGCATCGGCATCCATAGGGTCGAGCTCAACACCCTTGCGCGTGTATTTGATCATTTCCTGAATGAGAGCGGGCGCGTTGGGTTCGTAGGTGACGCGCCAGGCATTGCCATGGGCGTATTTGACATAGGCCCGCGCAAAGGTCGGATCCCTCTCGATAGCCTGCAGGAGAAGCTTCTGGCCCTCACGCATGTGTTCAGGTGAAAGATCGGAATGCATCGTCTCCTGCGCGAGCAGATAAGTCTCGTAGGCGTCGAGGTCGGATGGACGCTTGCGCTTGGCGCTGGCCACCATATTCTCATGGAGCGTGCCCTCCCTGCTGCCAACACTGTTGGCGATATGATCAGAGACATCGCTTTGGATAGCGAAGATTTCGCCCGCAGGACGGTCATAGCGATCCGACCATAGGATGGCGCTGCTCGCGGTATCGACGAGCTGGGCGGTGACGCGCACATGACCATTCTCGCGCTGGAAGGTTCCTTTCAGGGCGTAACCAACCTTGAGGTCCGTTCCGAGCTTGCGGATATCCGCGGGGCTTCCCTTGTAGGCATCCGTCGTGTCCTTGGCCATGACACGGAAGTCCCAGTAACGCGACAGATCGGTGATGGTGTCGACGGTCAGGGCTTCCGCAATACGCGCGTCTTCGGCGCCACCGGACAGGCTCTGGAAGGGCAGGATCGCGACCGACGGCTTGGTTACGGGTTCTGGCGCCGGCTGCGTGAAGAACCACCCGGCGCCCGCCGTAACAACGAGCACCACGACGGCGGCGATCGCATAAAGGGTAGTGCGGCGGGATGCCGGGGCAGAAGCAGCCGGGTTCGCCTGTGGAGCTGAAGGTGATGGCTGCGGTTGCGCCGCCGCGGCAGACGCCGAGACCGGCACAGAAGCTGTTGCCACCGGCGCAGCAGGCGCGCCATTGCCATGATGGCCATTGGCCACGATCTTGCGGCGTAGTTCCTCGATCTCGGGCGATGGGTCGACGCCAAGTTCCTCCCGCAAGAGGGTCCGGACCTTGTCGTAGTGCCGCAGGGCCTGTGACCGCTCGCCGGCGGCGTAATAGGCTTCCATCAGAAGCCGGTGTGACGCCTCCCGCAGATTGTCGGCCTGAACCAAACGGCGGGCCATGTCGGTCCGGGCTGGACCATCGAGCAGCGGGATCAGCCGGTCCATCGCCGCGATGTAGTGACGGTTGTAATGTTCGCGCTGCTCCATCAGCCAGTGATCGAGCCCTGTTTCGGACGCCGTGAGATCTGCGAGGAACGGTCCGCGCCATTGATCAATGGCCCTTTGCAGGGACTCACGCGTGCTAAGCCTGACATCACGCAGGAAACTGTCGGTATCGAGAGCCACAAGATCTGGATGAAGGGCAACCGTCGCTTCGAGCGATGCGAAGAACGCTGCATCCAGTCCGGTCAGGTCCCTCCGCAAGACCGCGAGCGCCTGACGCAGGCTGTTCTTCGCCTGCTCCTCGCTGTGCTCGGCCCAGAGCGCGCCGGCGAGCGCGTCCCGGCTCATGCCGCGGCCGGGGGCCGTGGCCAGCATGGCGAGCAGCAGCCGGTTCTTCTTGCTGGCGATCTCGAGGGCTTGGCCGTCAGGTCCGGCCAACAAGAAAGGGCCAAGCAGGGAAAGGTGGAAAACGCCGGAAACAGCAGTGCTGGGCGGCGCAGGCGAGGCTCCGGTCGTTGCCCCGTTGGGGGATTTGCTAGACATCTTTGCTTTTCACAATTTTTTTATGGCAAGCAGCAAGGGCTTTTTATGTCCGGTTGCTAGCCTCCGTGGACTGACGATCCAAAGAAAAGGGCCAGCGCCGATGCGTAACTATTGCTCAGATTGAATGCGTTGACAATCTCGTCCGGGCCCACGTCTTGGACGGGTGCTACTCGCCCTCTCACAACTTCTACATCTCGTCGAGGAGAACGGCCATGCGGGCAGCCCTGCGCGCAATTGCGATGTTTTTTGCCTTTCCCGTTCATCTGGCCATGGCCTGGACCGATCTGCAGATTGCGGAGCTGCCGGGGCCGATCCGCGAATATGCAGAGGCGCTGAAGCCCTATTGTGAAGTCATGGGCAAGCAAGACGTCGTGGTGAATGGGATCTACTCCGACCGGCTCTATGGGGAACTTGACGTCAATGGCGACGGCTTGCGCGATTACATCATCTACAAGTGCATGTTTGGTTGCGACGGGGAGCCCTACGCGCTTCAGGGGCTGGGACCGGGCTGCATGTTTGGAAGCCTGCTTCTTTCCTCAGCAACTGGTTACCGGAGCGTACCGGTGCCCGGTCAGCTTGTGAGCCTTGAACGGGCACCGCGCCTGCGTGTCGCTGTCTATCGCGCTCACATCAACGCGCAGGACTGCGGCGGGCAGTGGTACTGCAATTATGTCTATGAACTGAGGGATGATTGGTTCCGCGTCGTCGGACCCTGCCCGCTGAAGGGATGTGGGGCCCTGCTCTCGGCGCTTCCCCAGTACGACGACCGGCAGGCTGCGGCGGCCCCTGGCGAAGGCGACTGAGGGTCCGCTCCGCCAGATCTTCTCAGACGCCGTCTATTCTGCACTTGTTCATGTGGACTTCGCGGGACGTCATATTAAAGCCCGCGACATAAGCGATATAGCCGATAGTCGGCTTGGATGCCGCCGAGTTGGCCAGCTTCTCGTGGGTTAGGCTGAGGCGCTGCACCATCACATAGGCACAAACGGTCGTGCCGTGCTCGTTGAAGATGCGATGCAAACAGAACGGCAAAATGCTGATCCGCTCCGCCTTCTTCTGGCGGGTGCGCTGGACGCGTTGGGGGGCGGAATCAAAGCGCGTGACAGAAATCCTGTCGAAGTCGACTTCAAGCAGGTGGTTCCAGAATTCGATCTCCGGTCTTGCGACTACGAAGCCTTGATGGACATCCGACATGATATCCCGCCTTGCCCGACGCTGCCCGGATGAATGGATGGTGTCAGTTGTAAATTTTCGCAGCAAGGTCGTCGCGCCCCCTTGGGAAGACGTGCGACTTGCAGCAGGCAGAGGTCATTAGATCGCTCGCCAATCAAGCGGTTGGGGGTTTACAGTAAGAACGACCTCAGGACAGCTGCCGAGGCATCAGACCGATGTCACGGTACTCGAAGCTGAGGTTGCCGGGCGAACGACCGATCGTCGATGACCGGCAGCGGCGATACCAGGTTGAACATCGTGACCAAGAGCCTATGTAGTCATGTGAACGCGACCATGAAGTTCAGGCCTACACCATGCCTTTTGAGGAAAGCCAAGGGGTCGGCGCTGATCTCCATCTTCTACTTCACCATGGGCTGCCCTGACAAAAGTCGCGCCACGGCGTGGTGGGTCAGAATGAAACCGGCTGCCGCAGCAGCCAAGTGCGCCACTGCCCCGTCCTCAAGAAAGAACCAGCCTAATGACAGAACAATGATTGCCGCGCGTATTGCGCCAAGGACCAAAAACATGGTCAGTCGAGTCCCTTGCAGAAGTCTGCTGACTGAGGCCCACAGGAGGGCGAGATAGACGGCGGCGACCCCGACCCCCAAAGCGAATGATATTATTAGTACCGGTAACATGGGAGTCAGCATTCCTCGCAAGGGTCGACACTGACAGCCATTTTGAACATCGATGGCTGGCCACCCGGATTCAGGCTGACCAGTTGTATCACGATATTGGTCATGGCGGATCTGTCGATGTTTCCAACTTTAGGCATTGAGACAGCCAACCACCATGCTTTGTTGATCGTAAAAGCGGCGCGAAAGGCTTCAGGAGTGGTGTCGGCATCGCTTGAGGAGAAGGCTTCCATGCCGATCGGACCGAGGTAGCTCATGGCATCCAATACCCTGGCAACACTGGGATAGTTGATTTCGCCTGTGCCCGGTTCACTGCGCCCCGGATTGTCATCGGTCCGAACCTCACCAATCCACGGCAAGCACTTTTCACACCAGCGAACCAGGTGTCCTTCACCGATCTGGGTGTGGTGAAGGTCCAGATTGATGCGAGGCTGCGGGCGGTTCACTGAAGAGACCGCAGCCAGCACATCGGCAGTCGATCCGAACGGACAGCCGGGATGGTCAAGTGAGTTGAGATTCTCCAGCATGAAGACCACGCCTTAAGCCACATTTGGACTGGTAACGACATCATGTTTCCAGATTGGGATGCCGCCATCGCCCAGACCTGTACAGTGCAGAGTGGGCTGGCCGACGCCCATACGCTTCCCTATCTGAGCCGTTTCGCGAGCCGATTTCAGCAGCATGTCGGCACCCTCATCATGTGCCACGCGGCCATTGCGGTCGAAGCGCTTCGCTCCTTCTTCGACAATGTCGGTTACGGCGCTGGCATCAATCCAGGGCATTGTTGTCCTTTTCAGACGGCCTGGGGATATGTAGTCGGATGAGTCAATGGATATGACGCCTTTGAGTAGAGCGCCGGACTTCTGTTGCCGTTTGCGTTGAGGCAGGTAACCACGAGACCGTGGTCATTGACAGCCTTAAGGAGGGCTTTCTGCGCAACAGCTTTGCCGGGCATGCGGCCGAGATCAAAATGCGGCGCTGTGACCCAACCGCACATGTTTACTCCAATGCCATTTGCGCCTATCCGGGCAGCACTACCGATCATCTTTATGAACGACAGACCCCCGACGCAGTCGGATGCGGAGCTAAACTTCATCCGTAGACCTCCGGTTCGGCAACCAGCTCAATTGCCACCCTGCAGCCTTCCTTCAGCGCCTTGCTGCCAGCTTCGGCAGCGATGGTAGTGCAACAATTCTGCAAGCTGCTCGACGAGACGGGCTTGGCGCAGCGCATCGACGTAGGCCACGCTGAGGTTTCGCGTCAGGCATGGTTTTTGAGGCGCCAGCTGTCGTTGCTGGTCACGACGATATTGCGGTGATGAGTGAACCGGCCGAGAAGTGCGGCGGTCATTCTGCATCGCCAAAGACGCTGGGCGAGTCGCCCGCGGCCTTGCGCATGGGCAACAGGCCAGGCGCCGGGGTGGCCTGACCTAGCGCCCTTCGGCTACAAGCCGCTCGGCCACGGTCTCGTCCGTCACCAGCACATGCGGCTCCAGGAGCCGCATGGCGCCACGAATGACCTGGTATTTCTGCCACCCGCCCGAAGCGAGAACCAGCTTTCTGGCGCCGCGCAGATCGCTGGGATCGACCGACACGACGCGCTTGTTCGCCGGATGGTCGATGATTTTGCCCTCGGCGTCGATGAAACGGCACAGCACGTCCCCGACGGCGCCCGCCGCCTGGAGTGCGGCAAGCTCTTCGCGTTCCAGCAGCAGATACTCGGATATGGTCGAAAACGGCGTCATGTCACCGACGCTCAGAATGGCCAGATCGAGCTGCGCCGCACGGCGGAAGATCTCCTGTATGCCGGGATGGGCCATCAGCGCATCCCGCGTACGCCCGTCCGGGGCATAGACCGGTGCGGCCATCAGATAGCATTCCGCCGACAGACGATCAGCCAGGCGCCAGGCAAATTCCGATGGATTGGCACCGCTCACATGGGTCAGCCCGCCCAGCATGGAGATGATGCTGATGCCGCTCTGCTCCCGGTATTCTATGCTGGGAAGGCTGGCGCTCAGTGTCTTGCCCCAGCCGAGGCCGATCGTCATGTTTTCCCTGACGATCTCGCTGAGATAGCCACCAAGCACCGCGCCGATGATCTCCGGCGTGGCATTTGCATCCTGCGGCTTAGGGATGACGATGGCCCGCTCCAGCCCGAAGGCCTTTTCGAGCGCGCTTTCGAGTTCCACGCAATGGCTGAGCTTCGTGGTGACGCGTATCTGCACGATACCGCTTTGGCGCGAGCCGGCCAGAAAGCGAAGCACGCGCGACCGGCTGAGCCCCAGGACTTTGGAGATTTCGTCCTGTGTCATTCCTTCCATGTAGTACAACCAGGCGACCTTGGTCTTGAGGTCGTCGTTGTAGTCGGAGGTGCTTGCCTGCTTTTCCAAGTCTCGGGGCTCTGCTTGTCTTGATTGGGGCCTCAGGAATCGGGTGCCGGTTTGGACTTTAACAGGAGCCAATCCGGAATTGCCAATGCCAAAGTCTGGGCATGGGGAAGAAAGATGGCCTTGGGAGCCCGGTGCTCCCAAGACCGAGTTGCCGCCTCTTTCGGGCTAGTCCCGCCTGCGGAACAAGTCGACGAGGACGGCCAGGAGGACCACGAGACCGACAATGACGCGCTGCCAGAAGCCCGACACGTTGAGAAGCACCGTGCCATTGGCCAGAACAGCGAGCAGCAGGGCACCCAGCATCGTGCCGATGATCGAACCCTGTCCGCCGCGAAGCGAGGTGCCGCCGAGAATGGCGGCTGTGATGGCGCCCATCAGCCAGCCTTCGCCGACCGACGGCTGGCCCGCATCCATGCGGCTCGCATAGAGGATGCCGGCCAGGGCGGCAAACATGCCGGCAAGACCGAAGGCCACGAGTTCGACGCGCTTGACGTGGATGCCGGCAAGGATCGCAGCTTCACGGTTGCCGCCGACGGCGAAGATGTTCCGACCGAAACGGGTCTGGGTGAGAAGCCAGATCAGCACGACACCAAGGGCGAGGAAGATGACCACCGGTATCGGCACGCCAAAAATGTCGCCCTTGCCGAATATGGTGAATTGCTCGCCAAGCGGGCGGATCGGATAGCCCTTGGTGATGACCAGAGTCATGCCGGCGAAGATTTCCCAGGTGGCTAGCGTGACGATGAACGGATTGAGGCGAAGGCCCGCCACGAAGACCCCGTTGATGAGGCCCAGAGCAAGGCCGAAAGCCATGGTCAAGGGAATGACGGCGTAGGGATGAACGCCAAGCGCGGTGAGCAGCAACGACCCGACGATTGCCGAAAGACCCGCCGCAGCGCCGACCGAGAGATCGATGCCCCCCACCAGGAGAACCAGGGTCTGCCCGAGGGCGACGAGGCCCACGAAAGCGGCCTGCCTTACGACCACCGCGGCATTGTAACCCGACAGGAAATTTTCGGTTGCCAGCGACAACACGATCAGCAGGGCGATGAGGGCGACGAGAATGCCGCTGGCCTCCCAACGCCAGAAACGGGTGAGAAGGCTGTTTTTGCGTTGCGTTTTCACTGGGCTGCTCCCGGTCAGGTGTGTCGCCATGGTCATCGGTTCGTCCTTTGTGTTCCTAGCTCATTGCCAGTTGCATCAGTTGCTCCGGCGTTGCTTCGCGCGCATCGCAGAGCCCCTTCACGCGGCCCTCGTGCATCACCATGATGCGGTCGGACACATCGATCACTTCCTCGATCTCGGAGCTGATGAAGATGATCGAGAGTCCGCTTTCGGTGAAGCGGCGGAGCTCGCGCTGGATCTCGAACTTGGCGTTGACGTCGATGCCGCGCGTCGGCTCGTCCATGATGAGGATCTTCGCATTCTTCATCAGCCAGCGGCCGATGATGACCTTCTGCTGGTTGCCGCCCGACAAGGAGGTAATGCGGTCCTTCGGGTTCCCGATCTTGATCTTGAGACGATCGACATAGTTTTGCACTTCGCTGAGCATGTCAGGTGTCCGCATGTGCAGCAATCCGCGGAAGCGGTCGAGGTTCGGCATCGCCATGTTTTCGGCGATCGACAGCAGCGGGAAGATACCTTCCTGCTTGCGCTCTTCGGGTAGATAGACGAGGCCGAGGCGGATTGCATCCGCCGGCGAGCGGATATTGCGGTCCTCGCCGAAGAGTTCGACCTTGCCGGACGACTTGTGGGTGAGGCCGAAGATGCACTTGGCGACCTCTGTGCGCCCGGCACCGACCAGGCCGGAAACGCCGAGGATCTCGCCCTTGCGCAGATCGAAGCTCACATCCTCGAATTCACCTTCGCGGCTCAGCCCCGTCACGTTCAGGACTGTTTCCGCCGATGCCAGTTCCGGGCGGGCATTGCGCACGGCACGGCTCACCTCGCGGCCGACCATGTGGTTGACCATCTCTTCCTTGGTCGTGACCTTCGGATCGAGCTCGACGATGAATTCGCCGTCGCGCAGCACCGAATTGCGGTCTGAAAGTTCGAGAATCTCGTCGAGGCGGTGCGAAATGTAGAAGACCGATCCGCCAGACTTCCGGAAATTGCGGATATAGGTGTAGAGTTTCTCGGTCTCGCGGTAGGTGAGGGCGGCCGTGGGTTCGTCGAAGATCAGGATCCGGGCCTCGGTGGCGGCGGCGCGCGCGATCTGGACGAGTTGCTGTTGTGCCTTGCTCAGCGCCTGCACCGGTGTGTCGGGATCGATGGTGTCGTCGACCGAGTGCAGATGATCGATTGCCGTTTGGCGCGTTGTCTTCCAGTCGATGCGGATACCGCTGGTACGTTGCGCGCCAAGCAGGATGTTCTCGAACACGGACAGATTTGGCACAAGGCTCACCTCCTGAGGCGCGATGCCGACACCGGCCTGCTGCGCATCGATGGGCGAGTGAAACACGACCATGCTGCCATTGCGGTAGAGCTCGCCCGCCGTAGGGTGAAGCTTGCCGCAGAAAATGTTCATGAGGGTGCTCTTGCCGGCACCATTTTCGCCAATGATGGCGTGGACCTCGCCCTCGGCAATGCCGAGCGAGACATTCCTCAGGGCCTGAACCACGCCGAATGATTGCGATACGTTGCGGGCTTCGAAGGCATAGGGTGTCATGGCAAGATCCTCGGTTGGAACGTGCGCGGAATGATGCCGCGCACGTTCTGGAGCGTCCCGGTATTACTTGCAGTCGTCCTTGACGATGAAGCGTGACCCGGTGTTGTGATCCATGGGGATCGTATGGTTCTCGTTCTTAGCGACCATGTACTTGACCGCCCAGTAGCCGATGTCCCACTGGCGCTGCGCCTTGAGGGCCGTGATGGTGCCCTTGCAGACGAAGTCGACAGCTTCCGGCAGGTCGTCCATGCCGACGATCGCCACCTTGCCGGAGAGGCCGGCGTTGTCGACGGCGCGGGCGGCGCCGATGGGGTTCGACGCATTCGAGCCGAAGAAGCCGGCGATGTCCGGATTGGCCTGCAGCGCGTTCTCGGTCAGCGTCACGGCTTCCTCGAGAACGTCATTGTCGGGCTGTTCGAAGACGATCTGCATGTCGGGATAGGACTCGAGCGCCTTCTTGAAGCCCTTGATGCGGTCAACGTGGTCAGACGCCGTGAGGCTGCCGGCGAGGATGCCGACCTTGCCCTTGCCGCCCAGGTGCTTGGCGAGGAATTCGCCAAGGTCGTAACCGTCCTGGTAAGAGTTCTTCTGGCCGACGAAGGGGAATTTCTCGTCGCAGAACGAGTTGAAGGTGATGGTGTTGATGCCGGCGGCCACCGACTCGTCGAGGAGCTGCACGTTGGTCGCCTTGTCGAGGCAGGCAACGGCAAGGCCATCGGGCTTGCGGCCGATGTTGGCCTCGATGCGGGCGTTCTGATCGGCGACGTCGGCCTGCGGCGGCTGGTCCCAGATCATGTTGATCTTGATGCCCTGCTAGGCAAACTCGTCGACCGCGAACTGGTCGCCCTCGGCCACGACGTCATACCAGGGATGAATGACCTTCGGGATGAAGACGAAGGTGAGTTCCTTGTCGATCGGCTTGATCAGGTCCGCCTGGCCTGCGCCGAAGGCGACGGTGGTGGAAAGGGCGAGGGCGGCGCCGGCGAGCGTGCCCAGTGTCTTCAAAGTCATGTGGGATCCTCCCAGTTCAGGTTTCGGCTGCAATCAAAGGAACCGTGCAAGCCCCGCAACAGGGCGCGGCCAACCCGGTATTCGCCAGTGCCGCCGGATTTTGGCCGCACGTGACCTCTCCTGCCGCCACATGGTGCCAGCCGGTTTTTTCGTCGTTCCAGCGGAGCCGGATGTCAGATCGCTTCAGGACCGCGTCGGCGTGGTCTTCATGAAGTTCAACGTATGTTCAAAGGATTCGACCCCGGCCTGTGAGCCGAGGCCGGTGGCATTGAGCGCCGACGTGGCCTGGGCGAACCGCACCGAGGTTTCGGGATCGAAACCATGGCATAGCGCCACCGCGTATCCGGCGTCGAAGGCGTCACCACAGCCACAGGTACACTTCACATTGATGTCGAAGGCCGGGACATGGAAGCGGGTTCCATCCGTATGGCTGTAGTAGGCGCCGTCGCCGCCCAGCGTGAACACGCAGCAGGCAACGCCGCGGTCGTGGAAGAACTTGGTGCAGTCGACCAGGTCTTCGAGGCCGGAAAGTGCGCGTGCCTCCTCGATCGACGGCATGAAATAGTCGGTATAGGGCAGGACCGCGGCGACGTCGGGAAGATCGTCGGCCGAACCCGCAAAGATGTCCACCGTGGTGATGCAGCCATGCTCCTTGGCATATTTCATGAGCTGGGCATTGGGCTCGCCGTCCATGGCGTCCATCAGGCCAACACCGCCGAGATGGACGACCTTGGCGTCGGCGACTTTGGCGAAATCCTGTGGGGAGACCGTGAAGTTGCCCGTCGCACCTTTCATGTGCAGGGCAGGCCTTGAACCGTCGTGCCGGGTGGTGACGATTGAAGAGGAGGTTTTCCAGCCCGGCTTGTGCTGCATCATTTCGGTGTCGACGCCGAAGTCCTTCAGGCGCTGCATGACCCAGTCACCCATCAGATCCTCGCCGACGCCCCCGACGGCACGGGTCTTGAGACCCATCTTTGCCGCTGCGATGGCCGCGACACCGGCGGCACCGGAAACCGCCAGGGTCAGTTCATCGATAAGATAGCAGCCGCCACCAGGGGGGACCTCCGTGAATGGCCAGCCGAGACAGTCGAAGGTGATGAATCCCATCGACACATAGTCGAACTGCTTCTTGGACATTACCATTGGCCTCCCGCGCCGAACATTTCGCGATTAGATAATCGAAATGTTCAAGCCCGTCCAGACAAAAATGAAAGGGAAATGGAAAAAGTTCACGGTGCGCTACTTCGGATGCGGTAGGAAGAGAACTATGGTCAACCCTGATGATGTCGCGTAATTGCAATACCTTACCGTGGCGCACAAAAACTTGCCGGGGAACGAAATGAACATATTGACTTTTGGAAATATAAATGTTCATAGTGAATCTGAACAAAAATCGTATTGCTTGCAGGAAGGTGCGACGTGAAAGCTGGAGTTCTGAAGGACGTCAACGAGGTCAGCTACATGTCCATCCCCGACCCGGACCTGTCACCTGGCGATCTCCTGCTTAAGGTGAAGGCAGCCACCGTATGCGGCACGGACATCAGGATCCTGCGTGGCAAGAAGACAGCCGGCATTCGCTACCCGTCCGTACTGGGCCATGAGTTTGCCGGTGTGGTGGTTGAAAATGGCGGCCATGCCCAGTTCAAGCCCGGGCAGGCGGTTTGTGTCTGCCCGCAGTTCTCGTGCGGGCATTGCGAATATTGCATCCGGGGTGCCGAGAACCTCTGCCGCAACATGACTGCCATGGGCTATGAAATCGATGGCGCCTTCGCCGAATATGTGCGGATTCCGGCCTCAGGCGTGGCCTCGGGCAATGTCTTTTCCATGCCCGAGGGTTTGAGCTTCGAAAAGGCGTCTCTTGCCGAACCGCTGTCCTGCGTGATGAACGGGCAGGAGCAGGTTGGTGTGCACATGGGCGACGTCGTTGCCATCCTGGGGGCGGGGCCGATCGGCATCCTCCATGTCAAGCTGGCCCGGCGGACGGGGGCCCGCATGATCATCGTCAGCGAACCCAATCCGCTGCGGCGCGAAGCGGCGCTGCAGGCCGGCGCGGATCTGGTCGTCGATCCGGTGTCCGAGGATGTCGTCGCCCGGGTGCGCGCCGTATCCGATGGTCTCGGCGCCGACGTCGCCATTGTGGCGATCGGCGTGCCGTCGCTCGCCAACGACGCGATCCGCCTGGTCCGCCATCGTGGCCGGGTCAGCCTCTTTGCGGGCTTCTCCAAGGGAGTCCTGGCCGAACTCGATGTCAATGCGATCCATTACAACGAGTTGATCGTCACCGGATCCTTCGGCCTCACGCGATTGCAGTTCGACCGTGCTCTCAAGATGATCGCCAGTGGCCATTTCGAGCTTGATTCGCTGCTGACCCATCGCTTCGGCCTCGAAGACATCGTCGCCGCGCTCTCGACCGCCGAACAGGGATCGGCGATCAAGGTCGCCATCGTCGCGGAGTAGACCCCGGACCATGGCACCGACAACTCCGCTCAAGGCCGTGAAGCCACATTATCCGGTTCTCATCATCGGTGCCGGCATCAACGGCTGCGGCCTGTTCCGCGACCTCAACCTGCAGGGCATCGACTGCCTGCTGATTGACCGCGGCGATATCTGCGAAGGTGCGAGCGCTGCACCCTCGCGGCTGATCCATGGTGGCATCAAATATCTCGAAACTGGAGAATTCCGGCTGGTGCGCGAGTCCGCAATGGAGCGCAATCGCCTGTTGCGCAACGCACCGCACTTCGTGAAGCCGCTTGCCACCGTGCTGCCGATGCGCTCCTGGCTGGGCGGCATCGTGCCATCGGCGCTGCGCTTCCTCGGATTCAATGCGAAGCTGACAGACCGTGGCGCGTTAATCACCGAGATCGGACTGCAGATCTACGATTTCTACAATCGCAAGGTCCGCGCCTTGCCCGACCATCGCTTTCTGTCCTCCCGAAAGTTGCGGGTCGACCATCCGGCATTTGCACCCGACATCAAGGCCGCCGGCCTCTATTACGAAGGCCGCATCACCCACGCCGAACGCCTTGGCCTCGAACTTGTCATGGACGGCGTTGCGGCAAACGGTGGCAGCACGCTCAGCACCTACACAACTGCTTCGATCGGAAAAACACCGCGTGAAATCGTCCTGGCCGACAGGATCTCTGGCGAGTCGGTGACGGTAACCACCGACGCGGTCGTGAACGCGGGCGGCGCGTGGATCGACAAGGTGAATGCCGGCCTTGGGATTGTCTCGCAGCATATGGGCGGGTCCAAAGGCTCCCATCTGATCGTCAACAGTCCCGTACTGCTTGCGGCCCTCCAGGGCCGCATGGTCTACTTCGGAACCGCCGATGGCCGCGTCAATCTGGTCTATCCCTTCTTCGGCAACGTGCTGATCGGCTCGACCGACATTCCGGTCAAGGATCCGGACGAGGCCTTCTGCAGCGTGGAAGAAACCAAATATCTGCTCAAGGTCGTGAGCGAGATCTTCCCCGCGATCACAATCGACCAGAGCCAGATCCTTCTGTCCTACTGCGGCGTTCGGCCCCTGCCGCGCAGCGAAGGAAAGGACATCGGTGCGGTAAGTCGCGACCATTTGATCGGCCGCGACATGTTGCCCGGCAGCGATGTGCCGGTCCTGTCCCTGATCGGCGGTAAGTGGACGACATTCCGTGCTTTCGCCGAACAGTCCGCCGACGTGATTCTGTCGCTGCTGAGCAAGACGCGCATTGCCTCGACCGAAGCCCTTCCCATCGGCGGCGGCCGCAACTACCCGCTGGATGAAGGCGCGGTGGCTGCCTTCACCGGAGCTGTGGCCAGCACCGCGGAGATTGATGCCGGTCGCGCCCGTCATCTGTTCGATAGCTATGGCACGACAGCACTCGCGGTTGCCGAGACCGTAGCGGTTTCGGCCGATAGGCCCCTTGCTTTCGTCCCGGGCTATTCGTCAGGCGAGATCATTCATATCTGCCGTACCGAATCGGTCCGCCGTCTCGCCGACATCCTGTTGCGCCGCACCGCCATGGCCATGGAAGGATTGCTCAACGCTCAGGTCGTCGCGGAAGTGGCGGAGATTGCCGCCGCGACTCTCGGCTGGGACGACAGGCGCACCGCGTCCGAAATCAACCACGCCCTCGCGGAAATGAAACGCCGCGCCATTCCCGAGATCAGCGCGGTGAGTGCCGCAGCCTAGCTTCAACCCATTCGATTGCATCGAGGAGAACAGACTTGCCGATCAATATTTCGCCGACGGGCCTTGCCCGCGACCTCCAGAACCGCGCCGATAGCGGCAACCCCATTCGTATCGGCCTCGTCGGCTCGGGCGAGATGGGAACCGATATCGTCACCCGCGTCGCCCACATGCCAGGCATCGAGATCGGCGCGATCTCCGAACTGCGCCTGCCGGCGGCCGGCAGGGCCGTCGATATCGCCTATCGCGAAGAGGGCCACTGGCGCGAGGCAAAATCCGCCGACGCCCTGAATGCGGCCATGGAGCAGGGCAAGGTCGCAGTGACGGATGACGTCGACCTGCTGATCAGTTCTGGCCTGATCGATGTGGTGATCGATGCAACGGGCGTTCCCGCCGTCGGCGCTGAAATCGGCCTGCGTGCCATGGAGCACGGCAAGCATCTGGTGATGATGAACGTCGAGGCCGACGTCACCATCGGCGCCTATCTCAAGAGCGAGGCCGACCGGCTGGGAGTTACCTATTCGCTCGGCGCTGGCGACGAGCCGTCTTCCTGCATGGAACTCATCGAATTCGTTTCGGCCATGGGCCATCCGATCGTGGCCGCCGGCAAGGGCAAGAACAACCCCCTCAACGTCGATGCCATTCCGGACGACTATGCCGAGGAAGCCAAGCGCCGCAACATGAACGTGCGCATGCTGGTCGAATTCGTAGATGGATCGAAGACCATGGTGGAGATGGCGGCAATTGCCAATGCCACGGGCCTGGTGCCCGACTGCCCCGGCATGCATGGGCCCAAGGCCACTCTCGGCGAACTCGCGAAGGTCCTGGTGCCGAAGAAGGACGGCGGCGTGCTCGCGCGCACCGGGGTGGTGGACTATTCGATTGGCAAGGGCGTGGCGCCGGGCGTTTTTGTCGTTGCGGAAATGTCCCACCCTCGGGTGCGTGAGCGCATGGAGGATCTCAAGATGGGCGAAGGTCCCTATTTCACCTTCCATCGCCCCTATCACCTCACATCGCTCGAAGTGCCGTTGACCTGTGCCCGTGTGGTCCTCTATGGCAAGCCGGACATGGTGCCCCTGGCCAAGCCCGTGGCCGAGGTCTGCGCCGTCGCCAAGAAGGATCTGAGGCCGGGTGACAAGCTCGATGCAATCGGTGAATATTGCTATCGTGCGTGGATCATGACCGTGGCCGATGCCCGCGAGGCGCAGGCGCTGCCGTGCGGATTGCTGCACGGCGCCACTGTCACCAAGCCCATCGCCAAGGGCCAGCTCATTACCACGGCCAATGCTGCGGTGCCGGCAGGATCAAGGATCGCCGAGCTTCGCGCCCGCCAGAACAAGCTGGTCTACGGACAATAAGGAGGAATCCATGGCTGCAACCCAGAAGAAGTCGGGCGCCACCGCGGCAAACGTCCCGTTTGCTTTCCGATCCTACTCGCCCAAGCAACTGCGCCAGGTGCTTCACAAGATGCATCTGATCCGCAAGTTCGAGGAAGGGGCCGAGGATGCCTACATGCGCGGCCTCATTCATGGCACAATGCATCTCTCGATCGGCCAGGAGGCCAGCGCGCTCGGCATCTGCATGCCGCTCAATCCCGACGACCAGATCACCTCGACTCACCGCGGTCACGGCCACTGCATTGCCAAGGGTGCCCAGGTCGACCGCATGTTCGCCGAGTTCTTCGGCAAGACGACCGGCTACTGCAAGGGCCGCGGCGGATCGATGCATATCGCCGACGTGAGCCGGGGAAATCTCGGCGCCAATGGCATCGTGGCCGGTGGCATTCCCATCGCCGTGGGCGCGGCCTTGTCCGCGAAGATGCAGAAGAACGGCAAGGTGGTCATCTGCTTCTTCGGTGACGGTGCCAACAACGAAGGCGCATTTCACGAGTCGCTCAACATGGCGGCCATCTGGAAGCTGCCCGTTGTCTTCGTTTGCGAGAACAACGGCTACGGCATGTCGACGTCGGCGGCCCGTTCGACTGCGGTTGCCAATGTTGCCGACCGCGCCGCGGGCTATTCCATGCCGGGCATCGTGGTGAACGGCAATGACTTTTCGGCCGTGGCAGAGGCATCGACCGTGGCCATCGATCGCGCCCGGCGCGGCGAAGGGCCGTCCCTCATCGAAACCAAGACCTACCGCCACCGCGGCCACTCCAAGAGCGATCGCAACCGCTATCGGACCAAGGAAGAGATCGAGGAGTGGAAGGCGCTGCGCGATCCCATCACGCTGTTCGAGTCGGAACTGCGCCAGTTCGGCGTCATGGACGACGCCGCAATCACGGCGGTGCGCGAAGCGGTTGACGCTGAGATCGCCGCCGGCATTGCCTTCGCCAAGGACAGCCCCATGCCCAGCACGTCCGACGTGCTCAACTTTGTCTACACGGAGCAGCAGTAATGGACGCGGCAGTGAGAGAACTCAGCTACTCGCAGGCCATCCAGGAAGCGATGGCAATTGCGCTTGAAAGCGATCCCCGCGTGTTCCTGATGGGCGAAGACATCGGCGTCTATGGCGGCGCCTTCCAGGTGACCGGCGATCTCGTCGAACGCTTCGGAACCGATCGCGTCATCGACATGCCGATTTCCGAACTCGGTGGCGCCGGGGTTGCGGTGGGCGCCGCGGTGACCGGCATGCGTCCGATCTTCGAGTTCCAGTTCTCGGACTTCGCCACGCTGGCCATGGAGCAGATCGTCAACCAAGCGGCCAAGATGCGCTTCATGCTCGGCGGCGAAGTATCGGTTCCCGTCGTCATGCGCTTTCCGGCCGGATCCGGCACCGGCGCTGCGGCCCAGCACAGCCAGAGCCTTGAAGCCTGGCTCGCCCATGTCCCTGGCCTCAAGGTGATCCAGCCGGCGACGCCGCACGATGCCAAGGGCATGCTGCTCGCCGCCGTGCAGGATCCGGACCCGGTGATGATCTTCGAGCACAAGCTGCTCTACAAGATGAAGGGCGAAGTGCCCGAGGGACACTACACCGTTCCGATCGGCAAGGCCGAAGTGCGCAGGCAGGGACGCGACGCCACCATCGTCGCCACCTCCATCATGGTGCACAAGGCGCTCGAGGCCGCCGCCGCGCTCAACGCCGAGGGCATCGACGTCGAGGTGATCGACCTCCGCACCATCCGGCCCATCGACCGGGAAACGGTAATCGAAAGCGTCAAGAAGACCACACGGCTGCTCTGCGTCTATGAAGCGGTGAAGACCTTGGGGATCGGCGCCGAAATCAGCGCCATGATCGCCGAGAGCGAGGCCTTCGATTATCTCGATGCGCCGATCATGCGCCTGGGTGGCGCTGAAAGCCCCATCCCCTACAACCCCGAACTGGAGAAGGCAGCCGTGCCGCAGGTGCCGGACATCATCGCTGCAGTCCGCACGCTGGTAGCGGGAAGGCGCTGAACCATGGCGACAGAAGTCATTCTCCCCAAAGTCGACATGGACATGGCCACGGGCAAGGTGTCCCGCTGGCTGGTGACCGAAGGTGCAACCGTCAAGCAGGGTGATCCTCTCTTCGAAATCGAGACCGACAAGGCGGCGATGGAAATCGAGGCGCCGGCGAGCGGCGTTCTCGGCAATGTTATCGCCCGGGAAGGCGTCGAGGTTCCGGTAGGCCAGGCCGTGGCCTGGATATTTGCCGAAGGCGAGAAGCCGGGTGCCGTGGCCGCCACGGCGCCGGCGGGGCCTTCGGCCGCTGTCGGGCAGAAGGCCGCCGACGCGCCTGTCACGTCCGCGCCGACCGCGACCCATTCCAAGTCGGCACCGGGAAGCGTTCGCGCGACCCCGCTGGCGCGCCGCATGGCGCGTCAGGCCGGCCTTGATATCGCAGCCATCGCCGGGAGCGGCCCCCACGGCCGCATCGTCAAGGCCGACGTCGAGGATGCACTTTCGGCGCGCGCGGCGCTACCTGCAGCAGCGGCATACGCGGCGGCCGAAGCACCGGTATCGGATTCGGGTGTCCGCAAGCTCTTTGCCGAAGGATCTTTCCGCGAAATTCCGCACGACAAGATGCGGCTCGTCATTGCCCGGCGCCTGGTCGAGGCGAAGAGCACGGTACCGCACTTCTACCTCAGCGCCGACTGCCGGATCGACGCCCTGTTGAAGCTGCGGGCGGAACTCAACGCGTCCGCTCCTGCCGTGCGCTCCGGTGACGAGCCGAAGCCCGCCTACAAGCTGTCGATCAACGACTTGATCATCAAGGCCTGGGCGCTCGCGCTCCGCGACGTGCCCATGGCCAACGTGACCTGGACCGACGGCACCATGCTGTGCCATGACACCATCGACGTGGGCGTTGCCGTGTCGATTGCCGGCGGCCTCATCACGCCGATCATCCGCAAGGCTGAGGCCAAGACGCTTTCCGTCATCTCGAACGAGATGAAGGACCTCGCCGCGCGTGCCAAGACGCGCAAGCTCAAGAACGAGGAGTATCAGGGCGGCACGACGGCGATCTCCAATCTCGGCATGTTCGGCGTGAAGGATTTCGCGGCGATCATCAACCCGCCCCACGCCACCATCCTTGCAGTCGGTAGTGGAGAACAGCGGGGCGCCTGGGAAAATGGGGTCTTCGTGCCCGCGACCCTGATGACCGTCACGCTCTCCGTCGACCACCGGGCCGTCGATGGTGCGCTTGGTGCCGAAGCCCTGCAGGCCTTCCGGGGTTATGTCGAAAAACCGATCGCCATGTTCGCCTGAACGCCATCACGGAAAGAAGTAAGGACTCCCCATGTCTGAGAAGAGTTTTGACGTTCTGATCATTGGTTCTGGCCCTGGTGGTTATGTGACGGCGATCCGGGCGGCGCAGCTTGGGTTCAGGGTTGGGATTGTCGAGCGCGAGCATCTGGGCGGCATCTGC
>JAGRLX010000373.1 GCA_020441605.1 Alphaproteobacteria bacterium
CCTCGGCAAGCACGATATCGAACTTGCCTGCCATGGCGTCTTCAATGAGGCGCTGTATTCCGCCGCGCAGCATCGAGGCGCCGGAGGTTGCGTGGTCCTTGTAGTGACCGGCAACGTCCCAGCCTTCCTTGGCCGCGCGTTCCTTGCACAGCCTGATCTGGTCTTCGATCGACGCATCACGCTGATGATCGGTCGAGTAGCGGGCATAAATGGCAGTCCGAATCATGGCGCGCTCCCCTCGGCGGGCGAGGGGTCCTTCTCGGCTTGGCTTTTCCTGATTGCCTCATAATCGCGCGCGGCGGCCCGTCTGGCAAGATAGCGCACGAGCGCCGCAAGGCGCGGATCAGGCGCCGCGCGCTGCGCGTCGCCCCTTTGCCTTCGCCGTTGCTTTGCCTCCGACATCGAATTGCCTTCCGGTAAAGGCGCGGCATGGCCGCGCTTTCATTCCGCAAACATGGCGAAGGCGATGGGAGGGAGGCTGGTCACAAGCTGGACAAACGGCACGAGGCCTGCAAATCGTTGCGGGCGGCCGCAAAGCAAAGATCGTTAATAATTTGTAAATAATCGAAAGTATATAATTTAGCTATCTATTGCATAGGGTAAGAATGAGTGTTCCGACGTATATAAATCTAGCGCAGGCGCGGAAAGTGCTTGCAGAAATGGGAATTGAACTGAGCTTGCGACAGGTGAAGCGTGCGGCCGAGCAGGATGCGCAAGGGCGGCGAAAGCTGCCCTTTTTCGTTGATCCCATTGATAAGAAACTGAAAATCGAGAAAGGCGATCTTGTTCGCATCTACCAGCGGCTTCAGACGGATGCAAACAATAACTTGCGCGACTAAAGTAATTATGATTCTTTTGAAATATACATGTCAGATATAAGAAAGCGGGTCGGTAGCAAAGGAACGACTTACCAAGTCCGATACCCCAACGCAAAATGCAAATCGGGCTACGCATACGCCACCTTCAGGACGTTGAAGGAGGCGCGCGACTTTTTGGAGAGCGGCGGCGCGCGGAAGAACGGCACCGGAAAATCCAAGAGCGTTGCCGAAGCCGTGCAGCTTTGGCTTGATATCTGCGAAAAGATCGGCAGGGACGGGCGCGAGAGCATCGAGCCGCAGACCTTGCTGGAGTACCGCCGGCGCGCCCGCGCCATGACCGAATATGCGTGGGGCAAGACCATCGGCGAACTCGAACCCGCCGACATCGTGCAGTTTCGCACCTGGCTGTTGCAGAACCACAGCCGCGACATGGCGCGGCGGACCCTTTCTTCCTTCCATTCCGTCCTGATCGAAATGCGGACGCAGGGCTACGTCACGCACGATCCTGCCGCCGGCATTTGCGTGCGGTCAGATGGCCGCCACGAGGAAAAGGAGGTCGAGATACCGACCGACGATGAAATGCGGGCCATCCTGGCCGCCGCCGATGCCATGGGGCGGAAGAACGACTACATGCGCAAACGCTGGGAGCGTTACCGGCCGCTGATCTATCTCGCGGCGTTTTCCGGTCTGCGCCCGTCTGAAGTGCGCGGGCTGCTATGGAGCAATGTCGGCAACGGCTTTGTCGATGTGACGCAGCGTGCCGATGCGACCGGCCTGATCGGCCCGGTCAAGTCGAAGGCAGCGCGGCGGCGTATTCACCTGCCTGCTCTCGTCAGCGACATGCTGGAGGTATGGCGGCTGACCAGCGGCGGCAAGGACGAACAGCTCGTCTTTCCCACTGAGACAGGCAAGCCGATGATGCTGCGCAATCTGCGCGGCGGGTGCTGGATTCCGCTCCTCAAAGAGGCCGGCCTCGCGCCGAACGGCGAGGCCAAATACACGCTCTATGCGCTGCGCCATTACTTTGCGAGCAAATTGATTGAGAACGGTAGCGATCTCAAGTATATTCAAGAGGTAATGGGCCATTCCAAGATCGAGATTACACTAAACGTCTATAGTCATCTGATCCGAGGAAAGGATAAGGAGCGAAAAGAGTTTGCCAATCAGCTCATTACTTCGGTGCTTGGAAATAGATGTGGCAAATCTGTGGCGAGTCCTCGCTAATTGGCTCTGAGCAAGGCTTTTAAAAGAGCCTTCCAAGCTAGTTGTGCGGGTTCGATCCCCGTCACCCGCTCCAGCAAACAAATCAATCACTTAGCCGACATATCATTCCCATAATCAGCAAATTTCGGCAATTCTTGCCACAAAAGGCAGTCCGGCGTAACCCGCAGGAATCCGCCATTCTCTTCGCCAGCCCGTTTCGGCTTGTGGCAAGTTTGTGGCAAATCCGAACATGGGAAAGGCATCGCCCCCTTACGGGGACGGTGCCTTCGGCGAATTGCGAGCGATGCGCTGCACCAGCACACGCCGGATATTCTCCAGCGAGCCTATTGCATTGCGATGAGCCGGTGTTCCCGGCTGTAAACAGGCGATGGCCTGATTGACGTCAAAGAGCAACGCCCTGAGCTGGGCTTCGGTATGAGTTTGAAGCTCTTGGGGCTGGATAAGACGATCCATGATCTCCTCCTTTGTTTCGGAGGCCTCGCCAATCGAGGCCTTTGTCGCGGGAGGAGGAGTCGTCCCGCTGCGGCGTCCAGCACCGGTACGGCCGAAACGGATGTGGAGGAGCTTCGCCCATGCGAACGCTTGCCCGGATGCTTGCGCGGGAATGACAAACCCGATCGCTGCTCAAAGGCCCCGTTGGAGAGGACGCGAACAAATGGGGAAGTCGTTGATCCGGCTGCTATCCGGTCCTGAGCCTTCAAGGGCATGACGTAGCCCTCGCGCAGGCGCAGCTTTGCAGCGGTCAGGCAGCTTCGCCGGTTTTACGGCGGGCCAATCATCGTGATGGAGTGGGCTTGATGCCTTCCGGCCCGTTTGCGTCTGGTCAGGGTGACGCTCCTGTTCGCCGTTCCTCAACCTAAGACGCGCATTTCGGACGGGCGCGGCCTGCGGTCAATGGCCTGCCCGCACCACCCAGCCTTCGCCCTGCTTCGGCATGGCCGTGTTGGCCATGTCGCCCTGCGCTGCGCTCCGGCCTGACCGCACGCCTTGTTCGCCCGTCCGTCTGCTTTCGCGTCTTGAGGAACAAGAGCGAAAGGAGACATCCCATGACACAAGAAAACGCAAAGCGGGCAACTTCAAAGGAAGACATCTATGCCCGCATCACCAACCAGATCGTCGCCGC
>JAGRLX010000043.1 GCA_020441605.1 Alphaproteobacteria bacterium
CACTGCAAGTCGGTCTCGGCACAAGAGGTTCGCGCGGTCCTGAATGCGCGCAAGGCGCTCCAACAGGGGTTCATCGCGCTGGAGATGTCCTTGCGAGGGCTGCTACGGAACTTCGGGCTGAAGGTCGGACCCATATCGCGCGGTCGGTTCGAACATCGCATTCGCGAGTTGGGGGGCGGCAATCCGATGCTGGAGGCGGCAACCGAACCGATGCTTCGGGCGCGATATTCTCTTCGACGAGAATTGGCGGGGCTTGAGCGTCAGGTCCGCCAACGCGCCCGAGAGGATGCGGCTTGTCGGCGCATGATGTCGATGCCCGGAGTTGGTGCGGTAGTCGCGCTGACCTATCGATCTGCGATTGATGACCCCGGCCGGTTCAGCTCCTCGAAGAAAGTCGGGCCCTGGGTTGGCCTGACGCCGTCGCGAAACCAGTCCGGGGAGCGCGATGCCTCGGGCGGGATCACCAAGGCTGGCGACGTCAACCTGCGTCGCGCGCTGTGTCAGGCTGCCACGGTGATGATGCACCGTGGGCGAACGACATGGCTCAGAACATGGGCTGCGCAAGTTGCACGCCGCCGTGGGTCGAAGCGGGCGATGGTCGCGCTGGCGCGCCGTATCGGTGTCATCCTGCACCGGATGTGGGTCGAGGACACCGACTTCCGTGCCTACGGCTCTACACCGAATGTGGCCTGAGGACCGGGGTCACCAACTGTCGCCTGCCTGATCGCGGGCCTTCGAGGTCCCCCCAGGGACGCGGTTCCGATGATGCCGTGCTCCAGACTGTTGCCCCGTGAAACGGAGCACGCCAATGAGATGGGCGCATCGGAATTGCATTGAACCAGCATCATGTTGGCGGCCAACGCGCCGACCACGGACCGAAGCATGCACCCGGGGAAATCTCAGACGAAGGAACGCTTGCCAGGGACGGCACAATGATCAGATTAGGACAACCGCTCCCCGGCGGGTGCCGTTGCGCGGCCAAAAGCGGTTGACCAGAGCAGCCCCGTTACCGAAGTCTGGAGCCTAGTGGAGAGGGCATACTGGTGTCGATCCCGGTATGCATCAACTGCCTATGCGAGACGCTGTCGAGGAGAAAAATGTGTTCAGCATTGGATGAGCGACCAGGGTGGCGAACCGCGCTCTTTAGCGGCAACACCTTGCATCAGGCCCAGCAGTCTGCATCCAGGAACCGGTTCGCCCGGTTTTCAATCGGCAGGACCCGGACTCCAATGGCTTGGAACGGCGTATTGGCCTGGCCGAACCAATCGCCCAAAGGCAGTCGCTGGTCGCAGAAATGCTAAACACTGGATCGGTCCCGGCGTCAGAGGTTCCAGGCATGGCAGGGGGTGCCGTGGCCAAGACCCAGCGACCGATGCCTGCTTCTCGAAGGCCGCCGCGTCGAAGCGCGTCGGCGCAAGCTCCGGCTTCCCTAACCGTCGGCGCGCGCCTTCCAGGCCTTATAGGCCTCGGAATTGTCGGCGCCCGACGGCAGCCATCGCGCGCTTCGCGCCACATCTGGGCCGACTGGCGCAGCAACGCCATGTCGAGCTTGAGGTCGCCTACTAGGCTTTCGGCGATGCCCACGTCCTTGGCGAGCAGCGCCAGCGCGAAACCGGTGGCGAAGGCTCCGTCGACCACATGGGGTTTCATAACCAAATCGGTCATGAAGTTGCGGCCCGTCGAGACGTTCATGATTGTCACCATCCGCGTGGGATCGAGGCCGAAACGCTCGCCCACGATCAGCGCCTCGGCCACCGCGGCAAAGCCGGTTACCGCGACATAGTTGTTGAGCGCCTTCATCGCGTGACCCGAGCCACGCGGTCCGGTCGGGACAATCTTGCGCCCCATCGCGGCGAGGGCGGGGCGGGCGATTTCGATCAGATCAGGGTCTTCCGAGCATGATCGTGAGCGTGCCATCGGTTGCGCGGGGCACTGCACCCGAGACTGGCGCGTCGATTATCGCCAGCCCCATCATGTCAAGCTCTTCGCCAAGCGCGCGGGTCCCGACCGGCCGAGGTTGGCCGACATCGGCCGCCCCATGTTGCCGATGCCGATGAAACCGACCTTCTCGGTTCGAGCCCCAGGTCGCTCAGCACCTCGCCGGCCGAGCGGAAGCCGTCAACCGCCTTGGGGATGCCGCAGTAGATGATCGAGTTCATCAGCAACTCGCGGATTTCCTCCTTGGTGACGCCATTGCCGATGGCGCCGCGGGTGTGGACCTTGACGTCGTGACTGCGCCCTTCGGCGACAAGCATGGCGAGCGTCAGCATGCTGCGCATGCGCTTGTCGAGAACGGGGCGCTGCCAGGCCTCGCCAAAGCACTGTTTCGTTACCCATTCCTGCAACGGCCGGGTAAAGTCAGTGGCGGCGTCGAGCTGATCTTCGGCTCCGGCCGGCTCGAACATCGTCCGTCGCTGGGCAAGGCCCATGTCGAATGCGCCATCGCTCATCTGGTGTCTTCCCTTAACGAACGAATCCGGGCAGCCAAAGCGACAGCGCCGGTATGCCGACGATCACCGCCAACCGGAACAGGTCGGCGATCCAGAATGGGGTCACGCCGCGGAAGATCGTTCCGGTGCGCACGTCCGGCAGCACGCCCTTCAGAACAAAGACGTTGAGTCCGACCGGCGGGGTGATCAGGCTGATTTCGGTGATGACCACGACCACGATGCCGAACCAGATCGCGTCATAGCCGAGCGAGACGACGAGCGGAAAAAAGATCGGTACCGTCAGCAGGATCATCGACAGGCTCTCGAAGACGCAGCCCAGCGCGATATAGATCAGAAGGATCGCGAGGATCACCAGCCAGGGGGTTTCCCGGAACCGCCCGGCGATCTCGAGCAGGGCCTGCGGGAAGTCGGTGTAGTTGATGAAGTTGGCAAAGAGCAGCGCGCCAATCAGCACGGTGAACAGCATCGCCGTGGTGGTCGCGCTTTCGATCAGGATTTCGTAAACGGTGCGCCAGGTCAGCACGCGGCGCATCAGGGCAAAGATGAAGGCGCCCGTGGCGCCGATGCCGGCGGCCTCGGTTGGGCTGAAAACGCCGCCGTAAATACCGCCCATGACCAGCGCGAACAGCAGGATGACACCCCAGACATGGCTCAGCGCTTGCCAGCGGGCGGCCCAGTCCTGCCGTTCGGCGGCGGGCCCGCGTTCGGGGCGCAGCGTGGTCACGACGCGCACGGCGGCGAGATAGAAGAGCACCGCCACGATGCCGGGCAGGACGCCGGCGGCAAAGAGCTTACCGATCGAGCTCTGGGTGAGGATGCCGTAGATCACCAGCACCACCGAGGGCGGAATCAGGATACCCAGCGTGCCGCCCGCGGCGATGGAACCGGCGGCGAGCCCGTCGTCATAACCGTACTTCCGCATCGAGGGCATGGCCACTTTGGCCATCGTCGCTGCGGTCGCGAGGGACGAACCGCAGATCGCCGAAAAGCCACCGCAGGCCAGCACTGTTGCCATCGCCAGCCCGCCACGGCGGTGGCCGAGAAAAGCGTGGCTGGCAGCATAAAGCTCTTCCGAGAGCCGGGCGCGGGCGACCAGATTGCCCATCAGCACGAAAAGCGGCACCACCGAAAGTTCGTAGTTTATGGCAGCGTCAAAGGCGGTCTGGCCGGTATTCGCCAGGGCCGCTGTCAGGTTCGTGACATAGGCCATCCCGAAGAAGCCGCAGATCATCATCGAAAAGGCGATGGGCACCCGCAGGAAGGAAAGGATGAGAAGGGAAGCGAGGCCGATAAGTGCTTCGGTCACGTGGATTTCTCCGTACCGGGGGTACCCGGATGGCCCCCGTCGATCGCATTGGCAAGGAAGGCCAGCGCCGCAATGGCGGCGAGTGCCGCCATGATCGCGCTGAACGGCCAGAGCGGCATGAACAGTTCTTCCGTGACGCCGAAAAAGCGGTAGTGGTCATAGGATTTCCAGGCCAGCCGCCAGGCGAGGAACAGGGTGGCGGCAAAGCCCAGAAGGTTCACGAACAGGCTTTGAACACGGCGCAGGCCGCCCGGCATGACGGAATCGAGCAGGTCGATGGTGACATGGCCGTCCTGCCGGTTGGTCATCGGCAGGGCGCAGAAGATCACTCCCGGCATCGCCAGCGAGACGATCTCGTAGGCCGAGGGCAGCGGGCGGTTGAACAGATAGCGGCCCAGCACATCGGCGAAGGTGAAGCCCATCATGAAGAAGAGAAAACCACAGGCGGCGATGCCCAGCACCAGCGCGGGCCAGTCACCGATCCAGCGGGCGACCGCCGGGACAGTCCCGGCGGCGCCTTTCTGTTTGGCAGGGCTCACGGCTCAGTTGCCGGCCATCAGCTTGGCAACTTCTTCCTTGAAGTAGGCCAGGATCGCTGCGCCATCGACGCCCTTTGCCTTGGCGATGTAGTCGGCTTCGAAGCCCTTCTTCAGCTCTTTGATCGACTCCATCATTTCCTCGGACGGGGGCATGATGGTGTTGCCGTTGGCCACGGCCTTTTCATAGCCATTCTGGTTGATCCGGTCCCAGCCTTCGCCTGCCAGCCTGGCAAAGGCCTCGCCCGAGAACTTGTCGATGACCGCCTTGTCCTCGTCCGACAGCGAGTTGTACTTGGCTTCGTTCATCACCAGGTAGTGGGTCGAGCTGTAAAGCCCGCCGGGGATTTCGGTGGTGTATTTCGCCACGTCGAGAAGGTTGAAGGACAGCACCGATTCATAGGGGAAGGTGATCCCGTCGGCGATGCCGGTGGACAGGATTTCATAGGATTTCGACGAGGGCTGGCTGATCGACACGCCGCCCCATGCCTCGACGATAGCCTTCGGGATCGGCCCGCCGGTGCGGATCTTCTGACCTTCCATGTCGGCGGGCACCAGGATGTTCTTCTTGGTGTGGTTGATATGGCCCGGCCCGTGGGTGTTCATGCCGATGACATGGACACCGGCATAAGCGGGGCCGTCGGCCAGAAACTTCTCGTAGGTGCGTTGCAGCGCGACCGAGGTGACGACGGCGGTTTCGCCCAGCAGCGGGTGTTCGGCAAAGGTGTAGGCCGCGAAGAGCTGCGGCGCATAGCCGTGCACCGAAAAGGCAACGTCGACCTGGCCCGAGCGCACGGCGTCCAGGTGGGCAGGCGGCGAGGCGACGGGCTTGGGCAGACGCTTGAACTTGATGCGCCCGTTCGATTCCTTCTCGATCGCTTCCATCCAGGGTATGTAGATGTTGAGGTTGACCGGGTGGGTCCACGGAATCCAGCTGGAATAGGTGAGTTCGGTTTGAGCCAGCGCCCCGCCGGTGCTGAGCGCGAGGGCTATCGCGGCGCCGGCTGCGGCCCCCGCGGACGCCTTGAAAAACTTGAGCATTTTGTTCCCCTGTTGTTTGGTTTTCTGATTGTATTAAAGACGCGGCTACCGCGGTCAGGCAAGGATTCCGTTCACTCGAAACGCCGGATCATGGCCGAGATATCCAGATCGCCTTCGCCCTGTGCCGCAGTTTGACGCATCAGGCCCAGCGCGGTGGCCGTCATCGGGATCTGCGCGCCAGCCTGGGTCGCCAAGGCCTCGACCATGTCGAGGTCCTTGATCATCGTGTCGGTGGCGCCAAGCTTGGGCTCGATCACGCGCGCGGCCATGCGCGGAGCGAAGATCTGGAAGGGCTTGGAATCGGCGAAGCCGCCAGACAGTGCCTCGGTCAGGCGGGTTGCATCGACTCCTGCCTTCTCGGCGAAAGCGACCGCCTCGGCCACCACGGTCATCGCACAGCCCGAGATGATCTGGTTGACCAGCTTGGTTGCCTGACCGGCTCCGGCCGGCCCCATACGGGTGAACCGCGAGGACATGGCGGCGACGGCCGGGCGCACGGCCTCGATATCCGCCTCGTCACCGCCCGCCATGATGGCAAGCGTTCCTGCCTCGGCCCCCGGTACCCCGCCCGAGACCGGGGCGTCCACCCATCCCATGCCGAAGTCGTCGCGCAGGCGTTGCGCGATGGCCCGCGCGGCGTCGGGCTGGCCGGTGGTGAAGTCGACGCCGATCTTCGCACGGCCCCCGGCGATGCCGTTTTCGCCAAAGACCACCTTTTCGACCGAGGCGGCATCCATCAGGCAAAGGAAGACGTAATCGCACCGCTCCGCCAGCTCTTGCGGCGTTTCGGCCTGGTTAGCGCCTGCTTCCACCAGCGGCGCGGCCTTGGCAGCGGTGCGGTTCCAGACCGTCAGAGGCCAGCCTGCCGCCAGCAGCCGGTGCGCCATCGGCGCCCCCATCAGGCCCAGCCCGGCAAAGCCGATGTGCGCCCGCTCAGTCACTTTGCGGTTCCTCCACCGGATATTGCATCGCGCCGGCATGGGTCACCGCGCCCAGATGGGCCGAGCCGACCTGGGCTGCGTATTTCTGCCATGCCCCGGCCAGCGGCGGATCGTAGGGCCGAGGTTTCCATGCGGCCTTGCGGCGGTCGATCTCGGCCTCGTCGACCATCAGGTCCATCCGAGCTGCTGTGCAGTCGATCCGGATGCGGTCGCCGTCCTGCACCAGCCCCAGCGGCCCACCAATGGCGGCCTCGGGCGAGAGATAGCCGATGCACATCCCCCGCGTCGCTCCGCTGAAGCGGCCATCGGTGATCAGCGCCACCTTCTCGCCCATGCCCTGACCGTAGATCACCGCGGTCGGCCCCAGCATCTCGCGCATGCCGGGTCCGCCCTTCGGCCCTTCGTTCCGCACTATGATGACGTCCCCGGCCTGATAGGCGCGCGACCGGATCACTGCCATGCAGGCCTCCTCGCTTTCGAAGACCCGCGCGGGACCCTCGTGCACCAGCGTCTTCAGCCCTGCGACCTTTATCAGCGCCCCGTCAGGCGCAAGGTTGCCTTTCAGCACCACAAGCCCGCCGGTTGGCGTGATCGGATCCGACACCGGTCGCACCACTTCGCCGTCCGGGCGCGGCGCGTCAGCGACCAGTTCAGCCAGTGTCTTGCCGGTCACGGTGGGCGTGTCGCCATGCAGGTGCCCGGCCTCGAGCAATTCGCGGAAGATCACCCGCATCCCGCCGAGACGGTGAATGTCCTCGGCGTAATACTTGCCACCGGGCACCATGCTGGCGATCAGCGGCGTGCGCTCGAAGACCTCGGCCACATCGTCGAAGGTGAAGCGAATGCCCGCCTCATGCGCGATCGCCGGTATGTGCATCGCGGCATTGGTAGACCCGCCGGTGGCGGCGACGCAGGCACAGGCGTTCTCCAGGCTCTTGCGTGTGACCAGATCGCGCGGCAGCGGCCCGTTTTTCTTCAACAGCTCCATCACCGTATGCCCGGCCAGCCGCCCCAGCGCCTCGCGCTCCTTGAAGACGGCGGGTGCGGTGGCCGAGCCGGGCAGGGCAAAGCCCAGCACCTCGGCCACCATCGCCATGGTCGAAGCCGTCATCTGCCCCGGGCAGGCGCCATGCGTCGGCATCGCCGCGCGCTCCATCAGCTTCAGCTCGTCTCGGCTCATGGTGCCGGCCTGCACGGCGCCGATCCCTTCGTATGTGTTAATCAGCGACATGGAATGCCCCTTCCACTGACTTACCAGCGTCGGCCCGCCATGCAGGAAAACCGAGGGGATGTTCAGCCGGGTCATCGCCATCATCATCGCGGGCAGGTTCTTGTCGCAGGCGCCATAGGCGATCAGCGCGTCATAGGCATGGCCGCGGGCCACCAGCTCGACCGAATCGGCGATCACCTCGCGCGACATCAGCGAGCATTTCATGCCCTGATGGTTCATCGACAGCCCGTCCGAGACCGAGATCGTCGTGAACTTCCGTGGCGTCCCGCCGGCCTCGCGCACGCCCTGATAGGCGTGCTCGGCCTGCGCGGCGAGGCCGAGGTTGCAGGGCGAGGTCTCGCCCTCGGTGGTGACCACGCCGACCAGGGGGCGGGCGATGTCTTCGTCGTCGAGACCCATGCCGCGCAGGAAGCCGCGGTGCGGGGTGCGTTCCAGCCCGTCGGTGACGACGCGCGAGCGCCGGTTGGTGGTCATGGTGATCCTCCGTTGGACGGTCGCCCGCAGGCGCCGGTGTCTTCGTTTGCGCTAGCAGACACCATCGCCGCAGAACTGTCTACCGCTGTAGTCTGCTGCCCTGGCCTTGCGGAATGGAGCCGATTGGAGACCGGAGATGTGGAGTTTGCTCAGTTTAGAGGCTGATTTTTGGCATCCGGATGATATTTCGCAAGTGAATGGTTCCAGCTTTCCGAACGCTCCCGCCCGGTCCAGAATGCACCCGTACCCGCATCACGGGACAGGAGATCCCCATGACCGACCGGATCATCGCCGAGCAGAGCAACGGCATCGGCTGGCTGACCCTCAACAACCCGCATCGGCACAATGCCATCAGCCTAGATATGTGGCAGGGACTGGATGAGGTTCTTGCTCGATTCGACGCCGGCCCGGGAATCCGCGTCGCCGTGATCCGCGGTGCCGGGAGCTGCGCTTTTGCCTCGTCGGCGGACTGCTGGTTGCGGCGGGTGCGGATATCCGGGTCTCCGCCAACAACGCCGTCTTTGGGATACCCGCTGCGCGGC
>JAGRLX010000374.1 GCA_020441605.1 Alphaproteobacteria bacterium
GGTGGCGATCCGCATGGAGGCGGGGACCTGGTAGGCGGAGGGGATTGACTGATCTTCATTAAATTAATAAAATTCAATAACTTTTAAAAGATCAGTACAAATCCCAGATGGATCCTGTTCGCAACCCATTCTCGCCAGGTGCGGGGACACCGCCTCCGGAACTGGCTGGCCGCGATGAGGTTCGAGAATCTGTTCGTGTCGCCCTGCAGCGCGCCCGCATTGGTCGGCCAGCGAAGAGTGTGATCATGGTGGGCTTGCGGGGCGTCGGCAAAACGGTACTTCTGGATCGGATGAGAAACGACGCGGAATCCGACGGCATCCACACGATCCGACTCGAAGCGCCGGAAGGGCGATCCCTGCCGGCCATGTTGGCGCCGCAGTTGCGGCAGGCACTGCTTCGTCTGAGTCAATCCGAGAAGGCCAAGGCCTATGCCGTCCGTGGCCTCAAAGCTCTCGCGGGTTTCGCGAAGTCGCTCAAAGTTACTTATCAGGACATTGAGGTGGGGTTCGATCAGGAGCCCGAGCCCGGCCTGGCCGACAATGGCGATCTGGAGCACGATCTTCAGGCGCTGATGGAGCAAGCGGGCCTGGCAGCGCAGGCCGCAGGCACCTCATTGGCTCTTTTCGTCGATGAGC
Source organism: Alphaproteobacteria bacterium (assembly GCA_020441605.1). Next base: position 637 of record JAGRLX010000374.1, read on the forward strand.
TTCAATACGTACCTGAGGAGCAACTTGCCGCGTTGATCACCTCGCTCCACCGTGTATCGCAGCGCCAGTTGCCGGTGGTAATGGTTGGTGCCGGACTCCCGCAGCTTCGGGGACAGATGGGTGACGCCAAGTCTTACGCCGAGCGACTCTTCGACTTTCCGTTCATCGGGCCACTGTCGGACAACGCGGCGCGTCAGGCCATCGAGCGGCCATTGGCCTCCGAAGCCGTGAGCATCGAGCCTCGGGCGCTGGACGCCATTGTTCAGGTGACCCAGGGATATGCTTACTTTCTGCAGGCATGGAGCAGCCATGCTTGGTTAACCGCCGATGCGAGTCCAATTGGGCCCGACGACGTTGATCGGAGCAGCGACATAGCCATTGCCAGCCTGGACGAGAGTTTCTTCAGGGTACGTTTTGACAGGTGCACGCCCAAGGAACGCAAATACCTGCGCGCGATGGCGGAACTGGGAGAAGGACCTCATCGATCAGGCGATATTGCGGCGTGTCTGAAAGAAAAGGTCTCCTCGCTTGCGCCGACACGGAGTTCGCTGATTGGCAAGGGCATGGTGTGGAGTCCGAGCCACGGTGACACTGCTTTCACGGTGCCCATGTTCGATGCCTTCATGCGGCGCATCATGCCCGGATCGGATTGGCGATGATTTCTGGATCCACGATGGACATGCCCACCCGCACGGAACCGGCGCCCGGACTGCCCCTGGGCCCGGCCGCCCGCGACCGCGCCGACCGCGAGGCGCTCAAGCTCGAGAAGCGCTTGTGCCGCCAGGTTGGCCAGGCGATCGCCGACTTCAACATGATCGAGGAGGGCGACCGGGTGATGGTGTGCCTGTCCGGCGGCAAGGATAGTTATGGCCTGCTCGACATCCTGATGAAGCTGCAGGCGCGCGCGCCGGTGCGCTTTGAGCTGGTGGCCGTCAACCTCGACCAGAAGCAGCC
>JAGRLX010000375.1 GCA_020441605.1 Alphaproteobacteria bacterium
CCCGTGGGGGTTCGAGTCCCCCCGCCCGCACCATCATCCATACAGGCCCAATACTGATTACTGCTTTTTCGACACTAAGGTGAGGAGCACATGCAGGAGCAGCCGAAACACAGAGTGATTGCTCTTCTCGCCTATGCGGTTGCTCTCTTGTGCATTCAATATTTCGTCGTCAGCTCCCAGTTTGAGCCGAATGAAAAGGAGATCTGGTTGCTAAACGGCATCGCAGGTCTGCTGTTTGGATCCCGGTTGTTGAACCCTCATTTCACGCCGCCCGCCGACGCAGCAACGAATGGGTTTGTTGCGTTTGCCACACTGGTGGTGGCAACCAGTGTCGTTCCTGCTCGAACTCTCGACTCGACCTTGCTGTGGGCAACGCTGATGTTCTGTGCGGCTGTTTCTCTGGCTGCGATTGTTGTGCTGCTCGTACGTGTACAGAAGGGTGTTGAGACTCGCTCATGGGTCCCTGTCGTCGACAAAGCAGTTAGGAGTCTTGGAAGTCCCAACACCATATTCACTCTAGTGATCTTGCTTGTGTGTTGGCTTTTTCACCGGAAGCATCCAGTCGAGGTCTATTTCATTCTCGCGGTCTGGACCGCAATCGTGGCTCTTCGGCCAATCGAATCGATGCTATCTTTGTGGGCTTGGTACCGAGAGCAACCAGAGACGCTCAAGAGTGATCGCATTGTCGGAGATATAGCTGCTTACCAAGCGCCCGGCATAGTCTTAATCCGTCAACTTGGCGACCATCGTTTTTCCCGAGGCACACCCTTGTTGGTAGCGGATGACAACGGGCCTTGGATGCTCGGTGTATCACTTAATTATGTGGGGCGTGACGAAGGCAACTTGTTGCGCACGCTAACGGTTCCGCTTCCTCAGGCACTATCTGACCGAGTCGCCAATCTACCTTTGCCGATGGGCTCAGGTGTTGCTCTATCCCTAGGTCTACGACAGGAGGAAATTGAGCGTATATATCCACTCCTTGAGGCCGATCGTCTATGCGGCGTAGTGGATAGTGAAACGACGCTGGAACACCTTCAATTTGAGGTCATCGACGATTCTGAACTCTGCGAAGGCAGGCTCGTTGAGGTCCGCATTGGGGAAACTACGACGATCTTCCAGGTGATAGACGGACTGACACGCGACGAGATTGTCCAGCAAAAGAACAAGTATGGATATGCGCGAGCTGTGGCGCGGAAGATTGGCCGGTGGGATCGAGATTTGGAGAAGTTTGTGCCGGTGAAATGGATTCCGCACATCAACTCTCCGGTTTTTCTAATGAGACCCGAGCAAATCGATCCGGACGCGCAGACAGTTGGGAACTTTCCAGATACATCTTTTGGAGTTGGCCTAAGTATCTCCGACGCCGTTACGCACAACACCGCTATCCTTGGCATACTCGGTGTTGGCAAGAGCTATCTCGCGGTAGAGCTCGTTGAGCGCATGATAGCCAGCGGCGTCAAGGTCATTTGTTTGGATCTTACGAACCAGTACACTGAGCTCTTGAGCGATTTTCTAGATACTGAGCACGAAGAGGGTGAACTTGAGAGACTGGTTGCCTCGGGTGAGGGCGGCGTAGCCAATCTGAATCAGGAGCAAGGTGGAAGCCATCAGCGATTTCAAGCGGAGGCTGTACGGCAACTGCGCGAATTCATCGCACCCGCGTCCGGGCGCTTCTTGCGCATCTACAATCCAGCCCAGTTCAAAGTCACGCGCCAAGCAAGTGGCATGTTCAATAACAACGCCAATATGGCGACTCTAACACCCTCCGAAATCACCGCGATTATTACTGATGCCGCATTACTAGTGTGCCAGGAACTCGGCATGACCGACAGCGGCCGTGTTTGCCTTGTGTACGAAGAGGCACATACTCTTGTTCCCGAGTGGAATTCAGTTGTTGCCGATGGGGACAAAGCTGCCACGTCGCGAAGCGCCCGCGCGATCCTTCAAGGTAGAAAGTACGGATTGGGTTGTTTACTTATAACTCAGCGAACCGCGAATGTGACGAAGACAATTCTGAACCAGTGCAACACGATTTTCGCAATGCGGACATTCGACGACACGGGTAGGGAGTTTTTGTCGAACTACATTGGCAGAGACTACGCGGGGGCACTTCCGGCCTTGGATGCGCGTCACGCCGTCCTGTTCGGGAAAGCATCGACGTGCGAAAATCCTGTCCTAATCAGGCTAAATGATAGAGAGCGGTTCCAAGCGGTGTTTAGACCGCAACATCCCCCACCGCCACTTCCTCAGGCCCAAGCACCGATCGCCGCTGCGGACGTGCCCGCGCGGGCCAATTCGGCCAACGATCCTGACGACGAAATACCGTTCTGAGTGTCGTTGTCACGCGTCTAGTCTGATCGGGCGGCGATGGCGATGGCGAATCTCGTCGCGGAGAATGCCGCACCGGACGTCGGCTTGGTACGACTCTGTCCTCGAGGCCACTTTTTCAATAACGCAGCGGAGCGCAGAACATAAAACGAACAAAAGCTTGGGAAAACTACATATAGACCCTTTTGATTCCTTCAATACAAGACTAAGCTGTAATTGAGGGAGGACTTCATGCGAAATAGTCTGTCATCAGTTGAACTCTGTGCCGGAGCCGGAGGCCAAGCATTGGGCCTGGAACGCGCAGGTTTTTCTCATGAAGCCGTCGTAGAAATCGATGAACATTGCCGCAATACATTGCGGCTGAACAGACCCGAATGGAATGTCGTCGAAGATAACCAGGCGGATATTTCGAATTTTGACGGTCGTCCTTTTAGAGGTATTGATCTTCTAGCCGGAGGGTTGCCGTGTCCTCCGTTCTCGGTCGCCGGCAAGCAGCTAGGCCGGAAAGACGAACGGAACCTCTTTCCCGATGCCCTGCGCTTAGTTGACGAGACCCGCCCCAAGGCTGTGATGATTGAAAACGTGAGGGGATTTTTGGATGCCGTTTTCGCTGATTACCGGCAGCAACTAAAACGCCAGCTTTCCAAACTTGGATATGTGACGGATTGGCACCTGTTCAACGCGTCAGACTTTGGTGTGCCCCAGCTCCGGCCACGCGTCGTAATCGTGGCCATGCGCCGTGACTTTGCAGATCAGTTCTCTTGGCCTGTTCCGAATTGCAACACGCCGCCCACAGTGGGAGAGATCTTATTTGATCTCATGAGCGAAAAGCGGTGGCGCGGAGCAGTGCGGTGGCGCGATCAAGCAGACGAGATTGCGCCGACGATTGTTGGTGGTTCAAAAAAGCATGGTGGACCCGACCTTGGTCCAACCCGCGCAAAGCGAGCCTGGGCGACACTTGGTGTTGACGGCATGGGTATTGCCAATGAAGCGCCAGACCGCAACTTTGTTGGGATGCCGCGCCTCACCGTGCGTATGGTCGCGCGCCTTCAGGGCTTTCCTGACTCCTGGGAGTTCTCGGGCCGCAAGACGGCAGCTTACAGGCAAGTTGGAAACGCCTTCCCACCGCCTGTGGCAAGCGCGGTTGCAACGAATATCCTTGAGGCGCTGACTGTGCGCCGATCCGTTCCGGTCGCGTCCTGATGCCAGAGGCGCTGCTATCACAAGCCCGGCGGGAGTTTCATGCCACTATACTTGAGGGCATACTGACACGGAGCCACGCTGGCGTGCCGAGCAATGCTGACAAGGCAAGCAAGCCGAGCATTGCTGTTGCCAATTCTATTCTCGACCAACTCGGCACAGCACGGACCGCCCCTAAACTTCCAGGGCAGACCGCGGGCGCCGATTTCGAAGGAGTCTGCGCGGTCTTTGTGAATGTCTGCTTCGAGCGAATGCAGCATCTGCGTCCGGGAAAATTTAGCGTCACAAAGGGCGGGGCTATTGCGCAATTCGATCAGTATGCGCACTTGGACGAACTGGAAGAGATTGCCAAGAACAATCGGGAGATTGCCACCGCACTTGGGTCTGACTACCTCATCAAACCGGACATTGTCGTTGCGCGGCAGCCGGAGGAGGACGCTGTTATCAACGCCAGCGGACAACTTGTAGACAGCGAGACAGCCCGGCTCAGCAGCCTCAGAAAGGTAAACCAGCCGCTCGCTATCTTGCATGCTTCGATAAGCTGCAAATGGACGCTTCGCAGCGACCGCGCTCAGAACGCACGTTCGGAAGGACTCAATCTTGTCCGCAACCGCAAGGGCAACCTGCCGCACATCGCGGTTATTACGGCTGAGCCTCTGCCCGCCAGAATCGCCTCTCTTGCTCTTGGTACTGGCGACATCGATTGCGTCTACCATTTCGCACTCTATGAGTTGCGACGCGCGCTAGTGGACCAGGAACGTGAAGAGACGCTTGACCTTCTGGACACGATGATTGAGGGCAAGAGACTACGTGACATATCGGACCTGCCGCTCGACCTCGCTATCTAGTTATGGCTGATAAAATTCCGGAAGATCGGCGCAGTTGGAACATGAGCCGCATCCGGTCCAAGGGCATGAAGCCCGAATTGGTGGTGCGGCAGCTTGTTCATGGCATGGGCTATCGCTACCGCCTTCACCGCAAGGAGCTTCCAGGAAAGCCTGATCTTGTGTTCGGCCCACGCCGCAAGGTGATCTTTGTGCATGGGTGTTTTTGGCATCAGCATGCTGATCCCAGCTGTAAAATTGTCCGCACACCCAAGTCCCGGCTTGATTATTGGAAACCTAAACTCGATAGAAATGTTGAGCGCGATCGCGCCGCACAGGATACGCTGAATGCGAGCGGTTGGAAGTGCTTGACTGTTTGGGAGTGCGAAACGCATTCGGCGCGATTGCCCGAGCTCGCAGAACGATTGGAGAGGTTCCTGGAGGATTAGCGCGCGGTCTCGGTTCGCAGAGGTCCGTTCTGCCGAGCATTGATGCAACGAGGACCGCCAGGGGCACACTCCTGGCGGACCCCTCCGGCTCAGAGCCGCAACCCTGACCCAGCCGGCCTGGCCAGCGCTCTTCGGATATTTGTCAGGTTGAAATGCGCCACGCGCAGCTCCGGCGAGCCCTCGGCAAGATCGGGCAGCGCGGCGGAGATCCTTTGCAGCAGAACCGACAGTTCGGTTCGGGTCATGCGCGAAAGTTCGGTTTGGGTCAGCACTCTCATTGTTTCCTCCATCGGTTTGACCGCGCCCATCGCGGCCTTCATGGAGNNCTGTCCTGCGACTTCGGTTGCGGGCTGCACCGCGAAGCGGCCGGAACGTCAAGAGGAGGAGTTCTTCGATTACGAAAACTTGCAGTCCTTCAAGCTGCCGAAGGTGCGAGGCGTTGAAATGAAAAGGTCCGTATGGGAAGGGCGGAACGATAGGAAGGAAACAATCGCTGAGGCCAAACGGGCGAGCGCATGATGCACGCCGGGCTATGGAAGGGCATCTGTGGAAATTGCAGAAGCTTAAGGATTGCGCTGCGATGCGATGTCGAAAGCGGTTCAATCTGACAGAATAGTCTTGAGGGCGCGTGCCGCGTGCGGCAGCACCGGGCTCTAGCGTCCGCCGCCGAGGCTACGGCACGACGCCCGAACCCGCGCAGATCCCGCCGTACGGGAAGCGCGGTTTCGGCCCATCCGGGTGACGATCCCTCGCGCGTAATTCGTGCAGCGTGCCGCTGCGCACTTCTCTTTCCTTTGGGGCCTGCGGCCCCTGCGCCGTCAAGGCCAGGGCAAGTGCCGCCGGCCGTATCCCCGTCTTTCGCCGGCTCCGTGGCGCGGCTGCCAAGACGGGCGATCCCCCTCGGCCGCCGGCAGTCTTGACGGCGGCTCCCCCGCTCATTGGCGCGGGCCTAGTCGGTTGCATGCGCAACCCATTTTTGAATTGAGGGGATCACATGATGACAACGACAACTGATCTAAAGGACTTTGGATTTCGCGAACTGCGGATGGCAGCTGACCTGCTTTCAGACTATTGCGAGAGTCCGCCTGATTTTCTTGGCTCCGGCGTCTATCTGATGATGAACACCCATAGCGGCTACGTCTTTCTGACCGACGAAGATTTCAATGTCGCGATGATGAATGGCGACAAGCTGGAGCAGTTTCACTCCTGCCCTGAATGCGGTGCGGAGGGCTTCGCCGAGGACATGCCGGACAGCCCATGCTGTCAGCGCTACCTTGAAGACGTGGGAGCCTGACATGGCAAGGGTATGCTCGCCGTGCCGGGAATACGACGCTTGCAAGCGAGCCGTCGTTTGTGGACATGCCTGCCAGCGGGTCTAGTCGTCGGACAGTGGGCAATCGTCCGCTGAACCGAACCTCTCGTAAAGATAGCGCTCGACCCTTGCTGCTTCCTCGGAAGCCAGAAACCGTTCGATACCTCCCGGAATTTTGGAGTCACGTACAAAATCGCGCATGGCCTGCTTGAAGATTTCCGACCTCTGGGCGACAAAGAAATGGTGTTTAAGCGTCATTGCGAATCCTCCTCAGCCCAAATTCTAGCACGCTGCGTTACTCTGCATACGGACGTATGCAGGGCGGATGCCGGTAGCGTGCGTCTTGGAAAGGGGAGGCTAGGCATGGTGCTTCCGCCGTTTGCGCTAGCTACCGCAGGCCTTGTTCAAAACAACAATCAGAACCTGCACCGGCTGCTTGTCTGGAAACGCAAACATAGCGTCGACGACGCGCTTGAGCGTCGCTTCGTCCCGGTAGAACGCATTGTTGATGCAACTCGCCTGCTCCCGGTTGCCCTGGAGGACAGCCTGGTAAGAGAGCATGTCGACCATGCCAGTAATGTAGCCGTTGCTCGCTTCGTCGCTTAAGCCTGTCATAAGCTCATTTGCAGTAATAGCGCGCCCTGCGCTCGGCAGAAGCGCCAGTGTTATGACAACGGTGGCCGATATAACATGAGATAGTCTTGGAACAAATGGAGCCTTTATTATAGTTCGTTGTATACGCGTGTTGTCGCTTCTTGTATATTGCGAATCTGCGCCATCTCAGGCGCGCATACACCGTCTTAAGGGGCGTCAAAAATGGCTCCTTTTTGATAGGCGGCGTGCGCCACTACGGCGCTCAGGCAACAATGAAAAGAGAGAACGGCCGGGACCCAACCCGGCAACATACGCGGCTGATTGGCTACGCGCGTGTCTCCACGGAGGACCAAAGCCTGCATTTGCAGATCGATGCGCTGCGCGCTGCTGAATGTAAGGCGATCTATCGCGACAACGGGGTGTCGGGCGTTGCCGCAAAGCGTCTCGGGCTCGCGAAGGCTCTGAAAGTGCTCCGACACGGAGACGTGCTCGTAACATGGAAGCTGGACCGGCTGGGCCGAAGCCTTGCGGAGCTAATCGCAATCATGGCCGAACTGGAACGGCGTGGCGTTGGCTTTCGCTCGCTCTCGGAATCGATCGACACGACGACACCGGGCGGAAGATTGGTTTTTCATGTGATGGGTGCGCTCGCTGAGTTTGAACGCGGTCTTGTTAGTGAGCGAACCAAAGCCGGTATGGCGGCCGCCAAAGCGCGGGGCGTGACGCTTGGTCGGCCACCCAAGCTTACAGCCGCGCAGATCGAGGGCGCACGGCGCAGCATCGAGTCAAACACGGTGACGGCAAGGGACCTGGCGAACAGTCTTGGTGTAACGCCGCTTACTTTGGCCCGTGCATTGAAGCGGCGGGAAGGGGACCGCTGACCGGCGGCTCCGGTTCGGGCAGCGCAGCAAAGTCGTCTGCCGCAATCTCAGACGCAGCAGCGCCAAAAGCGCTGCTCACTTGGCCCGAGCCCGTCGACTCTTTATCCGCTGCGAGATGAGCGCCCTCTCCAGCTCCCGAGTGCGATGGCAAATGGGCAATTATCGAAGCTGGTGGACTCTTGATTCCAGCTTCATACTCATCAAGTTCGCCTCGCGTCATGTCGCCCTGCGCAAGCCGGTCCTTGGCAGGCTCGATATAGTGCGCCCTGTAGTCTAGGATGGTCTTCCGATCCGCTTTCAGTGCGGACAGATTGTCAAACGCTCCTTTGACTTCAGAAAGCTCCGGCGTCTCCGCCGGCAAGTCATCGGCCCGCATGAATTCGACTCTCTTCCCATCTTCCTCCGCGACCGCGCCGCCGTCACGGTAGACCTTCGCATTCCGGCCATCCGGCATCGTCAGGGAGAAAGCGCGTTCGCGAACATCTTCAAGCTGCTCCTCGGCCTCACGCAGCTTCTTCTCGTTTTCGAGAAGCGCCGCCATGCTTGCCTCATCGAGCTGTTGGAGGCGTTCGCCAAACGCAGCAACCCGCTCCGGCTCTGCCAGGGCCATTTCCATGAACATGCGCTCGACATCGCGCGCACGCTCACGCTCGGCTTCTTTCATCTTGGCATGGCGCGCTTGGCTGGCTGTGTTGCCGAAAATGCTGGTAACGGAACCGCCGTTGAAGAACAGGGTCTCAAGCCGCAGCAATAGGTCCTGCGGCGGCGTTGCCATTAGATTGAACTCGTTTATCGGCCTGTCTTTCAATCGGCACCCCCTCCAACTCATATTTTACCAAATCCGGCAGTCTTATGTCAAAGTAGACTGTATACGGACTAAATCAATGCAGGCCAGACGTTGCCTAATCCTTCATGGCGTAAACCTGATGGTCGCTGACATGCTGGTCAAACAGCTCGTCGTCTTGCAATGGGTCGACGCTGTCGGCATGGGCGAGGGCCCATGCTTTCCAGTTTGAGAAGTCTTCTGCCTGCGCCCCGGCCAACTTGCTTTGCTCCACGGCCGAAACGAATGCGCGGATGTCATCGGCAAGCCGCCAGTTCTCGCTGTGGCTGACAAGACGGCGAAACCGGATGACCTCTCGTTTGCGGTTCATTTGGGCGCGTCGCCGCTCATCCTCAGCTTTCCGTTGGCGTTCTAGTGCTTCGGCCTGTTCGATCCGGCGCAGCCGGATCGCCTCATATATCCCCGCGATCTGGGCAATGATTTCATTCAGCTGCTCTTCGAGCGGTGGACCTTCCGATTCGCGCCATTCGCGGTTTCCTATGTAGCGTTCCGTCTTGATCTTCAGGACCAGTTCCCCCGTCGGCACCTTTTCCTGCCGCCAGTGTTGGACATATCCAAGTTTGGCCTTCTCTTCGTCAGTCAGTTTGTGGCGCAGCTGCTGGATGCGTTCGTTGAGAAGCAGTTCAAGCTTCTCATCGCCAAGCGCAATGTGGACCTGCCGACGATATGACTCTCCAAAAATCAGCCTATACCCGCGCGCCTCAAGCGCCTTGAACAGTGCGCTTAGGATGCGAAGCCGCCGCTTGTCCAGCGGGGTCCCATCGATCGGGGTGTATAGCCTGCTCATCCACGGATCATGCCGTGCTTGCCGAGCCTCGCGGCGGCTTTCCTGTGTCCAAGAATCGATGATGCGGTGTGGGTTTGCCAGTGTCGCCGGCACCTTGACCGGCTTTCCCGAATTCCGCTCTCCGTCGATCTTCCCCGTTACGCTCTCCGGGATCGGTGGCGGCGCTGGTCGTGCGGATGGCGGGCTGATGGTGACCGTTGCGGGCGTATCCGCTGTCGCGGGCGGCAATGGGGTCTTCCTGACGTTGTGTCCTGCTTGTTGCTTGGCCCAATAGCCTTGCGGCGGCACGGGCACGTTCGCACGTTTGCAGGCCTTCTTGAGCCCATTGCCCGAGATCCCAAAGCGTGCGCCGAGCTTGGTCATCGGCTCCGACCACACGAGTTCGTACAGTTCCTCACGCTTAAATGTCTTCCAGCCCATTGGTCGCGCTCCCTTGTCGATTTGGTCGCTAACTGCGTCTTTTGTACCGGACAGCGCCCTGGTTCTCTCCTCTGTTCCTTCGCCTGGATTGACGTAAGACCAAACGCCAGCATGGCCGGGGTCGCCCGCCGCGCAACGGGTTGCCCGCTCCATTCCCGCGCCATTGCCCCTTCGGGGCGTCGGCGGGTCCCGTGTTTCCCGTTTCCCCTTGTCACGCCTGCGCGCAGGCGGACGTGCGCGTGCGCGTGCGGTCTCATGCCCCCAGCCCATCTGCGGGGCGTTCAAGTCAACCCAGACAAAGGAGAGAGAAATGGGACGCCAAAATGCAAAAGACACGAGCACGAAAACCCGCGCAGCCAAAGGCCCGCAACTGATCGCCTATCACGTCGCCGAACGCGGCGAGGACAAATTCTTCTGGACCCGCATCGGCGCAGCCTGGGACCACGACGACGGCAAGGGCCTCACTTTGCAACTCGACCTGGTTCCTGTCGATGGCGGCCGCATCGTCCTCCGGGTTCAGTCCGAAGCGACTGAAGGTGGAGCGGCCAAATAGGCCCCCCGCAACTTATCCGCAGCAAAGAGCGCCCCTCGGGGCGCTTTTTCTTCGCGGCGTACGAGCCGCCACGTAGGATTTTCGCATGAAGAAAAGCGGGAAAGCAGGCAAGGGGAGCAACAAGCGAGACAACGCGGCGTTCAGGATCAAACTGCGTGGCCAGGACGGCGCGCCGTTATCAATGGCGGAACTGCGTGACGGGCTCTACGAAGCCACGCGGCGACTGAGGTCATTCGAGGGTACCTACCGCGCAAAGTGGGTGACGCTCTACCTGACGATGGTCGATGAGGATGGCAACGAGGTTCTGCCCGACCGCAAAGGTGAGTGGACGCTCTATCCCTACAAATCCGCCGCTGATGAGCACGGTGTCTGAGCAAAGGCAATTGTCGAAATAGACTGCTACGAAAGGCGCGGGCCGGTGTGTCAGCCGCCACTTCGGGTCGCCTCTTGCTTTTTCCCCTACCGTCGTCAAGCTCCTTATCAAAAGGCCGAGTCGCTTTCTGCCCATTCCTTGGGGAGCCATATGAACTTCACGCACTATGACCTCGGGCACGTAGCCGGCGGCAGCGTCGTCGAGATTTCATTGCAAGGGAGTGCTGCCAACATTCGGTTAATGGATAACTCGAACTTCAGCGGCTACAGGAACGGGCGGCAGCACCGCTATTTTGGCGGTCTTGCCAAGCGCTCGCCGGTTCGGCTGCAAGTACCCCACTCGGGAAGATGGCATGTCGCGGTAGATATGCAGGGCCTGAGGGGAAATGTGCGAACTGGCGTTCGTGTGATTCCGAAAGCGGCCCTGTCGCCATTGCCGGCAATCAACGAAGCTCCGCTCCGCAGCATCCCAACCTTGGTGCGCGATGTGGAGGACGGACCGCCGGTCGCCGAAGCCCCCGACGGCCGAACCTTCGATGTGTTCATTTCCCATGCGTCCGAGGACAAGGACGAAGTCGTTCGGCCGCTTGCCATTGCCCTGCGGGAATCGGGCCTGAGCGTTTGGTACGACGAGTTCGAGCTGCGGATTGGCGATAGCCTGCGCCGCAAGATCGACAAGGGGCTGGCGAGCAGCCGTTTTGGCGTCGTCGTGGTTTCCAAGGCGTTCTTCGGCCGAGGCTGGACTGAATACGAGCTTGATGGCCTCGTTACCCGCGCCGTGAGCGGCGATCAGATATTGCTGCCGATCTGGCACAACGTCAGCAAGAGCGAGGTTATCGGCTATTCGCCGTCGCTGGCGGACCGCGTCGCGCGAAGCACTGCCACGCACACTGTCGAAGAGATTGCGTCGGAGATTGTTGACCTAATCCGAGAGGGTACAACGACGTAGCAAAGCGTGCCCAGAAGGGCGAGTGGTCTGCTGCATCCATACACGGATTGCGCTGGTGAATTTGATGCCCAAGGCGCACTCAACTGAAATGCGCATCCTGCCCAAAAGGGTTAGAAATACGCTCTGCCCGGAATAACGTTGAGCTTCTCCTCTAGCTCAATCTCTTTTTTTCTGTATCTATCTAAGTATTTTTCCGGATTAGTAGCCCTCAAGAAAGATAGATAAAGGCCGCGTAGACCCGAACTATTCTTCCTACGCAAAACTACATACTCATCAAGTAGCTTTTTTTGATCGGCAATTTCGCTTGTGCCAGCATTATTCGTCATTTGATTTACCTCCATAGATCTATATATACACTAATTAACTCTGTTGTTGAAACTAATTCTTCACTAAGTTGCCTGACACAATCTTCGCTGTTTGAGAAGAAACCCCTATTTCCAGAAGATAGATTTAGGATGCCGACTACAACAGCGCGTCCACCAACCCAAGCAACGATCGGTAAGCAAGCATAAGACATTCGCTTGGATTCGTCAGTCGTCTTCAGAAATCGGTGGTCCTTAAGAAAATACAAGTATCGAGGAGAGCCGCATTGGGGCTGTGCGGCTGCCCAGGCACAGCCGCAGAACCCCTTCTGTCGCTGAAATGTCCGAATTGATGCCATCTTGCTGCCATCACCGTTGACGCCTGCGATTATTTTGAGGTCATTGCCTTCAACGTCCATAATAGACGCGGCGAATTTATTGCGATGAGTAGGTTCTGATACGAAGTTTGTTCGGATCGAATCTGATATTTCCTGCAGACGCCTATATATCTCTTCACGCCGTTTTTCTGGGTCAGCAATTTTTGATAGATCATTCTTTATAGCGTCGGCCAATTTTAGGTTGGCATCTCTTTGAACTCGGCTCTCAATGGCAAATATAGACTTGGCTAGTTCAGTAGTGTATTTATATCCTTTCGGAAAGAATTTAACATAGATAAAATACAATCCCGCAACGAGAACGATAAACAGCGCGGATACTACGGGACCTTGATAATTTTCTGGGACAGAAATTCCTATCTTGGATAGTGCGGATGATACGAGCGATGTAACTGCGTCGTATGTAAGCAAGTAGAATAGATATGAGCAAACTAGACTAACTAGTACTACCTTTATGTGTTTCATTGACC
>JAGRLX010000376.1 GCA_020441605.1 Alphaproteobacteria bacterium
AGGGAAGTCGGGTCTCAGGTCAACCCTGAACAAGGCTGGCGCCAAGTTGCAGTTCGGGCCAATCTCCCGTCATTGCGAATGGTATGGCGATCTGCAGGCTGGAGTTAACATCGATGTGGCCGAGTATGATCTCGAGCGTCGCGTGCTGGCCCGAAGCCTAGGTCACTGAAATGCACATTTCTCAGTCGGCGCCTTACCGGTCGTGGTGCAAACCGCTCAATTGCCGCCCGATCAGGTTCTTCACATTCGACACATGCCACCGCCCGCCTCGCCGGGTGAGAATGCGGCGGCCATTGAGTTCCGCCGCCACAGCCCTAGGCGTCGTGTGCCCTATCCAGGTGCTGAACTTCACTGATCGCCAGTATCGTGATATAGTCCATTTCTCGGATCAAGGGCGCAGAGCGGCGCGAAAGAATCCGGAGCAACTGGTGCTGTTCTAGGGATGCTTCCTCGTTTCGTCCTACTCAAAACCCCCTCAAACCCCTGTGTTATCAGGGCTTGAGCGAGTATCTACTGGAAAAACCGACAGGAGCGTTCAGTTTCCTACTAGCCCTCTCCAGCTTTCAACAGTTCCGCCATCCTCACAAGATCCGCGAGCGAACGAGCCGCCATCTTCTTCATGACCTTACCGCGGTGGATTTTTACAGTGATCTCGCTGAGGTCCAGTTCCCCCGCAATCTGCTTGTTCATCAACCCTGCAGTTACATGCGCCATAACCTCGCTCTCACGAGGGGTCAGTGTTTCGTACCGCCGCCGGATGTCCTTCTTGGCGCCGTCAGCTTCGCGTCGCTCCCGGTCATTGCTCAGCGCGGCCGCGACCGCATCGAGCATGTCCTGATCGCGAAAGGGTTTCACCAGAAAGTCCTGAGCTCCCGATTTCATCGCCCGGACCGACATCGGGATATCGCCATATCCAGTCATGAAGATCAAAGGCAGGTTGATCCCGCGCGAGAGGAGGGATTTCTGAATGTCGAGGCCACTGGCCCCTGGCAACCGGACATCCAGCACGAGACCGCAGGGGCCATCGGGCAATTCCGCGGCTTCCAACGCGGTCGCGGAGTCATACAATTTGGTCTGTAGCCCGACAGATCGGAACAGCCGCTCAAGCGCGTCGCGCATACCCTGATCATCTTCGACGATCAGCACCACTCCATCCGTAGCACTCTCGTCAGGCACACCCCGCTGCATGGTCGCTGAACATCCCGCTCCTTCTGGTCCTAGCCTATTACACCAAGATGAATTTCTTCAATTCCGATTGCAAGGCTATGCCTATTGCTCGGGCAGCCACGCGCCGCAGATGATCATGGTGGCCCCGCCGAAACTGCACGACGCCCTGGCCTGGCGCGCGGCTGGAAAAGGGCTTCCAGCCGGTGCTGGGCAATGCTCTGCGCGGCACCGGCGCGATGCCGGCGCGCGGCGGATGCGGCGAGTGCTCGGCTGCCGGGACCGAGGCAGCGCTTCGCTACATGGCCGCGCCTGCATTCGACGACGCTCCGTAAGGCTTCGTCATACCATCGTATCCTGACTTCACGCTTTTGTCCGAGCAGCTTTGTCGCCCGTATGATTCCAAGGGCATGGCCCGTCCGGCAACACTTCCTTCATGCCCGACCGTTCCCAAACCGGGCCGCCAAGGATCACCGACCGGCACTCCCCAAAGGCGCAGCGTGCGAGGCAGGGGCCGTTGCCGGCCCTCAGCGGAAAGGAAAATCCGAAAATGCGCAGAATGAAGTTTGCCCGGCTGGCCGCGGCCGCCGTGACGGCCCTTGTCGCCGCGACAGCCTTCGCAGCGGCTGAAGTCCAAACCGGTCGCTATGACGGGATCGACGTGTCCGACGCCACCCTGGTTGCCGAACTGGACGGGTTCTCCGAGGGGTTTGCCGCGGTCAACGGCATCCGTCTGCACTATGTCGAGGGCGGCAAGGGGCCGGCAGTGATACTGCTGCCCGGCTGGCCCGAAACCTGGTGGGCCTATCACAAGATCATGCCGGAGCTGGCCAGGGACTATCATGTGATCGCCGTGGATATCCGCGGCATGGGCGCCTCGGACAAGCCCGAGGGCGGCTATGAAAAGGCCAACATGGCCCAGGACATCTACGAGCTGATCACCGGCCTCGGCTATGACAAGGCGCATGTCGTCGGCCACGATATCGGCTCGCAGGTCACCTATGCCTTTGCCGCCACCCACCCCGAGGCGACCGCTTCGGCCACATTTCTCGATGTGCCGGGAATGGATGACGCGGTGCTCGGGCTGAAGCTTCTGCCCGCGCCCGGCGGCATGACTGCCAAGGCCAGCCCCGAGAGCTTTTTCCTGTGGTGGTTCGCCTTCAACCAGGTTCGGGGCCTGCCCGAAGATCTGATCGCCGGACGCGCGGATATCTACGAAGACTGGTTCTTCAACTACCTGATGATCGACCAGGCCGCGATGAGCGAACGTGACCGCGCGGTCTATGCCAATGCCTACAACAGCCGCGATGCGATCCGCGGCGGCAATGGCTGGTATCAAGCCTTCCCGCAGGACATCGTCGACAGTCGCAGCTACGGGCCGATGACCATGCCGACCCTCGGAATCGGTGGGTTCGGTTACTACTGGCTCGCCAATTTTCTCAACAGCCACGCTACCAATGCGCAGGTCGAGCGGCTGGAGGGCATCGGCCACTACACCATGGAAGAAGCCCCCGAGGAGGTGACACGCTACCTGCTCGAATTCCTCGATGCGGCCGAAAACAGCTGACCGCCTCAAGCGTTTCCACCGGGTGGCCCTGCCAGGCCGCCCATCCTTCCCCACAGCCCGAGAAAAGGACTTCTTCCTATGGCCAAGCCCCCTCTGCCCACCGCAATGCGGGCGCATTTCAGGGCCGTCGCATGAGCCGGCCGCCGCTTCATCCCACCCGCCGGACCGTTCTGGAAACAGGCGCCGCGACGCTTCTGCTCGCCGCCACCCCCAGTTTCGCTTCACCCATCCAACCCAAAGGAACTCAAGACATGGCTACGACAACCACCAAGGACGGAGTTGATATCTTCTACAAGGACTGGGGCCCGAAAGAGGCCCAGCCGATCGTATTCCACCATGGCTGGCCGCTCAGCTCCGACGAATGGGATGCGCAGATCCTGTTCTTCCTGTCCCACGGCTATCGCGTGGTGGCCCATGACCGGCGCGGCCACGGACGCTCGTCGCAGGTCGATCACGGGCATGACATGGACCACTATGCTGCGGATGCCTTCGCCGTGGCCGAGGCGCTGGACCTGAAGGGGGCCGTCCATATCGGCCACTCGACCGGCGGCGGCGAGGTGGCGCGCTATGTCGCGCGTCATGGCGAGCCCGCCGGCCGGGTTGCCAAGGCGGTGCTTGTTGCGGCTGTGCCGCCGCTGATGATGAAGACCGAAAGCAACCCGGACGGGCTGCCCAAGGAGGTGTTCGACGGGTTCCGCAAGGCGCTGGCGACCAGCCGCGCGCAGTTCTTCCGGGACGTGCCCGCCGGTCCCTTCTATGGCTTCAACCGCGAGGAGGCCGAGGTGCAGGAAGGGGTGATCCAGAACTGGTGGCGGCAGGGCATGATGGGTAGCGCCAAGGCGCATTTCGACGGCATCAAGGCCTTTTCCGAAACCGACCAGACCGAGGATCTGAAAGCGATTTCGGTTCCGACCCTGGTTCTGCACGGCGAGGACGACCAGATCGTTCCCATCGACAACTCGGCCAGGAAGGCCGTGCAGCTTCTGGCGAATGGCAGCCTGAAAACCTATCCCGGGTTCTCGCACGGGATGCTGACGGTGAATGCCGACGTGCTGAACGCCGATCTGCTGGCCTTCATCAAGGCGTGAGCCGGCGCCGGGACCACCCGGCACAGATTTCACCGCGAAGATCGCCGATCCTGGTTCCGTCCGGGGTCGGCTTTTGACTTTGTGCCCAATTGGCAATTGTGCTCATCTCCTGCGGGAGATCGCACAGACTTGGAGGGGAATTGGTATATCTCTGGAAAAAACCAGGTCCTATCCTGTGTGCGATTGGACTTGATTGAGAGAGGGTCCTGACATTGTCCGGGAAGCCCGCAACAGCCCTTCTGGCCGTGCCGTTCCTTCTGCTCCTGCCGTGCATCGCTTGGACGGGAGGCCTGAGCCCCCTGCCTTTCGCAGTGGCCCCTCTGCAGGTGATGGTCCTGGTCCTGGCCAAACCGAGGTTGCCGGACGGGGCGTTTCGGCTTCTGGCGGCCTCTGCGGTGATCTGCACCGCGATCGGCCTCGGAGCCACCATCTTGCGCGCCCCGGTAGAGGGTGCGTGGATCGCCGCTGCGGTTCTTGCCCTGGTGGCGGTGGCTTGCACCGCCGCCTATCTGGTCTGGCCCTGCGAAGAGGACGACCGCCAGCGCGAGTTGGACACGTTGATCAACACTGTGCCTGCCCTCCTCTGGACGGCCGATGGCGTGACCGGCGGCGTCGATTACATCAACCGCCCCTGGCACGAGCTGGGCTGGACGCTGGAGGACATCGGGGGCGACAAATGGGTGAACATGATGCACCCCGGGGATGTGGACCGGCTGGTGATCAGATGGCAACATTCGATGGAAACCGCAGAGCCTTACGAAGAAACCATGCGGGTGCGCCGCAAGTGGGGCGACTATCGCTGGACCGTCATTCGCGCAACTCCGACCCTGGACAAGAACGGGGTTCTACGGCGCTGGTATGGCGTTGCCACCGACATCGACGATCTGAAGAGGGCGGAAGAACGGCTGGAAGTGATGCGCAGCGATCTGGCGCGCGTGTCCCGCGCGAACACGATGGGTCAGCTGACGGCATCCATTGCCCACGAGATCAACCAGCCACTGGCCGCCTCGGTGACGAATGGGCAGGTCGCCCTGCGCTGGCTTGCCGCCGACGCGCCGGACATGACAGAGGTCGTCGAGGCAGTTCAGGAATCGGTTGCCAGCGCGAGGCGCGCAAGCGATGTGGTCGAGCGTTTGCGCGGCCTCTACGGAAAATCGGAATCCGTGGCGATGCCCGTCGATCTCGGCATGGTCATCTCGGACACTGTCTCGCTGACCAGCGCGGCCGCACGGGCAGCGGGCGTTACTCTTGATGTGAAGGTGTCAGGGGACCTGGCGCCCGTTCTGGGCGATGCGATCCAGTTTCAGCAGGTCCTCATCAACCTGGTTCTGAACGGTGTCGACGCGATAAGGAACTCCGGCTCCGAGACGGGCAGCGTAAGTATCCGTGCCATCTCCGGTGCGAAAGACCTGGTGATGGAGGTAGAGGATACGGGCACCGGGATCCCGTCCGCGGACCTGGGCCACATCTTCGACGCCTTCTATTCGACCAAATCGTCGGGGCTCGGCATGGGGCTCGCGATCTCCCGCACCATCGTCGAGCGGTTGAACGGCACGATCACCGTTACCAATGGGCCGGACGGCGGGGCACTGTTCCGGGTTACGCTGCCTTTTGCCGAAGCGGGCGTCGCCGACCCGTCGGACCCTTAGGGCCAACGGACGGCCGGCGGCTATCCCAGCCAATCCGGGTTGGATAGCCGCGCGAACAGAAATTCCGCCAGCGCATCGATCTTGGCAGGTCGGGAACGAGCGGTGGGTGTGACGAAATAGAGTGCGCCCTTGGGCAGGGACCAGTCTGGCAACAGGTTTATGAGCCGACCGTCGGCGATGTATTCCTTCGCGATGAAATCAGGGAGTTCGGCAACTCCGAGACCCTCCAGGATTGTCGGGATCAGCGCGTCGACGTTCGTCACACTAAGGGGACCACTGGGGGCGACGGTGATTTCGCGCCCCTCGGCGTTGGTGAAACGCCAAACGTCGCGTCGAGACCGATAAGCATAACCCATGCAGTGATGGGCGGAGAGATGGGCCGGGTGGGTGGGGTGGCCATGCTCGGCCAGGTAGGCCGGAGAGGCC
>JAGRLX010000377.1 GCA_020441605.1 Alphaproteobacteria bacterium
TTCCGGCTCGTCCATGCCGCCGTAAAGGTGGTTGAGGAACATTTCCTTGGTCAGCGTGGTGCCCTTGCGCAGGCTGAGAAGATCCAGCATCTGGTATTCCTTGCCGGTGAGATGGACCCGGCTGCCGCCTACTTCGACCGTTTTGGTATCGAGATTGACCAGCAGTTCGCCGGTTACGATGACCGATTGGGCGTGACCCTTCGAGCGGCGCACCACGGCGTGGATACGCGCGACAAGTTCATCCTTGTGGAATGGCTTGGTCATGTAATCGTCGGCGCCAAAGCCGAGGCCCTTCACCTTGTCCTCGATTCCGGCGAGGCCCGAAAGGATCAGGATAGGTGTATTGACCTTGGCGACACGAAGTGTCTTCAGCACCTCGTAGCCCGACATGTCCGGCAGGTTCAGATCAAGAAGTATAATATCGTAGTCGTAGAGCTTGCCGAGGTCCACGCCTTCCTCACCGAGGTCGGTGGTATAGACATTGAAACCTTCCGACTTCAGCATCAGTTCGATGCTCTGGGCCGTCGCGGTATCGTCCTCGATCAGCAGTACCCTCATCTCGAATCCCCTATGCTTTCCGGACTCTCTCCTGGAGTCCTCATCGTGGCGCGCCCGACGGGGCTCGCGCGAAACTAACCGTTAACGCTGGTGTTTAAGATAAGCCGGGAAAGGTTAACAAAACCTAATCCAGGCGATTCGGATTTTGAACGGCAAAGCGCCATATCTTGGGTGTGGTCTGCGCGAGACACCAAATCTGGGATGTGCCCCTGGGAAATCCTTTGAATTTCGCGCCAACCTTGCATTGTGCCCCGGTTTACCCGCCCTTAAGCTTACCCGTTCATCATGTCCCCACACGACATCCGGAATCATCTGCGTAGTTGATTCGGTGAATCGTGAAAAGGGGACGCGACAGCTCCCCGTGGTTTGTTTGAGTAAAGAGGCCTCCCATGCGTCCACGTGACACGCTGCTTCGTCTTCACCGGTTCCGCACCGAAGAAAAACGCAGGCAGGTTGCTGATATCGAAGGCATGATCAACGACTTCATGCGCAAGTACGACGATCTGGATGCCGCCGTGAAATTCGAGGAAAGCCGCAACGGCGTCTCCGACCCCGGCCATTTCAACTATTCGCTTCAGGCCAAGGCGGCGCGTGGACGCCGTGACAATCTGATGAAGTCAATCGCCGAGCTGCGTGATCAGCTCGAAGACGCCAAAGCTGCCCTGGCAGAAACCGAACAGGAACTTCGCCGGGCCGAATTGCTGGTCGAGAAGGAAGGCGGCGCACCGGCGCCGATGACCCCGCAAGCCCTCGCCGCCCAGCATATCAGGTGAGGCGATAGGGCCTCATCTTCTCATAATAGGGCCGGGCTGCATCCGCGATCCGTTGCAGTTCGGCCGGTAATGGAGAGGGCCTTGACTCCGGCTTGCTGAGGCCGGTCGAGGCCCAGACGGCATTGTACCAGTGAGGGGCCCACACACCGTCGAATGCCTTGGGACCCGGGGCCCAGCGCAACATCGCTTCATCGAAGGCAATGCCGCAGGCACCACAAAGCCTGGTCAAGACGCTTCGCGGATCGTCCAGCACATCCTCGGCATCGACCACCGCCGGCGGCTTTCCCAGATGATCGGCCACCATGTCGAAGATCCCGGCCTGCTCGACGAAGCCGATGTCGCGCAGTGTGACGTCGGACCACTTCTTCACATAGCTTGCCAGCACGCGCTCGGGCGAACGGATCAGAAAGGCATTGGTGAGGCCCTTGATCCATGACCGGTCATAACCCGGCAGCATGTGGTGGGTCATGTGCTTCTGGTAGAAGACCGGCTTCCCTGCGGGCGCCAGGCAACGGGCCACCAGCCGGTCCCAGTCGCTGTCATTGGCGGCGATGATCGCATCGCGCATCGGATGATCGTTGCCGTGGTGGACCAGGGAGAATGCGTAGAAGGGTTCGTCCCAGGCGACGCAATCGGCGCGGTTGCCGAAGGCATACATCATCGCGGTCGAGATGTTGCGGGGCCCCGACCACATGGCAATGTTGGTCACGCCAGACTCCTTTTCGAATCCGCGAGGCAAAGTTCCTTGTAGAGTTGCGATAGGCGCCGCGAGATTGGACCGGGACCAGACCATTCCTGCGTCGACAGAGGATGGCGCACCGGCCTGCCGTCGATGATCCGTACGGGAATCAATCCGGCAAAGGTTCCGGTGACGAAGGCTTCGTCGGCGCCATAGACATCATAGAGCGAGAAGGGCTTCTCGAACACCGGGATGTCATTTTCCCGGCACAGGCGGATCATGTTGCCGCGGGTGATGCCGGGAATGCAATATTGCCCGGTCGAGGTCCAGACCTCGCCGCGCCGTACGATGAAGAAATGGGTTGAATTGCAGGTCGCCACAAAGCCATGGGGATCGAGCATGAGGCCTTCATCCGCACCGGCATTTGCCGCCTGAATACAAGCGGTTATGCAATTGAGCTTGGAATGTGAGTTGAGTTTCTGGTCCTGCACGTCGGGATAGCCGCGGCGCACGTTCACTGTATGCAGCGCGAGCCCTTTCTGCAGCTTCTCGGGGTTGGCCGTCTTGTATTCCGGAATGATCACGATGGTGGCCGAGGAGACGGTCACGCGGGGGTCCTGGTAAGGTGTGGCCTTGACCCCCCGGGTCACCATCAACCGGATGTGGACGCCGTCCTCCATCCGGTTGGCGTCGAGGCAGTCGAACAACCGCCTGACCAGTTCGTCAGGTGTTACGCCAATGTCCATGAAGATCGCCTTGGCGCCCTCATACAGCCGCTCGATATGTTCGCGCAGGAAGGGCACGCCGCCCCTGACCATGCGCAGACCCTCCCACACGCCGTCGCCAAGGATGAAACCCGAATCGAAAACCGACACCATGGCCTGGTCGCGTGGCACGAGGGTGCCGTTGATGGAGATCAGGATGTCGAGGTTGCGCGGGTCGATCCTGACGTCGTGAATATTTGATTGTGGAGTTTGTTGCATGTCGGCATTTAGCGTCACTCGGCGGCAAAAGGAAAGGGTGCCAAGGTCATCTCTGCGCGGTCTGGTTCCGCCCGCCCGCCTGCCTCGCTCACAAGTGGCGCAGCGGTCATTCGCGGACCCGGTCGGGTGGCTCCCAACCATGGTCGGCGACGGTTTCCTCGTGATCGAGATCGGCGGCGAGCACCTTGCCGATTTCAGCCCGGCCTTCCCGGGCGATGTCGATCAGACGGCCGCTGTCGCCGGCATGGCGTGCCGCCTTGCGGAGCAGCGCTTCGTCGTGAAGCTTGAAGGCACGCGCCGCGCGGCGGGCCTCGTAGGGGTGATGGCCGAGGCTTGCCAGCAGGCCTTCGGCCAAGTCCACCGAGGAGGCAAAGACCTCGCGGTGCACATGTTCGACCCCGGCATTCAGCAGTTCGTAGGCGTGCATCCGGTCGTAGGCGCGAGCAAAGATTTGGAGGTGGGGAAAGTGCTGACGGGCGGCCTCGACGATGGCAAGGGCCTTCTCACGATCGTCGATGGCGATCACTAGAGCCGCCGCCTCGCGTGCACCGGCGGCCTCCAGGAGGTCGCTTCGGGTGGCGTCGCCATAATAGACCTTGTAGCCGAACTTGCGCAGTGCCTCGATCTGCTCGGCATCATGATCCATGATCACGGCCTTGATTCCGCGGGCAGCGAGCAGCCGCCCCACGGTCATGCCATAGCGTCCGTGCCCGGCGATGATTACCCGCGTTTCTGTTTCGTCGATCCGGTCCGGCTCGCGCGATCCGCCACCCCGGGCATAACGGCGCTGCATCAGTTTCTCGTCGAAGATCATGAGCAGGGGCGCGAAGGCCATCGAAATCGCCACCATCGCGACCAGCAGTGACGACATGGCGGCGGCCAGCAGGCCAAGACCTGCGGCGAAGGAGATGAGAACGAATGCGAATTCGCCGCCCTGGGCAAGCGAAAAGGCAAAGCGCGAGGCATCGGGAGCGCCCATGCGAAACAGGCGGGCGAGGCTGAACAGTACCATCAGTTTCAGGGCGATGAAGCCGATCACAAGGCCAAGGAGGCTGAGCGGTTGGGCCATCACCAGGCCGAAATCGATGCCGGCACCCACTGCAATGAAGAACACCGCGAGGAGAAGGCCCTTGAATGGGTCGAGGTCCATCTCCAGCTCGTGCCGGTACTCGCTTTCGGCCAGCACCACGCCTGCGAGAAAAGTGCCAAGAGCCGCCGAAAGGCCGACGAACTGCATGAGAAGGGTGATGCCGACAACGATCAGCAGGGCGAGCCCCACGAAGATTTCTCGGATGCCGCTGGCCGCGACCAGGCGGAATAGCGGGCGCATGAGATAGCGGCCGGCCAGGATGATGGCTGCCACGGCGGCGAAGACCGCCAACGTCTGTACCCAGGCCGGAAGGCTGGCGATCAGATTCGCGCCATGGCCCTCGCCGCCATGGACCGTTGCCATCAGCGGCAGAAGGGCGAGAATCGGAATGACAGCGATGTCCTGGAAAAGCAGGACCGAGAAGCACGATTGGCCCGCAGCGGTCTTGAGCAGGCCGCGTTCGCCCAGGCTCTGCAGCACAATCGCTGTCGACGACATGGCGAGGACCAGTCCGGTGGCTGTGGCCGCCCGCCACTCGGTACCCAATGCCAGGGCGGCAGCACCGATCACCGTGGCGGTCACTACCACCTGCAATCCGCCGAGGCCCAGGATGGGCTTGCGGAGTGCCCAGAGCTTGGACGGCTGCAATTCCAGGCCGACGAGGAACAGCATCACGATGACGCCGAATTCGGCGAAATGCATGACATCGGCCCCTTCGCTTCCGACCAGGCCCAGGACGGAAGGGCCTATGACCATGCCGGCGACGAGATAGCCCAGGACCGAACCCAGCCCCAGTCGTGCCGCCAGGGGTGCGGCGATGACGGCCGCGCACAGGTAGACGAAGGCACCCAGCAGGAACTGCTCAAGATGCATCAGCGGCCTCCCTCGGCGAAATGCGGTGGCAAGGTGTAGCCTGTGGCCAGATGCGAAAAAGGGTCGATCCGGCCGTCGCGCAGCCCAACGATCAGGTCGCGGTAGGTCTCGGCGTGGGCGCTGAGTTCTTCGGGACCGAGCCGCCGGCCGGAATAGACGGCAAAGGGCCTCAAGTAGGCCATGGAGCAAAGATAGGCCGTCTGGTTGAATGGGGCGAGCAATTCGTCGAGCTGGAAACGGTTGCGCCCGCCATGGGCGTAGGCCTCGGCAGGTCCGCCGGTCGATACCGCCGACAGCAGGAACTTGCCGGCAAGCCTGGTGCCGCCATGGCCATAGGCCCAGCCATGCTCCAGGACCAGATCGAGCCACTCCTTGATGATGGCGGGGGCGGAGTACCAGTAAAGCGGATGCTGCAGCACGATAAGATCGTGATCGCGCAACATCTCCTGCTCGGCGGCCACGTCTATGGCGAAGTCGGGATAGGCGGCGTAGATATCGTGGATGGTCACGCCATCGAGGCCGCTCACCGCCTTGAGCATGGCCTTCTGGGTGGTGGAAACGGAGAACCGCGGATGGGCGAAGAGGATGAGGACCTTCATCGCCGCAGACTAGCCGAAGGTTCGGGTAAGTGGAATTGCCTCCTTGGCTAGTGCTCGCGCAAAAGGAAAGAGGCCGGACGTGGCGTCCGGCCCCCGATCAACTCTGCGACACAACTCAATTGGCGCGGTAATCCTGGATGCGCGTTGTCCGGAGTCCCGCGAGGCCATGGCGGTCGATCGACCGCTGCCAACTCAGATACTCTTCAACGGTAAGCACATAGCGCTCACACGCCTCTTCCAGACTCAACAAACCACCGCGGACAGCCGCCACCACCTCTGCCTTGCGGCGGATAACCCAG
>JAGRLX010000378.1 GCA_020441605.1 Alphaproteobacteria bacterium
GTCGAGGTTGAGATAGGCGATCAGATAGCCTTCGAGGATCTCGAGTCGCCGGGCAATTTCACCCAGCCGGTAGTTCGACCGACGGACCAAGACATCCTTGCGGTGGTCGAGCCACTCGCGCAGCACCTCCTTCAGCGACATGACGCGCGGCACCTTGCCGTGCGAGAGCACGTTCATGTTGAGCGGTATGCGGCCTTCGAGTTCGGTCGCTTTGAACAGCTGTTCCATCAGCAGCAGCGGATCAACGCTGCGGCTCTTGGGCTCGAGAACGAGCCGGATGTCTTCGGCCGATTCATCGCGGACATCGGCCAGCAACGGCAATTTCTTCGCGGTGAGGAGTTCGGCGATCTTTTCGATCAGCCGGCTCTTCTGGACGAGATAGGGGATTTCGGTGACGACGATCTGCCAAGTACCCCGGGCAAGATCCTCCTGATGCCAGCGGGCACGAACGCGGAATCCGCCCCGCCCACTGCGGTAGGCTTCAAGGATCGTGGCGTGGTCATCGATGATAATGCCACCTGTCGGAAGATCCGGCCCTGGCACCAATTGCGCGATCTTTTCGTCGGTGGCATTGGGCGCCTTGATGAGATGGAGGGCGGCGTCGCAAAGCTCGGCGGCGTTGTGCGGCGGGATCGAGGTCGCCATGCCCACGGCGATGCCAGTTGCGCCATTGGCCAGGAGATTTGGAAAGGCCCCCGGCAGCACAACGGGCTCCTGCAGCGATCCATCGTAGTTAGGCCGGAAGTCGACCGTGTCCTCGTCGAGACCATCAAGAAGCAGCTTGGCCACTTCTGTCATACGGGCCTCGGTGTAGCGGTAGGCGGCGGCGCTATCGCCATCGATGTTGCCGAAATTCCCCTGGCCGTCGACCAAGGGGTAGCGCGACGAGAAATCCTGGGCGAGGCGAACCAGCGCGTCATAAATCGACTGATCACCATGCGGATGATAGCCGCCCATCACATCGCCGACGATCTTGGCAGACTTCTTGAAGGCCGTGTTGGGGTCCAGGCGCAGTTGGCTCATCACGTGCAGCAAGCGGCGATGGACCGGCTTGAGGCCGTCGCGCACGTCGGGCAGCGCCCTATGCATGATCGTCGACAGCGCATAGGCAAGGTAGCGCTCCTCCAGCGCCTCCTTAAGCTCGATGCGTTCTGCGTCCTTGGGGGGGTCGGGGGGCCTGACGTGCTTGCTCATGATTCGCGGGATTATAGCCCAGACCGCTACCCGATGTGGCTACTTGCGCGCCGTCACCACATAGGCCCTCATGGAGGATTCGAAGGCATCCGTGCCGAACCTCCGAGCTATAGCTTTCTCGACTCTGCTGGCGATGGCCTCCAGGCCGCCCGGCTCCCGCGCCTCCAGTTCGTTGCGCGTGGGCGTGCCCAGACAGAAACCGCGGGCGGCCTGCCGCGGCGAGGCCACGCGACACGGCAATGTCAGCCCATCGATGGTGATATCGTGGAAGCCCACCTCGCACAGGGCCGCCGCGATTGCCTGGTTGTCGTGGTAGCCATGCGGAATGCGGCGCAGAAAGCTCGGCGGGTCATTCGGGAAGATTTCGGCCAGTTCGTCGAGCACCGCCTCGGGTACCGGGCTGAGGGCGACATCGTCCCAGGCATTGAAGATGAACCGCCCTCCCGGCCGCAACACACGCCGGGCTTCGCCATAGGCCTGCACCTTGTCGGGAAAGAACATGGCGCCAAACTGGCACGCCACCACATCAAATCGTTCGGCGGCAAACGGCAGATCGCACGCATCGCAAGCCTGCCAACTGATCGCAGCAGCGTCGTCCTTCGCCGCAGCGACTTCCAACATGCCGGGGTTCAGGTCGGTGGCAGTGATCTTCGCTTGTGGCATGCGGCTGGCCATCTTAAGGGCAACAAGGCCAGTACCTGCCGCTGTCTCGAGAATGTCATGAGGTCTTGCCGCAGCGATGCGCGCTGCAAGGTCCTCGGCATAGGGCTCGAACAGCATCGGGCCAAGGCACTCATCATAGAGACGCGCGATGTCGTGGGAGAATAGTCGATCGGATTGCGCCATGTCGCACTCCCTCCTCTCACGCAACGGGCAAGCACGGGCAATCGCATGCCAGGGGAAGGTTGCGCCGGAGTTAAAGTGGCGAGTAGCGCGAGGGTGACCAATCGATGGCACCTGATTGCCGGCTACTCAGCGCTGCCTTATAACACGAAACGCACCCATCCGCACATTAAACCTCGGCGCAACCTAGAGCCGAGACACCAGAACACGCGTCACAGGCTTCTTGCCCCAGACGACCTCGGCGGCACGGCGGATCGCGGTGCGCAGCGTCTCCGACAGTTCGCCGTCGTTCTTGCGCTGCGGCCGCGGTATCGAGTCAAAGACCTGCTCCGCCTTCTCCAGCAACTCTTCGTCGAGGCCCGGCGGCAGGCCCTCGGCCGTGATCTGGATGGGAACCGCAAGGTCCAGCTTGCTGCTCAGCACCACGGTGGCGACGACAATTCCTGAAAAGCTCAGCTTGCGGCGCTGCCGTGCGGGCCCGTCTTCACCCGGAACGATCAGGCGGCCATCGACATGCAGCCGCCCGCATGGCGCCTCGTCAACATCGCGCAAGGGGCCGGGACTGAGCTTGATGATGTGGCCGTCGTGCGGAATGAGCACGTCCGCAATGCCACACGCCCTGGCGAAGGCCGCATGGGCATGGATATGACGTGGTTCACCATGCATGGGGATCAATGCCGCGGGCCTCACCCAATCGTAAAGCGTGCGCAATTCCTCCTGACGTGGATGGCCCGAGGAATGAACCAGGGCATCGTCCGATGTGATGATCTCCACGTCGAGTTCGGCCAGGTTGTTGAGGATGCGGTCAACGTCCTTTTCATTTCCAGGAATGGTCTTGGACGAAAAGATCACCAGATCTCCCGGTTCCAGCGACACATGGGGATGCTGATCCTCGGAAATGCGGGAGATCGCGGCCCTCGGCTCGCCCTGGCTGCCGGTGCACAGCAAGAGGATCTTGTCGGGTGGCAGGTAGCCGAACTCCTCCTCGTCGAGGAATCGTCCGGCGTCGCGCAAATAGCCGCAGGCGCGCGCCGCCTCGATGGTGTTGCGCATGGCACGGCCGGCGACAACCACCTCGCGGCCGGTGGCCCTGGCGGCGGAGACCGCCGTGGA
Organism: Alphaproteobacteria bacterium; assembly: GCA_020441605.1. The sequence continues at coordinate 3,151 of JAGRLX010000378.1, forward strand.
AATGCGATCGACATGGGAGGCGAAGGTGGTAATTGCCACACGCCTCTTCGCCTCGGTGACGATGTGCCGAATGGTAGCGGCGACATCGGCTTCGGATGGCGAATGCCCTTCGCGCAAGACGTTTGTGGAGTCGCAGACGAGGACGTCCACGCCCTGTGACCCAATCTCGCGCAGGCGCTTCTCGTCCATCCCGGCCCCCAGGACCGGCGCGCGATCGATCTTCCAGTCGCCAGAATGCAGGATAGTTGCCTGACGGGTCTTGATCAACAGTGCGGCAGGTTCCGGAATGGAATGGGTAACGGCCACGAATTCGAGCTTGAATGGGCCTAGTTCGAATTTCGACCCCAGCGGCTGGACCTTGACTGGAACCTCGTCGTCGAGCCCAGCTTCCTTGAGTTTCAGGGCCAGGATCTGGGCAGCGAAGGGCGTACAGTAGACCGGGCAACGGAGTTGCGGCCAGAGCCAAGCCACCGCGCCGAGATGGTCCTCATGGGCATGGGTCAGCACGATCCCGGCCAGATTGCGGCGATCCCCGGCAATGAAGGAGACGTCAGGCAGGACGACGTCGATGCCAGGGTCGGATTCGTCGCCGAACTTTACACCGAGATCGACCATCAGCCATTGCCGGTCGTCCATGGGGCCGACTCCGTAGCAATAGCAGTTCATGCCGATCTCGCCGGTACCGCCCAGGGGCAGCAGCACCACGTCGTTGCTATGATCGAATTTCTTCTTGGCGTTCATACCGTTCTGCTTCTCAAGCGCTCCAGTTCGGCAAAGGTCACATCGCCGGAATGGAGGATCACTTCCCTGCCGTCGGACTGGCACACGACCAGGCCGCCGTCTGCAGCCAGTCCGGCGAATAGCCCCTCGATACGGGCCTGGCCATTACGGACACAGATCTGCCCGCCGATGCCGAGCGCCCGGCTGATCCAAGCTTCGCGGACAGCGGCGAAACCCCTTCCCTCATCCCAGATTTCCAGGCGATTTGAAAGGCTTGAATCAAGCTCCTGCAGAACAGATTCAACTGTGAGATGACTGCCAAGCTGAGTGACCGGGTAGGGCGTTCCTTGAGGCGAATGGGCCACGTTGACCCCACAGCCGAGAGCGATTCGGGTGGGCGCGGCGGCCACCACTTCGGCGAGAATGCCGCAGAACTTCGCGCCTTCGATCAGAACGTCGTTGGGCCATTTGATCAACGCCGTGAGTTCGGGGCACAAGGCTCGCGCCATGTCGTGCACGGCAAGGGCGGCAACGAAACTCAATTGGGAGGCCATGGCAGGTGTGGCAGACGTAGAGAACAAATAGGTTGCATAGAGATTGCCTGGCCGCGACACCCAATTGCGGCCCATGCGCCCCCTGCCCCCCGTCTGTTCATCGGCCCATAACCACAAGGGGCCCGCCTCGCCCGCTTCGGCACATCGCCGTGCTTCGGCGTTGGTGGAATCGATCCGATCGAAATGTCGGACCGGATGGCCCGAGGCGAGCTGCAAAAGACTGCCGCTAATACAACGACTGGGCAGCCTGCGCCGCCAGTTCGATCAGCGGATTGGCAAACAGCACGAAGAGCACGGTAAATGCACCCGAGGCATAGGCCACCAGTTTCACCTCGGTGTCCATGGCGTCGAAGGCCTCGGCCGGCTCATCGAAATAGATGATCTTGACGATCCGCAGATAGTAATAGGCGCCGAC
>JAGRLX010000044.1 GCA_020441605.1 Alphaproteobacteria bacterium
AAGCGGCGATTACACGATGAACCATACCGCGAGTGTCTTCCTGTTCGATCGTTCGGGCCGGTTCGTCTCCATGATCGACTATCACGAACCGAGAGAATTCGCCGTGCCTAAAATCCGGCGTGCACTTGAAGAAGAATCTTAGGGGGCCACCATGAAGTTCGGAATATTCGCGGCAAGTTTCACAGGCTTAGCGGCATTGTCCGCTGGGGGACTTGCATTATCCTGGGAATGGTCGAGCGATCCGGTTCCTCCGGCGCTCGCCGCAGCTAGCGCGTGGTCTCCGCCGGCGTTGCAAGCTCCCAGGGTTTTGGAAACCGCCTTTCCGGCACAGGGACAGCCAGGTATCGAAAGAATTCCCGAATTCAAACCCTTGCCGCTCCTGCAGGAGATCGCGGCCAGCGACACTGCATTGCCGGAGATTGAACCCGTTCTGACGAGATGGTCGCGCGAAATCGCGCCTGGCGAAACCCTCGATGCCGTCCTGGCGGAGGCCGGCCTCGCGGCAAACACCCGGGCAGAAGTCGCCTTGGCAATAGGTGCTGAATATGACCTGCGGCGCCTCCGGCCCGGACATTCCATCACCCTCATCTCGACCGCAGATGGTGCTGCGCGCTCGGTATCGCTTACCGTCGGAGACGGTGTTCGGATTGAGGCCACCTTCGGTGAAGAGCTGTCTACATCAGTCGTTTCACCTGAACCCGAACTCGTGACCCTCGCGGGTGAGGCGGTGATCGGCAGTTCACTCTTCGCCGCCCTCGAAGAGGCCGACATGCCCGCCCGGTTTGCCGTGGACCTTGCGCAAATGCTCGGCGGAACTGTGGATTTCCGTCGTGACATGTCGGGCGGCGAAAAGCTGCAACTTCTTTGGAGAGAGGCCCGGCTTGGAAACGAACGAATCGGGCAGCCTGACCTGGCATTCGCTGCTCTGGAGATCGGCGGAGCCCTCTACGAAATCGTCTGGCCGGAAAACGGAAGCGGTCAGGCGACGATCTATGTGGACGGTGAGGTCTTGCGGGTCTTTGCACAACCGGTCGAAGGTGCGCGCCTCAGTTCTGTGTTTGGACGTCGCCTACACCCGGTCTATGGCAATGTTCGAATGCACACTGGAGTCGACTTCGCAGCAGCGGGTGGAACTCCGGTCCATGCGACAGCCCCCGGTCAAGTCAGCTTCATCGGCTGGCGGAATGGGTACGGCCGCGTCGTCGAACTCACTCACGGCTCGGACACCATGACGAGATACGCGCATCTCAGCTCGACCCCCGACGAGCTCGCTCAAGGCCAACGCGTGGCGGCGGGGGACACGATTGGTCGCGTCGGCGCCACGGGTACGGCAACCGGGCCCAATCTTCACTACGAAGTTCTCGTCGAAGGACGCCCAACCGATCCTCTCTCCGACGACCGCCTCGCCAATGCAATAGAGCGCCAGACGGATGATGATACCTCCGCGTTGTCGCGCCTTGCTGGGGCACGCGCCCTTCTGGCCACCAGCCTGGAACGCGAGATCGCCCGGCAAGCAACTGAAAGCCTGTGACCCATGAATAGTCTGAAACATATACTTGTTTTCGCAATCTCACTGCTTCCGGCTGCCCAGGCGTTCGCGGAAGTTACAGCTATCGAGGTTCGCAAGACGAACGGCTGTGGCTGCTGCCTGTCGTGGATGAACCATCTCGAGGAGAACGGTTTTGCGCCCACCGGCGAAGACATGTTCGGCGGACTGCTGGTTCGTTTCAAGCTGGAGAGAGGTGTGCCCCAACGCATGGTCTCCTGCCATACCGGTTTGGTGGAAGGCTATGTGATCGAAGGACATGTACCGGCTTCCGACATCCGCCGTCTTCTGGAAGAACGTCCTGACGCAATCGGCCTTGCGGTGCCCGGAATGCCTTACGGTTCGCCCGGCATGGGTCCCGAAGAAGACCGGGAAGCCTACGATGTCTTTCTAATCCGGCAGGACGGGTCGACCGAGATCTACTCGAGTTACCCGGAAGGGTGAACCAGCTCAGACATGGACACCCTGCCCCCGATACTGCTCGGTCTGATTGGAAGTCTCGCCGGCGGCACGCTGACGGCCGTCGGCGCGGTGCCCGTTTTGTTCGGTCACATTCCGTCGCGGGCAACTCGCGACCTGTCGCTCGGCTTCGCGGCCGGGGTGATGCTTGCCGCCTCCTTTTTCTCCTTGATTATCCCTGCACTCGATGCCGCCGAAACCTTGTTCGACAACGGAGCTACACCGGCCGCCATCGTCTGCGTTGCGATCCTTCTGGGAATGGGGGCGGTAGCGCTGATGAACGAGAAGCTGCCCCATGAACACTTCAGATCGGGTCGTGAAGGACCGGAGGCGGAGTCCTTGCGGCGGGTTTGGCTCTTCATCTTCGCGATTACGATTCACAACTTCCCAGAAGGCCTTGCAGTCGGCGTGGGATTTGGTTCGGGAGGCATGGAGGGCGGTCTGCCGATCGCGATCGGCATCGGTCTTCAGAACGCTCCTGAGGGGCTCGCCGTCGCGGTATCGCTCTTGGGTGAAGGGTATCCCAGGCTCCGCGCCTGGGCCATCGCGGCCCTCACCGGCATGGTCGAACCGATTGGTGGCTTGCTCGGAGCAGGCATCATCACACTGTCGGAACCGCTACTCCCATGGGGCCTCGCCTTTGCAGCAGGTGCGATGCTTTACGTAATCAGCCACGAAATAATTCCTGAGACTCATCGAAGCGGCCATCAGAACAAAGCGACCCTCGGACTATCAATTGGCCTTGTTCTCATGTTGTTTCTAGACGTTTGGCTGGGGTGACGACATGCCGCCCTCTCTAAAAGCGTCAGTTAGCGGCACTCTTGCCATTTTCATCGCTTTCTCCGTCGATCAAGTCACAAAAGCTATCGTGGTTGCGAATGCGGAATCCCTGCGCGCTAGCGTCCCGATCGCCCCTGGGTTCAATCTCACGTACTTGCGTAATGACGGCGTGACCTTCGGCCTTCTCAGCGGCACACCATGGTGGGTCCTGGCGGCGCTGGCCATTGCCGTCTGCGTCTGGTTGACGTTCATGATGTGTCAAGCTGCCAACAGAGTCGAAGCCGTCGCATACGGCGCGATCATAGGAGGCGCTTTCGGCAACGTAACGGATCGCCTGCGTTTTCAGGGGGTCACGGATTTCCTCGATTTCTATGTGAGCACCGCCCATTGGCCCGCCTTCAACATGGCCGATGTGTTTGTGGTATGTGGCGTCGGATTGCTCCTCATTGGGCCGAAGGTCCAGCAAGCACACCGGACTGGTCCATGAGGTCGCCTTTGCCTTTTTGCAGAGGCTGGGTGACTTCCTTGCCGTCTCGCGCCATTGTCGCGACCGCAGCAGGAGCGATGACCGTTCTGTCGCTTCCGCCCTTCTCGATCATTCTGCTCGTGCCCGTATCCTTTTCAGTGCTGCTTCTTCTGCTGCGCGCTGGCTCCGTCGGGGCAGCCGCACTGGTCGGGTGGGCCTTTGGTCTCGGTCAGTTCGGCTTTGGCCTCTCATGGATCTCCGAGAGCTTCTATGTGGACCCCGATAAATTTGGGGCGCTGGCGATCCCGGCCGTTGCGGCACTGGCCGCCGGTCTGGCCACCTTTCCGGCCTTGGCGGCGGCGCTGTTTTCCAGCACTAAGTCCCGCTTTGCGGTCACCGGCGTAACGACCTGCCTGCTATTCGCAACCTCCTGGACGGCGGCAGAGTGGCTGCGCGGGCACGTCTTCACGGGATTTCCCTGGAACCTCACCGCCTACGCCCTTGTCGACTACCCGACACTGAGGCAGCCGGCCGCATGGATCGGCAGCTATGGGCTGGGCTTTCTTTTAGTCCTGGCCGGAACGCTGCCGGCCGCGGCCCTGGTGACGGAGAGACGGCGGCGCTGGGTCCCCGCTAGTCTGTTCGCGGCCGTGATCGCGACGACATGGACCATAGGCCAAGGCCGGCTCGGGTTAGAGCCGGGACCTGCGCCCGGTGTCGATGTGCGTATAGTTCAAGGCAACGTGCCGCAAAGGGAGAAGTGGGCGCCCGAACAGCGAGACGAAACCTTAACGCGCTATCTGGACCTCTCGAGCGGTCCCGGCGAGGTGGATGTGCTCCTGTGGCCGGAAACCGCCTTTCCGGGCTTTCTCGATGAGGATCTGCGGGCGCGATCTCGCATTGCCGCCATCTTGCAGGACGGCGCTTTGCTTCTGACCGGCGTCCCGGACCGCACGCGAAAGAACCAAGAAACGCTCTATTTCAACACCGTCCAAGCTTACACTCAAACCGGAGACATTCTGACCGGCTATGCAAAGCACCATCTCGTTCCATTCGGCGAGTATGTCCCCTTCCGCGGCTGGCTTAAGCTCGACCGGATCACCCAAGGCCTGGGAGACTTTACGCCCGGTGCAGGACCGCGAACGCTGACCCTGCCCGGCGCTCCCCCGCTGGCCGTGGCCATCTGCTACGAGATCATCTTTCCAGGCGACGTCATCGACGATCAGCATCGGCCCGACTGGATATTCAACGCCACCAACGATGCCTGGTTCGGCACCAGTATTGGACCCGAGCAGCACCTTGCTGCGGTCCGCATGCGTGCCGTCGAAGAAGGACTTCCGATTGTGAGGGCCGCGAACACCGGCATCTCAGCGGTAATCGACGCGAAGGGCGAGCTCATTGTGAAGCTTGGCATCGAAGAGACCGGTGTCATCGATGCCGAACTTCCCGGCGCCCTCGAACCCACGCCATATGCACGGTTCGGCGACTGGATGCTCCTAGCGTTAACAGCCGTCACTTGGATCCTGTTTCTTGGCTCACGGTTGTCAGGCATGCATCGGGCAAGAAATCAAAAGGCATCAGCGGAGGCAAAGTCATGTTGACGATCGCGGGTATCCTCGCAGGAGCAATTTGGGGTGGGTATCTGGCGCGTCGCCGTAAAGGAAACCGGCTGGATATCATGCAATATGCGGTCAGCTCGGGTATCGCTTTCGGCCTTCTCGCATTCATCGTGTCGCTGTTCATAATGCGTATTACTTCATAAGAGACCTCCCCTTTCTGATGCGAACTGGAACGTCAGATAAACTTACAGCCACGGGCTTTCCCTGCCATTTTCATATTGGAATTGGCTGTTTCTGGCTTGGCCCAGCAGCCGATAAGCGCGTCGAACTCCGCTGTTGGGGGCTTCAAGGCAGCAGACACAGCGCGACCATTGAATACACTGCCGCGGCGGAGAGCCACATTCAGGGGGCGGTAAGGCGATGCGTTCTTCCAACTCGGTGCCAACCTTTTTCTGTTTGGGTAGCGAGGAACTCCGGCCGATTTGGCAGGCCTAGGGTTGAGAGGGCGGGATGTGCCTACTCAGGTCGGACGCATCTGGCACCAAACCAATGACAAGGAGTGAGCAGTTGTTCAACGGTCTGATCTTTTACGATCCATTCGGCTATATGATTTCGCCGATCTCATTCGCATTCATCGGCCTTGCAACATCTTTGTATCTTCGTGGCCTCAAGACAACCGCTCGCTTTGTCGGAAAGATAACGATCTGGCGTCGTGCTTTCTTCTTTGCCGGCCTTGCCATCGTCCTCGTCGCGACAAATGCGCCTCTTGCCCCTTTGGGACACAGCCAATTTTCGGCACACCAGGTCGAGCATCTTTTGTTGCGCTTAGTGGGACCACTTGTCATCGCAGTGTCCCAGCCGTGGCATATCTTGAAAGCCGGGTCGAGCAGGCAATGGCGAAAAAGTCTCAGAAAGCTTGGCGGCGGGCACATTGCAAGGTTCATGACGCGCCCTGGTATTGCCACCGCTTGTCTTGTCGGATCGCTCTTCATTTGGCAGGTGCCGCAGCTATTCGCTCTCGTGCAGAAGATTGCGCTCTTAGAGATACTGGCTCATCTGTCGATGACTCTGGCGGGACTTTGGTATTTTTCAATGATGTTCGATCACCGCGACCCGCCGGAGGGAGCCCGGCGCGGGGCGCGGCTAATCTCGGGTTTCGTGGTCATCGTTTCAAACATTTTCCTGGGTTCTTTGACAACGTTCAAGGAGGTTAGCTTATATGTTTTGCGATCTTCGCC
>JAGRLX010000379.1:0-1266 GCA_020441605.1 Alphaproteobacteria bacterium
GGCGCATATCACGCCACTGCGCGGATCCGAACTTTGGCAGTGCGCGTTGTTGGAACTCTGGCTCCAGACCCACAACCTTTAGGCAGCGCCATGAACACGGAAAAGAGCGCCACCGTCCGACTTTCCCAAGGGGCGGCTCCACGCGAGACCTTGACCCCAAAGAGCGCGATCCACGGCAATGTCGCCTTCGATTGCGGCTGGGGGCGTCTCCTGTTCGGCCAAACCTTCGCAACGGCCTCCGACCTCGCCCAATGCCTCCGCGCGGAGCGGCCGGGTCAGCGCGACATCGCCTTCTACGTCCTCGACCCTCACGTGGTGCTTGCCGCCGCGCCGCAGGAATTGTTCCTCGACCCCTCGCACACCTACCGGCTCGAACTCGACAAGTACGTCCCTGCCGAGACCAAGGCGCGCGGATTTCGCGTCCGGCATCTCGACTCTCTTAGAGACGCCGAAGAGATCAATCGGATCTATGCCGCACGGCGAATGGTGACCGTCGCACCGAACTTCTTCTGGGAACATCGCGACGACGACGCCATCACCTATTTCGTGGCCGTGGACGACCAAACCGATGCCGTCGTCGGCACCGTGACGGGCGTCGATCACAAGGCGGCATTCGGTGACTTGGAGAACGGGTCCTCGCTCTGGTGTCTCGCGGTCGACACGCAATCCACGCTGCCGGGAATCGGCGAAGCGCTGGTCCGGCGGCTCTCGGAACATTTCAAGGAGCGCGGCTGCGCCTATATGGATCTGTCGGTCCTGCACGACAACAAGCTCGCCATCGCCCTTTACGAGAAACTCGGCTTCATCCGTTGGGCCACGTTCACGATCAAGCATAAAAACGTCATCAACGAGAATCTCTTCACCGAGACGTCCGACGAATACGACGTCCTCAACCCTTATGCCCGGATCATCGTGGACGAAGCGCAGCGGCGCGGCATCGGCGTCGACATCATCGACGCGGAAGGTGGATTTTTCCGTCTGACCCATGGCGGCCGCTCCGTGGCATGTCGCGAGAGTCTGACCTCGTTGACCACCGCCATCGCCATGAGCGTTTGCGACGACAAGCGCGTTACGCGCCGCATTGTCGAGACCGGGGGCGTGCGCGTGCCGCAGCAGATCACCGTCGAGGACCAAGCCGTGGCGAAGGCATTCGTGGAACAGCGCGACGCCGTGGTGGTGAAACCGGCGCGAGGCGAACAAGGCAAGGGCGTCGCGGTCGGACTCAAGGATTGGGCGGACGCCAAAGCCGCAATCGATTACGCGAAG
>JAGRLX010000379.1:1329-1918 GCA_020441605.1 Alphaproteobacteria bacterium
CGTCATCAACTACCGGGTCGTCGCCGCGGCAATCCGCAAGCCCGCCACCATTGTCGGCAACGGCAAGTCGACGGTGCGCGATCTGATCGAGCGCCAAACGCGCCGCAGGCTCGCGGCGACGGGCGGCGAATCCGCGATCCCCATGGACGCGGAGACGGAGCGGTGCCTGGCCGCGGCGGGTTTCCGCTACGACGATATCCCGGCGACCGACGAATCGATCGTGGTCCGCAAGACCGCCAATCTCCATACAGGCGGAACGATCCACGACGTCACGGGTATTCTACACCCGGCTCTGATAGACGCCGCGGTTGCGGCGGCGAGGGCCATCGAGATTCCGGTGACCGGGATCGACTTCATCGTGAAGACGCCGACCGAACCGGACTATTGGTTCATCGAGGCCAATGAGCGGCCGGGCTTGGCCAATCACGAGCCGCAGCCCACGGCAGCACGATTCGTCGACATGCTTTTCCCTCAGACGGTGCCGGCGCCGGTGCGCAAGGCGCTTCAAATCTAGTCGCCACCGTACTACCCATAACGGTCAATTTGGGGCATCCGCGCGGAGAAAGCCCCGGAGAAGGGACTTTCGCAT
>JAGRLX010000045.1 GCA_020441605.1 Alphaproteobacteria bacterium
ATCTTCGGACCGTAGAAGGCACCATCTCCTTCGTTAATTTCAAAGCTAAGACCACTTCTATCTAGCGCCGCGCGCAGGGCATCTTCCGAGGCATCCCAGAGTTCGTCTGCACCGACGCGTTTCTCCGGGCGGGTGCTGAGACATAAGCTGAAATCGAGAAAACCAAAGTCTTTTAACATGGCGATTGAGAAATCGAGCACGCGGTCAATTTCTTCAGGCATTTGGTCTGGTCGACAGAAAAGATGCGCATCGTCTTGGGTGAACCCGCGCACACGAGTGAGTCCGTGCAGAGTACCACTTCTTTCGAAGCGGTATACCGTCCCCCATTCTGCGAAACGCAGCGGTAGGTCTCGGTATGACCGCACGCTACTCGAGAAGATTTGGGTGTGGAAGGGACAATTCATTGGCTTGAGGTAGTATTCTTGTCCCTCGATTTCTATCGGTGCATACATTCCGTCTCGGTAGAAGTCGAGATGTCCGCTGGTTTTCCAAAGCGAGGCGCGTCCGATGTGTGGGGTGTAAACAAAATCGTAGCCGCCTGCTAAATGCTGATTTTTGCAGTGTTCTTCGATTAGGTGGCGAACGAGTCCTCCCTTTGGGTGCCAAAGAATTAGTCCGCCGCCAACGGTATCGGGTTTGCTGCTAAACAGATCTAGGTCTTTGCCCAGTCTGCGGTGGTCTCTCTTCTTTGCTTCTTCTATTTTCCAGAGGTGTTGTTCCAGATCTTCTTTCTTTAGAAACGCGGTGCCGTAAATGCGTTGTAGCATCTTGTTCTTTTCATCGCCGCGCCAATAGGCACCGGCAACTTTCATCAGCTTGAAAGCATTGCCGATCTTGCCCGTCGACGTCATGTGCGGGCCGCGGCAGAGATCGACCCAGCCGCCCTGATCGTAGAACTTGATATCCTGATCGCCGGGGATGGCATCGACCAGTTCAACCTTGAAGAGTTCGCCCTTCTGCCGGAAGAAGTCCTTCGCCTCCTCCCGGGTCTTGAGCGACTTGGTGAACGGCTTGTCACGGGCGATGATCTCCCGCATCTTCTTCTCGATCGCCGCGAAATCCTCGGTGGTGAACGGTTCGTTGCGGAAGAAATCGTAGTAGAATCCGTTTTCGATGACTGGGCCGATCGTCACCTGGGTGCCGGGAAACAGCTCCTGCACGGCCTCGGCGAGCACGTGGGCGCAATCATGCCGAATGAGTTCCAGCGCCTCGGGATCATCGCGGGTCACGATCTTGATGGAAGAATCCCCGTTGATCGGGTCCGCCAGGTCGACCAGCATGCCATTCACGACCGCCGCCACGGCCTTCTTCTCGAGCGATTTGGAAATCGATGCCGCCACCTGGGCGGCAGACACCCCGGGTTCAACCTCGCGTTGGGCGCCATCGGGGAAGGTCAGGGAAATCATCAGGGGCCTCCTGCTCACTCCCGCGCACGGGTGCGGGTAAGCTATATCAAAGCGTTAAAGACGGATGCTGCGTTTAGGCAGCAAGGCTCGCGAGGTCAAGCGGTCAATGCGCCCCCGGTGGCGGGATCAAGCTGGACGATATTATTGCAACAGTCGCTGGAAATGTTTCGTTAATACTAGCGGGCTTATTAAGGTTTATGAAGAATCGTGATAGTGTATAAAACTATCAGTCAATACGAGTTAGGAAGGTTCAGATGAAACGTACACTCTTGATAGCTTGCAGCGCACTCGCAATTTCGGCGACAGCGGCGGTAGCGGCTGACCCGATGGCACCTTCCTACTACGATTGGAACGGTTTCTATGTCGGCCTGAACGCCGGTTACGGTTTCGGCGGCAACGACACGGTTGGATTCACCGTCGTTCCGGGTGGCCCTGGCGGCAATGTCGGAGATCTCGACATCAGCGGTTTCGCCGGTGGTCTGCAACTCGGCTACAACTACCAGATGGACAGCTTCCTGCTGGGCATCGTCGGTGACGTCCAAATCGGCGATATCGACGACTCCTTCGCATCCGTATCGGCTGTACCGCCGGTTGGAACGTTTGACGGCAGCAGCCAGGTTGACTTCTTCGGTACCCTGCGCGGCCGCGCCGGCTTCACTGCCGATCGCGTGCTATTCTACGGAACCGGCGGTTTGGCCTGGGCCCATAACGACTACGAAGTCAACGGCGTCGACCCCGGCGGAAACAATGTCTCGATCAATGACAGCTTCACCAAGCTCGGCTGGACCGTCGGCGGCGGCGCCGAGTTCGCCGTCGATGACTCGATGACCGTGGGTATGGAGTATCTTTATGTCCATCTCGGAGCCAAGACCCTGTCGGGCGATATCCTGAATGCCGGCGGCGGCAATACCGGCTTTGATGCCGTGACCGTCGCGTCGCCCAGCTTCCACACCATCCGGGCCAGCCTGAACTGGAAGTTCTGATCGTACATCGCGATAGCTGATCAAGGGGTCACCGCCGCGGCGGTGGCCCCTTTCATTTGCAGTGACCTGTCTTTGATCGCTCAGCCCAATCCAGCAGTTTGGTCAGGCGAGGTCCTCATCCGTCCGGCAGGCCCCGCTGACGGCCTCCAACAAAGAATTTCCGGCAGTAACCAACACTTAAGTCTTCAATAACTGCCCATTAACCTTAACAGGCCATGATCAACCCGAACTACAAAGCAACACTTGGTTCGGGGTAAATTATGAAAGCGTTCCTTCTTCGTCTGGCTCTCGCCACCACCATCATGGTTCCGGTCTCATCTGCCATGGCCGCCGATCTCGATCCGCCACCGCCAATCGACGACCTGCGGCCGGCGACCTATGATTTCTCGATCGGCATCTTCGGCGCGGCCAACGCCATTGATGGGCGCTACGACGTCTGCGGCGGCTGCGACCCCGATATGAGCGGCATCGGCTACGGCTTCGGCGTGAAGGCAGGCTGGGACTACTATTCCGACAACTTCGTGATCGGCGTCGTCGGTGACTGGATGTTTGGCGGCCGTCTTGCCGACAACGATGATCCGGTTGAAGCGACCTATCTCGACATGAATTATCTGGCCACGGCCCGCCTGCGCGCCGGCTTCAATCTCGATCACACGCTCATCTATCTGACGGGTGGTTACGCCGCGGCCCAGATGGAATTTGGCGGCCTCGTCGGACCTGCCTCGATACACGACTCCGATACCAAGTGGACCCACGGCTGGACCATCGGCGGCGGCATCGAACATGCGGTCACCGACGCGCTCACCGTCAGCCTCGAGTATCTCTATGTCGACCTCGACACCACCTCGCATACCCTGTCCGACGGCATGGGCGCTGGCGGAACGCTGGACATGATGTACGACGACATCCACACAATCCGGGCTGGCATCAACTATCGCTTCAGCCTCTGATACGCTTATTGGCAGGTGTTGAGATCAGGGGGCCTCTGTGCCCCCTTTTTTCATGCGCCACACCGGACCATCGTAGACCTCCGGCACCGGATCGAAGCCCGATTGACCCCAGGGATGGCAGCGGCTGATCCGCGCCACCGCCAGGAGAAAGCCATGCCATGCGCCGTGCCGGCGGATTGCCTCGCTGGCATAATCCGAGCAGGTCGGCAGATAGCGGCAGCGCCGTCCGACAAAGGCAGACAGAGTGAGTTGGTAAGTCCTGATGAGGGCGAGGAGCAGGAGTTTCATGGCAAGGGCTACAACGGCCTCAATAAGGCGTTCCATCCTTGTGGAAAAAGGCAAACTTTCCGCCTGTCTTGACGCCGACCATGTCGACGTCAGGATAGGTCGCCTGCTCGTCAGGCGAACGCGTTCCCAACTCCAGATATGCTGCTGGTGCTTGTGAGCGGTTGATCAGCTTGTGCCCATTGGCGATCCCCGCCCTGAAGCCGGCACACATGCCCGGTGTCAGCAGGTGTTCGCCCTGATCGTCCACGAGCGTGATCTCGCCCTCGATCACATAAATGAATTCATCTTCCACCGCGTGCCAGTGACGCTCGGAGGACGCCGCCCCAGGGGCCAGGCGGTTGAGATTGACGCCGAACTGGGTCAGGCCGAACTGATCGCCGAGAGCCCGTTTCTCGCGCCCCATGAGCGGGACAGCAAACTGCGCCGGATAGATGGACCCGACCCGGGCGGGCGCATCCATGGCGCGTATGGCAGGCGGCTTCGTATCAGCCATGGGCCAACTCCTTCTGCTTCGCTTCGATCTGGGAAGCGGCATCCACCACGGCATCGAACGTGAGCAGCGTCGAAGCATGCCGTGCCTTGAAATCGCGCACCGGCGCCAGCGCCTCGAGATCGGCCCACTTGCCAGCCGGCGCCGGGCCATCTTCCTTCAGCATGCGGTACATCTGGTCGCGAAGCGCCCGCAACTCATCGCCGCTCGCGCCGACTACATGCCGCGCCATGATCGACGAAGAGGCCTGCCCCAGGGCACAGGCCTTGACCTCGTGGCCGAAGTCGGTGACCACGCCATCCTTCATCTTCAGGTCCACAGTCACCTTCGAGCCGCACAGGCGGGAATGGGCCACAGCCGTGGCATCGGGTTCGGACAAGCGTTGCAGCCGCGGTATATCTGCTGCGAAACCCAGGATCTTCTTGTTGTAAATGTCATTTATCATGGCGATATCCTACTCCGTTCGCAAATGGCGGCAAGCATGACGTTTGCCGGTTTGCCATCCGGGGACTGCACATGATATGGGTGCCCGGGAACGGGGGGTGCAAGCCTCAAGTCATGTCATCCGCTGGGCGCTGCCCTGCGTAATGGGAGCCGGTAGAGGCAAAGTGAAGTCAGGACCAATGGACGCTATCATCAAGAAGATCCCCCGCGAACCAGCCGTCAAAGCCGTTCAGCGCCCGAGCCAGGAGCAGGCCGAGGCCGCGGTGCGGACCTTGCTGGCTTGGGCCGGCGACGACCCCGACCGCGAAGGACTGCTCGATACGCCCAAGCGCGTCGCCAAGGCGTTCCGCGAGTATTTCAGCGGTTACGATGACGATCCGGCCGAAGCCCTGTCGCGCACCTTCGAAGACGTCGGTGGTTATGACGATATCGTCATGCTCCGCGACATCGAATTCAACTCGCACTGCGAACATCATATTGCGCCGTTCGTCGGACGCGCCCATGTCGCCTATCTGCCGACCCGCTCGGTCGTCGGCATATCCAAGCTGGCGCGGGTCGTCGAGATCTATGCCCGCCGCCTGCAGACCCAGGAGACCATGACCGCCCAGATCGCCAACGCCATCATGGACGCGCTCGAACCGCGTGGCGTTGCCGTCATGCTGGAGGCGGTCCACACCTGCATGTCGATGCGCGGAATCGGCAAGCGCAATGTCGCCACGATCACCACGCAATTCACCGGGGAATTCAAGTCCAATCCGGTCATGCAGGCCCGGTTCATGGAACTGGTCCGTTCGCCCTCCGGCGGCTTTTCGCTCTGATGCCATCGGACCTCGACGAAACCCACAGGTTTCAACCGAGGTTCAGTGCCGATGGATTGATCACCGTGGTGGTGACCGACGCGCGCGATGGCGTGCTGCTGATGGTTGCCCACATGAATGCGGAGGCGCTGCGGCTTACCCAGGAGACCGGCTTGGCTCATTTCTGGAGCCGGTCACGCGGGGCCATGTGGAAGAAGGGCGAATCCTCGGGCGAATTGCTCGAGGTCAGCGACATCCTCACCGACTGCGACCAGGATGTGCTCCAGCTCAAGGCCAGGCCGCTCGGCAAAGGTGCCGCCTGCCATACCGGGCGGCGAAGCTGCTTCTACCGGCGCGTGGAAAAGGACAGGCTGGTCTTCGTTGGCGCACCTCCGCTGTTTGATCCCGCGGACGTCTACAAGACCTGATCCTTCAGCCGGCCGAGGCGATATATGTCTTGAGGTCGTCGGTTTCGCGCTCCATCATTTCCATTCTGAGCTTGACTACGTCACCGATGGAAATCATGCCGGCCAGCTTGCCGTTGGACACGACCGGCAAATGGCGGATGCGGTGCTCGGTCATCAGGGCCATCAGGTCGGCTTCCGTGTCATTTGGACCGCAGGTACGCACTTTTGCTGTCATGATGTCGGCAGCTGTATTGGACAGGACGGCGCCGCCCTTCCCCGCCATCGCGCGCACGACATCGCGTTCGGAGACAATTCCGGCGATGCTTCCCTTGCTGTCAGTCACGACGACCGCACCGATCCGGTGTTTCGCCAGCGCCTCGACAATGGACTGCACACTGTCACCCGGTGCCACCGTATGCACGGCGGCCCCTTTCTGCTTGAGGATGTGAGCAACTGCCATGGGAGCCTCCTTCCGTCAAGATTATAGCGAAAGCATAGCATGATTTCAGGTGCGGCGCACCCCTGCCCCCCATAGCAGGTAAAAAGTCGCCAACCCTCCGAGGAATCCGCCGATATGAGCCTCCCAGGCTATGCCGCCCTCGTCCATGAAGGAATTGCCGGTCCAGCCCGAGGCCCCCGACAACAAAGTGATCGCCAGCCAAATGGCCATGAAACCCAGAGCCTTGCCATTGCGCAGAAGCTCACCCGGGCTCAGGGGATGCACTCCCATGCCCGGAACACGCTTTCCATACATGATGGGAATCGCCGCCCCCAGAAGACCCGAGATTGCCCCCGATGCGCCCACCACGATCACCACCGCACCCCAGTGCAGCAGCAGGCTGGCAAACGCTCCGGCAATGGCCGCGACCGCACAAAGGACCAGAAAGCGCAACGGCCCCAGAAATCGCGCGACGGGGGTTCCAAAGATCAGCAGCCACAGGCAGTTGAACAGAAGATGGGTCCAACCGCCATGAAGAAAGGCATAGGTGAGGAAACTCCACACCTGCGAGCCGGGAATGCTTGGAAAGGAATTGCCGGCGAACCGGGCCGGAATGAACGCGAAGGCGTACATGGCCCAGATTTCCCAATCCTCCCCCGCCACCGCCAGCAGCGCATGGATGCCTGCCAGTGCGGCAATCGACAACAATACCACGGCAGGCGCATTGAAAACCGGTCCACCGCGTGCCCGTACGTCCTCTCTCGCAGTGAATTCTGGCACTCAAACACTCCAATCAGGCTGGCACGAAGGCTGCAACATGGTGGTCGACCGTTCACGAATGGAACATCGGCGCAAGGCCTCAGCAAGGATAAAGACATGTTGGTTAACGAACCCACACCCGCCAGCCAAGACGATTCTGCCATCCTGCATCCTTCGAGCCGGACAATCTTCCGTTTCTGGGAACAGATGCGCGCCGAGCGATCCGCGCCCCGCCGGACGGAACTCGACCTGACCCGCATTCGGACGCTTGTGCCCGACCTTCTGATCGCCGAACGCGAGCCGCGCTCCGGAACATTCCGCTGGCGCCTTGCCGGCACCAATATCTGCGAGCTTTACCGTCATGAAGTGACCGGCGGCAACATGCTTGCAGGCTGGGACAGTTTCGAGACCGACATCGTCTCGCGCTTCCTCAACGCCGTGATCCAAAACCAGCAACCCTGCCTCATCAGGTTCAGGCTACGCACCGATCTCGACCAGGTCATTGGCGCCGAATTCATCGGCCTTCCCCTGCTCGCCGCCGACAACCAGACCGTTCATATCTTCGGTGGTGTCTTTCCATTCAGGGACATTACTTCGCTGGGCTACGGGCGGATCGTTGCGATGGAGCTGGCCGGCGCCCGATCGATCTGGACCGAACATCTTCCCGGAGACCAATTGCTCTCGCAAACCGCCACGAATGCCGTGCACCGGCCCTATCGATCCTTTGAGGTGATCCCCGGCGGGCGCAACTGAAGCAATCATTTGCCATGCTCTTAACTCAACCTTTACGCTGGTGATCATAGGTTAACTCCTCATCTTCACTGAGGAGACTCTCGCGTGACCGCTGCGGCACAACCCCAAGGTCAGACCGACCAGATGGCCCTGGAGCCGATCAAACAGACACTGTTCGGCCGGTTCATGCTCCCTGACATGAGCGAGCACCCCTGTCAGGTGCAATCCATCAGCCTCGATGGTGCTCTGTTCATCACCAGCACCGTCCCGGCGCCGGGTCAATCGGTGGTTGCCTACCTGGAAGAAGTGGGTCGCGTCGAGGCGACGTCCGGAGAGGCCGTAGAAGGCGGTTTCCGCGTATCTTTTGCCCTGACCGGTGCAAGACGGGACCGTTTCCAGTCCCGGCTCAAATGGCTCGTCGACAAGCAAAAGGGAAACAGTGCCGAAGACCGTCGCCACACACGCTACGAGCCGACCCAGAAGACCTCGCAGATCACCATGCCCGATGGCCGGGAATATCCCTGCGAGGTGATGGACATTTCCCTTTCTGGCGCAGGCATCAAAGTCGATGTCATGCCGAGTCTCGGAACCTATATCCTGCTAGGCAAGATGCGTGGCCGCGTCGTGCGTTACCTCGACAACGGGATCGCCATCGAATTCGTCAAGCTGCTCGACCGGAGCCAGCTCACCGAGCACGTGCGCTAATGCGTCATGCGCCAGGACAGAATCGCCTAGGCAAACACATGACGCATGAGTGTTGAAGCAGCGATCAGCTCCCATGGCCCGTTGTGGGTCCGCCAAGAACCATGCTGATCCAGCCGCAGACTGCCCTTCCCTTTCTTGCCAGACCTGTCCTAGATTGATCGCCTGAGAGCGCGCGAAGCGCCAATGGGGAGAAGCCAAATGGCACGGGGCAAGACTGCAGGCAAGTTGACCAGCCTGACCGACATCTACGCATTCTTCCGCAAGAACCAGAAGCCCATCACCTTCCTGTCGCCCACCCCCTACAACATTCTGGGACTGGGGCGGTGGATCAACAAGTTCGAATACATCAACTTCTTTGACAGCTTCGACGGCAGCCATCCCAAGATCGTCGTGCCCCGCGAACACGGACCCCATGAGTTCCGCTCCATCGAGGACGTCAACAACTACCTCCTGCGCCATCGCGAAGTGCGCGCCAAGCTTAAGGAGCGCGGCCCCGGCTACCTGCTGCTGGTCATGTTCAATGAGGAGACTGAAGCGCTCGCCAAGGAACTTGGACAGAAGATCGCACTGCCCTCAGCCCGACTCAGAAAGCATATCGACTCGAAGATCGTCACCACCAAGCTCGGCAACGAGGCCGGCATAGCCAGTGCGCCCAACACCATGGGCCGGGCAAGATCCTTCCGTGATCTGATGAAACTGGCCTCCGCCGCGCGTCTCGGCAAGGACCTGGTCGTGCAGACTCCCTATGGCGATTCCGGCCGCACCACCTTTTTCATCAAGTCCGAAGAGGACTGGAAGAAGAACGAGGACAGCCTGGTCAAGGAGCAGCTCAAGGTGATGCGCCGCATCAATCACCTGCCAGGCACCGTCGAGGCGGTCGCGACCCGGCACGGCACCCTAGTCGGCCCGATGCAGACCGACATCACTGGCTTTGCCGAGGTCACGCCATACAAGGGCGGCTGGTGCGGCAACGATGTCTTCACCGGCGGCTTCGACGTCGAGCGCAAGGCGGTACAGAAGATGGCTCAGAAGCTGGGCGACCGCCTCTACAAGGCCGGCTACAAGGGCGCCTTCTGCATGGACTTCCTGATCGATACCGATACCCACAAGGTCTATCTGGGGGAGATCAATCCGCGAATTTCCGGCGCTTCGCCGATGACCAATCTCATCACCTCTACCTATGGCGGATGCCCGGTCTACATGTTCCATATGCTGGAATTCATGGGGCAGGACTGGGAACTCGACCTCTCGAAGGTCCAACAACGCTGGGATGAATTCGACAACTGGAGCCAATTGATCCTCAAGTATCCCGAGGACCGCGTGGACATGATCACCAAGGCCCCCGCATCAGGGATCTGGCGCATGAATGACCGCGGCGAGATCTCGTTGGTGCGCAAATCGATCGACTGGTTCCTGGTGTCGGGCGAGGATGAAGCCTTCTATCTGCGCGTCTATACGGCGGGCGACTACCGTTACCATGGCGCGGATATGGGCATCCTTGTCTCGCGCGGCCGCTTCCAGACCGATGACCGGAAACTCACCGAGCGGGCCAAGAAATGGGTCGCAGCCATTCATGGCCAGTTCGAGGCCATCCCGGTGAGCACTGCCTCCGCTCCTGTGCCACCGCCCCTAAACGACAGCAACAAGATGTTCTGACCGATGAAAACGCTCTCTGATCACATGACGGCCAGTGCCACGATTCCGTCCGAGGGACTTCTTGTTGGCCGGGTATGGAACCCCGGCGAAGAAGGTCCGGCGATCGTAAAGCTCGATGGCAAAAAGGTCCTGGATATTTCCGCGGACTTTCCCACAATGCGCGACCTGTGCGAGACTGACGATCCGGCCCAGGCAGCGGCTGGCGCGGCTGGAGAGAGCCTCGGAGACCTCGATTCAATTCTTGCCAATACGCCACCCGACACCCGCGATAGCGGCAGGCCCTGGCTTCTCGCGCCAGTCGACCTTCAGTGTCTGAAGGCAGCGGGCGTGACCTTTGCGACCTCGATGCTCGAACGCGTGATCGAAGAGCGCGCCCGCGGCAACCCCGCGGCGGCAGCCGATATCCGCGCCTCGATCGGTGAGCTCATCGGCGACGACCTGTCGAGGCTCAAGCCCGGTTCTCCGCCTGCGATGAAATTGAAGCAAGTGCTGATCGAAAAGGGCGTATGGTCGCAATACCTCGAAGTGGGGATCGGCCCCGACGCCGAGATCTTCACCAAGTCGCAGGTGCTTTCCGCCGTTGGTCACGGCATGGAAGCCGGACTCAACTCCATCTCCACATGGAACAATCCCGAGCCGGAAGTCGTGGTTGTGGCTGCCTCGACCGGACGCATCGTCGGTGCGACGCTCGGCAACGACGTAAACCTGCGCGACGTCGAGGGCCGCTCCGGGCTGCTGCTAGGCAAAGCCAAGGACAATAACGCAAGCTGCGCCATCGGCCCCTTCATCCGCCTGTTCGACAAGGATTTCACGCTCGACAGCGTGCGCCGCATGCAGCTTTCGCTGAGAGTCGAGGGCGAGGACGGCTACGTGCTGAACGGGTCATCCAACATGGCCAAGATAAGCCGCGACCCCGCCGACCTGGTCGGTCAGATGATCAACCGGAATCATCAGTACCCGGATGGCGCCGTGCTGTTTTTGGGCACCCTCTTCGCTCCCGTCGAAGACCGCGGTGAAAAGGGCAAGGGGTTCACCCACAAGCTGGGCGACATCGTCACCGTGTCATCTGCTGAACTCGGCGCGCTCACCAACCGCATGGTGCATAGCGACACGGCGGCGCCCTGGACCTACGGCGTCAGTCATCTCATGCGCAATCTGGCAAGACGCGGGCTGATCTGACTACTTGACGAACGTGCGGCGTACCGGGAGCGTCTGCACATTCGATGGGCCCGGCCCGTCGGCTCGCCGTGGGGTGGCCACTGGGCCTAATGATTCCAGATAGGATGAATCGAAGCCCGGCTGATAGACAGGGAACTCGACAGGGCGGTCACGGAAACTCTTCGCCATCTGACCAAGGCCACGGATGCCGCGCTCGCGCGACCGCCGCACCTGCTCCATGTCGATCTCGATGGGAATGATCTGTTCCGTGGCATCGGCCTGGTGCAGCTTGCGTCCGGAAGGATCGAACACCGCCGACTGGCCGTTGCCGCCAGCCCCAAGCCCGTTGATGTCGAAGACATAGGCCTGCATCATGGCGCTCGTCGCGTGGCTGACGGCCAGGTCTATGTCGCGGTCGATGGTATGCGTCATGACCGGGTGCAGGATCACTTCGGCACCCATTGCGGTGAGTGTGCGCGACGTCTCGGGGAACCAGATGTCATAGCAGTTCAGAATGCCGAACCGCCCGATGCCGTCAATGTCCCAGACGAAGAACTCGTCCCCCGGTTGTACACCCTGCTCCAGCGGCGTGAAGGGGAACATCTTGCGGTAACGGCCGATAACGTCGCCGTCCGGGTTGATGATCGACGTGGTGTTGTAGATGCCGCCATCGCGGCGTTCATACATTGACCCATTGATCAACCATATCTTGTGGTGACGGGCGATCTGCTGGAATTCTTCTTCGGTGCCGCCCGGCAAGGGCTGGGCGTGATGCAGCATGGGTCCGAAGACGGCAAGTTCCGAAAACATCACCATTTGCACCCAGGGATAGAGATGCATGGTGAGATCGATACGCTGGCGCATGACGTCGACATTCGACCCATGGCCAAGGAACATCTGAATTCCAGCAATCGCGAATGGCGTCATGATGCCTCTTCTTTACTTAGAGGCAACAAATTTGCCCCGGAATCTTCAAACTCTAGCCCATTGCAGCGCAAAAAGGCAAATCAGGGGTTAAGTCGAAGATCCGCGACCGCGAAACGGAGAGCCGGATTGAAGGCTAGCGTCTCAAGGTGAAGCCAGAAACCTCAAGACATCCACCCCACGGGACATCCTTGATGGCAATCCTGTCAGCTGTCGGCGTAACAGACGGCCTGCAGCTTGTTGCCATCCGGGTCCCGAATGTAGGCAGCGAAGTAGTTGGGGCCATAGTGTGGCCGAAGCCCCGGCGCGCCCTCGTCGCGGCCACCCAACGCCACCCCATGCGCATGGAATGCCATCACCTGCTGCCGGGTTTCGGCGATGAAGGCGACATGCGTGCCGTTTCCCCATGTCGCGGGACGTCCATCTTCCGGCGTATAGATGTAGATGGTCGGCATCTCGCGATTCTTCTCATAGGCCAGCGGCTTCTCCGGCGGCTTCGGCAGGCGCGAGAATCCGATGGCTCCTAACACTTCATCATAGAACCGCCGGGACCTCTCCTTGTCGTTGGTTCCAAGTGTGATGTGACTGAGAACTGCCATGTCATCTTCCTTCTGATTGCACTGTTCTGCCCTCGACACCCTGACAGAACATGTCAGCACAACATCAGAAATCCTGCACATCCACGACACCAGCGATGGCCTTGATGGCGCCTTTGATCTGCGGCGTGATGGTGAACTTGTTGCCCAGCGAAACATGCACTTCACGGCCCCGATCCATGAGCATGATCAGCCTCACCGGCGAGCGGCCGCCATTCGCGAGGCGCTGAGCAATGGAATCAATCGGCCGCGCATCGCGCACGAAGATCTCCAATCCGGTAATGGCCGTGGCCGCGGCCTTGTCGAGTACCTCGACGCCCTGGAGCCTGAGCTTCACGTCTTCACCTTCAAGATCGGCCTCGACCCGCGCAATCACTGCCGAACCCGGCTCCAGCAGATCGCGGCACGCGGCCAGGGTGTCGGAAAAGCATATTGTTTCGAATTGTCCCGTCGGGTCGGAAAAGCCGACGAAGGCGAACTTGTTGCCCGACTTGGAGCGACGTTCCTGCCGGTGAGTGACCGTGCCCGCGAGTTTTGCGGCCGTAGCCCCCTTGTTCAGCACCTTTTCATGGAACGACGACCACGTGTCGACGCCAAGCTTGGCCAGCGGCTTCATATAGTCGTCCAGGGGATGGCCTGAGAGATAGAAGCCGACCGCCTCGAATTCCTGCGCCAGCTTCTCCATCGGCAACCACGCATCCCGCCGCGGCAGGACCAGTTCGTCCGCAGTGCCCTGAAGACCTCCGAAGAGATCATTCTGTCCGGCCTCCGCAGCGGTCGTCGTGCGGTTGGCCATGGACAGCACCGATTCGACGCCATCCAGGACCTGGGCCCTATTCGGATTCAGGGCATCGAACGCACCGGCCTTGGCCATGCTTTCCAACGCCCGCTTGTTCAACATGCGCGCATCGACGCGCCGGGCAAAGTCACCGAGCGAGCTGAACGGCCCGCCGTCGGCCCGCATCGCCACCAGATGCTCGATGGCCCCGGCGCCAACGTTCTTGAGAGCCGAGAGCGAATACAGGATGGCACCGTTGGTCACGGCGAAATCCACGCCGCTGGCATTGACGGCCGGCGGAATGACCTTGATCCCGAGGCGCTGGGCCTCGCGCCGGAACTGCATCAGCTTGTCGGTATTGCCCATGTCGAGCGTCATCGAGGCGGCGAGAAACTCAACCGGATGGTTTGCCTTGAGATAGGCCGTCTGATAGGCGACCACCGCATAGGCGGCGGCATGTGACTTGTTGAAGCCGTAACCAGCAAATTTCGCGACCAGTTCAAAGATGAAATCGGCCCGTTCGGCCTCAATCCCCTTGTCGACCGCGCCACGGACGAAGCGCTCCTTCTGCGCATCCATCTCTGCCTTGATCTTCTTGCCCATGGCACGGCGAAGAAGATCGGCCTCTCCGAGGGAATAGCCCGACAACACCTGGGCGATCTGCATAACCTGTTCCTGGTAGACCATGATGCCATAGGTCTCTTTCAGGATGGGCTCGAGCAACGGGTGGAGATAGTCGGGCTGTTCGTCACCCTTCTTGCAGGCGATGAAGCGCGGA
This sequence comes from Alphaproteobacteria bacterium, assembly GCA_020441605.1. The sequence continues at coordinate 14,291 of JAGRLX010000045.1, forward strand.
ATATTGTCCATCGGGCCGGGCCGATAGAGCGCGACGATGGCAATGATGTCCTCGATGCAGTCGGCATGCATCTTCTTGAGCACGTCGCGCATGCCGGAGCTTTCCAGCTGGAACACGCCCACCGTGTCGCCATGGCCCAACATCTCGTAGGTCTTCTTGTCGTCATACGGGATGCGGTCAATATCGAAGCCGGACTCGCGATTCCGGATCAGCTTCTGGGCCTTCTCGATGACCGTGAGTGTCTTCAGGCCGAGAAAGTCGAACTTCACCAGC
>JAGRLX010000380.1 GCA_020441605.1 Alphaproteobacteria bacterium
TCATCGGCCTCGACTATGGCACGGAGTCCGCCCGCGGCGTGCTGCTGGATGCCGAAACCGGCGAAATCGCGAGAACCTGCATACTGCCCTATCCCCACGGCGTGCTCGATGGCGCACTTCCCGACGGCACCCCCCTGCCACGTGGCTGGGCCCTGCAGGTTGCGGGAGACTACACCCTCGTGGCCGAAGCCATTCTCACCGATCTTGGCCGAGGGCGGAACATTGCGGCCATCGGACTGGGCCACACGGCAAGCTCCCCGTTGCCGGCAAAGGCCGACGGAACCCCCCTCTCATTTCACTTTCCACGAGATCCTCACGCCTATGTGAAATTGTGGAAACATGGCGCAGCGCAGCCCTGGGCCGACCGGATCAATGCTGCGGGTGGCGACTTTCTCCACAATTTCGGTGGCAAGCTTTCCGGTGAATGGCTGTTGCCAAAGGCCTGGCAGATGGCTGAGGAAGCGCCGGACCTGTGGGCTGCCACGGACAAGTTCATCGAGGCGGGCGATTGGGTCGTCTGGCAGCTGACGGGCACAGAGGCGCGCAGCCTGGGCTTCGCCGCCTACAAGGCGCAGTACGAGCGATCGCGAGGCTATCCTGTCCGCGTCGTCGAGGGTCTCGATCAACGGCTGTCACCGCCCGTTCCGGTCGGCACGCCTGCCGGCCCCCTGAACGACACCTGGCGTACGCGAACCGGAATCAAGGGGGATGCGATCGTCGCCGTGGCGGTGATCGACTCCCATCTGACGCTCCCCGCCGTGGGCGCGACGACGGCCGGGTGCCTGGCGGGTGCACTGGGGACTTCCGCCGGCTATCTTTATGTTTCCGACACCCCGCGGCCTCTGCCGACCGGGATCGAGGGCATGGCAAAGGATGGCTCGCTCCGTGGGCTGTGGTGCTACGAGGCAGGCCAGGCCAGCTTCGGCGACACGCTCGCATGGTTCGTCAACATGGTGCCGCGCGCGCCCGACATGGCCGAGAATTTCCGCCTCTACAATGCCGAGGCCGCCAAACTCACTCCCGGCACCAGCCATCTTGTGGCACTCGACTGGTGGAACGGCAATCGCGTGCCGCTGGCTGATTCCGGCCTGAGCGGTTTGCTTCTTGGCCTGACCCGCCAAACGGCCGCCATCGACATCTATCGCGCGCTGATGGAATCCCTCTGTTTCGGGGCCCGCACAATCATCGACCTGTTTCCGTCCCATGGCTTTCCGCTGAACCGCGTGATCATGAGCAGTGGCTTGGCCCGCAACAACCCTCTGCTGGTGCAGATCGCGGCGGATGTACTCGGACGCAATATCGAGGTACCGGCCATTGAACATGCAACGGCAGTGGGCGCCGCCATTCATGGCGCCGTCGCCTCCGGTCTGGTGCCGGATTATCGGACGGGAGCCGCGCGCTTCGGCGCCAGGGACTTCGTCACCTACCATCCCAACCAGAAGGCAACGGCGGTCTACGAGGGACTCTACCGGAACTACCAGACGCTCGCCGACTGTGGCGCGCTACGGACCGCGATGCACCAGCTCAACGCGGCCCACCCGCAGCCTGCCGGCAGCTAGCGCCCGCCCGAGCCGGGCTTGTTTCTTGACACCTTGATCAAGTTCGATATTTTTTGATAGCAATTGACAACTAGTGGAAGAATACGCCTTGTGATGGCTGAACCTCATCCGGATTTGCCGTCGCAGTATTGGGGCGAGGCCTACAGACGCCTGTCCACCGACTTGCCAGACATGGCAAAGGTCGCGCCTTTGGCTCTGTGCGGCATGAGCGCCTGCACCGACGCGCGTATCGAACTCGACAAGATGACGTCCCTTCTCGACGCCGAGGAGCCTGCTGCCAGAGCTTTTGCCGACCTGCTGCTCGGTCGCGCCGCCAAGGGCATCGGCGGCGAGGTCCGGGTCGACTGGCCGGAAGGCCCACAATGGCTGTTGGAGCGTGAACAATTCCAGTTCGCCCTGGGCGGTACCGGGCCACAGGCGGCCTGGGTGTTGTCGGTGATCGGCGCGCCGGCACTGATGGCACTGGAAGACCGCTGCGTCCACATGCTGGCGCGGGTGCCGGACGACGTGCTGCTGGTGGAGGACGGCAAGCCGGTTCCACGTCGCCACGTCCAACCACGTGGGGTCCAAAGACCCGACATCTACATCATCGAGTTCACGAAGGGCGTAGGCATCCGCGGCGTGGTGCCGCCACGGTCATCGCGCATCATCGTGCGGTTCGGTGATCCTGGTCTCGAACATGACGACGGGTTTGACGCAGTTTCCGTCCGGCTTGCGGCGGAGGCCGGAACAGGGCTTGTCTCCGGCTTCAACTGCGTGACCGCTCACGACCTCCCCAACGAAACACGGCGGGTCTTCAGCTTGACCAGACGATGGCGCAGCGCCGGCCTCGCCTGCGTGCATCTCGAACTTGCAGGTTATGATGCGCCGGAATTGCGCGATCAGGTTCTGGCCTCTGCGGCCGGTGCCATCACGTCGCTTGGCATGAGCCATTCGGAATTCCGGCAGCTTCTTCCAGACAATGACAGTCTTGCAGACGGCATGGCGACGATCGGCGAACGCCTGGGATTGAACCGTGTCTGCGTCCATGCCGACGAATGGGCGGCTGCCGTAACGCTCGGCGATCCGGCAACCGAAGAGCGGGCGCTGATGACAGGCTGTCTGCTAGCCAGCAGCCGCGCCTCGGCTGGGCGACCCATTGCACCTGCAGGCGTGCCGAATGGCGCAAGCTTCGCGGACCCGCCAAGAGTGGCAGGCAGCAAGGTTGGCCGCTGGGCATTCGTCAGCGCAGCCGCACCCTATTTGCCTCACCCCGCCAGCACCCTGGGCCTCGGCGATGCCTTCACGGCCGGCTGTCTTCTTGCCCTCGGCTGCGGCTCACGGAGAACTGCATGACGGAAACAATGACAAAGCGCGTCGAGATCATTCCGGCCAAGCGCCGCGCACTTATTCTCGAACATCTGCGCGTGAACGGCGCCGCCTCGATCCAGGAACTCGCAGAAGCGATCGGCGGCTCGCAATCGACGATCCGCCGCGACCTTGAGCATCTGACCGAGGCTGGCTATCTTGAACGCACCCATGGCGGCGCCCTGCTCGTGCCGCCCATGCGAGCGACCTTCGAAGGCGAGAGCTCGCTTAATGCACATTTGCAGCGGGCCGAGAAACAAGCGATCGGCATTGAGGCGGCACGCCGCATTTCGCCGCGCGAAAGCGTCATTTTTGATAGCAGTTCAACCGTGCTGGAGGCGGTGCGGGCCGCAGCCCAGGAAGCGATGCCGCTGACGGCGGTAACCAACAGTCTGGAGATCGCACTGCTCGGATCGACCGTGTCCAACTGGAAGGTCATCGTTCCAGGCGGCACCATCCGCCACAATTCCACGCACCTCACCGGCGAACCGGGCGAGGAGTTCTTCAAGCAGATCCACGCTGACATCTTCATGACCGGCTCGCACTCCGTGACCGGCGGTCAACTGGCGGATGCGTCACTGGAAGTGGCGTCCCTCAAGCGCGCCATGATGACATCGGCCGGCCGGCGCATCCTTCTGGTCGATAGCAGCAAGTTCCGGCCGCCAGCCTTCTGCGTCTTCGGCGACCTGACGCAGATTACCGAGGTGATTACCGACGACGGGATCAGCGACGAACATCTGGCCGAGCTGCGCAGCTTCGACCTGAAGGTCACCGTTGTGCCGGTGAGCAGCGCCGCCAATATCGCAGATCAAGGTTAGTGAAACAGTTTGACAGACTTTGGCGTTTATTGAATAAGCTTTGCCATCAAGATCCATCACACACTGACGAAGGAACACCAGCCCGATGCCCCGTCTGGACCGCAAGCTCGCCAATATCCGCGAAGGTCGTTACAAGCCCACCGACTTCATCATTGCAGACGCCAAGGACGGTGACATGGGATCGGGCCTCAAGGCCACCGGTTTCACGCTTCCCACGAAGGAACAACCGAAGCGTCCGCGCACCCGGCCCGAGTTCATCGCCCACATTCATGAGATCGTCGATCAGGGCATCGTCGATATCATGCTGACCTCTGTGTCGAACATGGAACTGCTGCACGAGCGTGGCGCATACGCCAACAGCGAGGTGCAGCCCGCCATCCGCGCAAACGACACGACCGATTGCTGGGCTGGTGTCCGCCACGGCACCTATGCCAAGGATCCATCGCGCCCATTTCGCACCGCCAACATCGCCCGCGCCATGTATGGCACGGCTAGTCCCGCACCGGGACAGCCCGTGACCGGCACCGACCTCGGCCTCTATTCGGTGACCTTCCTCAATGACACCGCACACGATGCCCATGCGCTGGAAGAATTTGCCCTGTTCCGCGAGGAAGCGGCCTCCATCGGCTTCCGGTATTTCTATGAGGTCTTCAACCCGAATGTCGCTTGCGGACTTGAGCGCAAGGAGCTCGGTGAATTCATGAACGATTGCATTCTGCGGTCGCTGGCGGGCCTGACCAAGGCGGAGCGGCCGGAGTTTCTCAAGATCGTCTACAATGGTCCCGCCGCGCTGGAAGAACTGGCGAGCTTCGATCCGAGCCTCGTGGTCGGCGTGCTCGGCGGTGGTGCCGGCACCACCCGCGACACCTTCGAACTGTTGCGCCAGGCCGAGCGCTATGGCGGCCGCGTCGCCCTGTTCGGCCGCAAGATCAACCTGGCCGAAGCGCCGCTGGATCTTTTGGTCCTCATGCGCAAGGTGGTCGAAGGCGACCTGTCGTCTGAGGAAGCGGTCCGTGCCTACCATGGCGAGCTGCAGAAGCAGAAGATCGCCCCGACTCGCAGCCTCGATGATGATCTGGCCATCACAGAAGAGGTGCTGAAACCCGCAGCCACCAAGAAGGCGGCCTGACGAGGGTCAAGGCTGCCTGGGCATCATCCGGCGATACACGCAACGGGGCCGGACTGAGGCCCGAGGACGGGGACGAACGATGGAAGACAACATTGTTAAGCAGCGGCTCAGCCGGGGCGAAAAACTCTTCGGCGTGTGGACAGAATTGGGGAGCCCGACCGCCGTTGAACTCCTGGGGCTTCAGGGCTTCGATTTCGTCCTGATCGATCTGGAACATGGTCCGGGCGATCTTGGCGATCTTGTCAGCATGCTGCGGGCCGCCAGGAGCGTGGGTGCACCCACGGTGGTGCGTGTGCCGTCGGCCGACCCGGTTTTTCTCAAGCGCGTCATGGACGCGGGCGTCCATTCCATCATGATCCCGGCGATCGAGACGGAAGCCGAGGCTCGCGCGGCCGTGGCGGCCTGCCGCTATCCACCCAAGGGGGTCAGGGGCTATGCGTCGCCCATCGTCCGGGCGTCCGGCTATGGGCACAAGACCGACTACATGACGCGGTGGAATGACAATCTTCTGCTGATTTTGCAGATCGAATCGGCCAAGGCCGCGGCAAAGGCGAGCCGGATCGCCGCCGTCGATGGCGTCGACATGGTGTTCATCGGCGTCAATGACATGGGCGGCTCCATCGGCCGGCTGGAACAGCTCGACCACCCGGACGTCCGCAAGCTCGTCGCCAAGTCCGAGGCCGCCATCCTCAAGAGCAGCAAGTGGATGGGCGGCGTGCCAAGCGCCGGTGCCGGCTGGCGGGAGATGTTCGAGGGGCGCTACCACATGGTGCCCCTCGCCATCGATGTGATCATGCTGCGCGAAGCCGCTCGCGCCGTGGTGAAAGAGCAAATGGAATTCCACGGCCGTGGCGGCGCCAAGGTTGCTGCCCAAGCAGCCCCTTCCTACGCCAGCGTCCCGGCGAAGAAACGGAAGAAGACGTCTTAGTCCGCCGCGACGATATTGCCTTGCCCTTTGAAAACGCGCGGTAATGTGATAGCCAAGACTTGCTGCTTTGCGGCGCAACAAGGCATGGTCCCGTAGCTCAGCTGGATAGAGCATCGGTTTCCTAAACCGAGGGTCACAGGTTCAAGTCCTGTCGGGATCACTACCTTCGCAAGCGATCCGTCTTCAGAACATCTTTGCCTATTGATTCCCCGTCGCGGGTTGCTCGTTCCCCGTCGCAGGCGGCTCTGGCATGGCCGGCTGCTCGGTGGTCGCAGGCTGTTCTGTGGTCGACGGCTGTTCCGAGGTCGACGGTTGGGGCAGCGTTCCCGTGGACGTCCCGCCACCGAACCAGCCAGCCGCCCAGCCAACAAGGGCCAGGACAATGATGATGGCGACAATGATGGCTACAATATTTCCGGTCTTCATGGCTTGGCTCCTGACTTGCGGAAATCAGATCATCCCCGCGCCACGGCATCATCTTGCCAGCGGCGCCATCGCCGTCACCATCGGCATGGTTTCCCGCCATGGTGGCCGAATGATGACGGGCCTCCGGAACATCGCATCTCGATCTGGACGATCATTCGCCGCGGCAGTGGATCGGCATGCGGAAAATCTGGTAACAGAATGACCGAGAGTCTTGATCGAACAACAATCACAGGAAGATGAGTGACATGGCAAAGCGTATCGTATTCACTGGCGGGTCTGGCAAGGCGGGAAAGCATGCCGTGCCGTGGCTGAAGGCCAAGGGCTATGACATCCTAAACCTCGACCTCAAGCCGCTTGATTGCCCCGGTGTGAATACGCTGATCACCGATGTTTGCGATTCCGGCCAGGTGTTCAACGCACTCACCATGCACTATGGCTTTGATGGCTACGACAAGGGCCAGGTGCCACAGCCACCGGATGCCGTTGTCCACTTCGCTGCGATTCCGCGCGTGCTGATCGAGCCGGACAACAAGACCTACGAAGTCAACGTCATGTCCACCTACAATGTCATCGAAGCGGCAATGAAGCTTGGCATCCGCAAGGTGATCATCGCATCCAGCGAGACGACCTATGGCGTGTGCTTCGCCGAGGGCGACAAGGACTTCCACAGCTTCCCGCTTGAGGAAGACTACGATATCGACCCGATGGACTCGTATGGCCTGTCCAAGGTCATCAACGAGAAGACGGCCCGCGCCTTCGCCATGCGCTACGGCGCCGACATCTGTGCGCTGCGCATCGGCAATGTCATCGAGCCCCATGAGTACCCGATGTTCGAGGGCTTTCTGCAGAATCCGATGAGCCGCAAGCGCAACGCCTGGGCCTATATCGATGCCCGCGACCTCGCCCAGATCGTGCACCTGTGCCTCGAGAAGGATGGCATGGGCTTCCAGGTGTTCAACGCGGTGAACGACACGATTACCACCAAGGAACCGACAGCCGAGTTCCTCAAGAAATACTGCCCGCAAATTCCGGTGACGCGCGAGATGGGTGAATGGGAAGCGCCGCTCTCCAACCGCAAGATCCGCGAAGTGCTGGGCTTCAAGGAAGAGCACAACTGGCGGAAATACGTGAAGGTCTGATGCCGCTTTCCGTCACACCGCTCATCGACAGCCTGCCGTCGACGGTCCCCTTCGTGGGACCGGAGGCGCTGGAACGGCGCACTGGAAACATCTTCCGTGCCCGGATCGGCGCCAATGAGAGCGTCTTCGGTCCCTCGCCAAAGGTCATCGCCGCCATGCAGGCAGCGGCAGGCGATGTCTGGCAGTATTGCGATCCCGAGAACCACGATCTCAAGGCGGCACTGGCCAAGCATCTTGGCGTGGGTCCCGAGAATGTCATGGTGGGTGAAGGCATCGATGGGCTGTTCGGCTATGCCGTCAGGCTTTTCGTCGATCCAGGAGTCACGGTTGCATCGTCGCTCGGCGCCTACCCCACCTTCAATTTCCATGTGCATGGCTTTGGCGGCAGGCTGGTCACTACGCCCTATGTGAATGACCGTGAGAATCCGGCCTCGCTGCTCGATCTGGCGAAGCGTGAGAAGGCGCGGCTGATCTATTTCGCCAACCCGGACAATCCAATGGGAAGCTGGTGGGAGGCCGCCGCGGTCGAAGACATGATCGCCAAATTGCCGGACGGCTCACTGCTGATGCTCGACGAGGCCTATGGCGAATTTGCGCCCGATGGCACATTGCCTCCGCTCGATGTGTCGAACCCGAAGGTATTGCGGTTTCGCACCTTCTCGAAAGCCTATGGGATGGCCGGTATGCGACTTGGCTACGCCATCGGCCACGCTGACCTGATCACGGCCTTCGACAAGATCCGCAATCACTTCGGTGTCACCCGCATCGGACAGGTGGCGGGCCTCGCGGCGCTGGCGGATCAGGACCATTTGCGTCACGTGGTGATGCAGGTCCGCGAAGCACGCGATGCGATTTCGAAAATTGCCCGCGACAATGGTCTGAAACCGCTGGCGTCAGCCACCAATTTCGTGACGATCGATTGCGGCCGTGACGGTGATCATGCCAGGCGTATCCTGGACGGGCTGGTCGCCCGCGGCGTCTTCGTCCGCATGCCGGGCGTGGCTCCGCTCAACCGCTGCATCCGGGTGACCTGCGGAAGGCCGGAGGACCTCGCAGTGTTTGCGGCGCAATTGCCGGCGGCGATCGAGGCCGCCGGCTGAGTTCGGCAATTACTTTCCAGCAAGCTTGGATGCGATGGTCGCCACGTGCCTGCCCTGATAGCGCGCACCATCGAGCTCGTGCTGGGCGGGCTGGCGGCTGCCATCCGAGTGGGTGATGGTCGATGCGCCATAGGGCGAACCGCCACGGATTTCATCGACGCCTGACTGGCCTTCCCATGTATAGGGGAGTCCGACGACCACCATGCCATGGTGCAGCATGGTGGGAATGAAGCCGAGGATGGTCGATTCCTGTCCGCCGTGCTGCGTGGCAGACGAGGTCATGGCCGAGCCAACCTTGCCGGCCAACGCCTGCTTTGCCCACAGGCTACCCGTCTGGTCGATGAAGTTGCGCATCTGGGAAGCCATGGTGCCATAACGCGTGCCGCAGCCGAAGATGATGGCATCGTAGTTGGCCAGTTCCTCCGGCTTGGCGATCGGGGCCTTCTGGTCAAGTTTGTAGTAGGCCGCCTTGGCCACGTCCTCCGGCACCAGCTCGGGCACCCGCTTGACGTCGACCTCGGCGCCGGCCTCCTTGGCGCCTTCTGCGGCGGCGTAGGCCATCTGCTCCATGTGGCCCCAGGCGGAATAGTAGAGAACGAGAACTTTCGTCATGGTGTCATCCTTCAATGAGAGGTGTTGATGAGATCGTTGAGGTCTAGCCGACGGGTGTACATCGCGATGCTCCCGTCAGGGTTACGCGGCCACTGGGCTTCCGGTTTGTCCCAGTAGAGCTCAATGCCGTTCTGGTCGGGATCGTGCAGATAGAGGGCCTCAGACACGCCATGGTCCGAGGCGCCATCGAGCTGAACACCGTGGGCGACCAGCTTCTTCAGGGCGTTGGCCAGATCGGCCCGCTCCGGATAGAGGATCGCCACATGAAAGAGACCCGTGGTGCCCGGTGGCGGAGGCGAGCCGCCTTCACTCTCCCACGTGTTCAGGCCGATGTGATGGTGATAGCCGCCAGCTGAGATAAAGGCGGCCTGGGAACCGTACATCTGCTGAAGCTCGAAGCCGAGTACCCCGACATAGAAATCGAGCGCGCGCTGAAGGTTCGAGACCTTGAGGTGGACATGACCGATGCGGGTCCCCGCCGGAATGGGTTTGTTGGATAGCACGCCAGAACCTTTTTGTAACTGACCACGTTACGGATATAGGCGCTCCCATGACCTCGCGCAAGTGCCTTGCCGCGGGAGACTCAAAAAACGTGGAACACCGTCCACCAGGCTTGAAATCCGCTGCGCCCTTCCGCAAAACGGATGGAGCACAGAGGAGACGCGACATGGCCAAGACGGATCTGCCCAAGACCTTGCATGTGGTGAATCACCCCCTGGTCCTCCACAAGCTGACCCTGATGCGTGACAAGAACACGCCGTCGGCCGTCTTCCGCCAGTTGCTCCGCGAAATCAGCCTGTTGCTGGCCTATGAAGTGGCCCGCGACCTGCCGATGACCATGCAGACGATCGAGACGCCCCTGGCAGAGATGGAAGCGCCCATCCTCAAGGGCAAGAAACTGGTCATCGTGTCGATCCTCCGGGCCGGCAATGGACTTCTCGAAGGCATGCTGGATCTCATGCCGTCAGCCCGCGTCGGCCACATCGGCCTCTATCGCGATCCGGAAACGCTACAGCCAGTGGAATACTATCTGAAGGTGCCGGACGATATTTCCGAACGCCCTGTCATCGTTGTCGATCCGATGCTGGCCACCGGC
>JAGRLX010000381.1 GCA_020441605.1 Alphaproteobacteria bacterium
GGCTGGTGGACCGTGTTCTTCTGGGGCTGGTTCATGGGCTATGGTCCGCTGATGGCGATCTTCATCGCCCGGGTCAGCCGTGGCCGGTCGATCCGCCAGATCGTCCTCATGCTGTCAATTGCAGCACCGCTGATCACCAATTTCTGGTTCACCATTATCGGCGGGTCGGGCATCGCCTTCGAAATGGCCTCGCCCGGGGTCATTGCCGGACCGTTCGAGGGCTTCAACCTGCCCGCCGCGCTGCTGGCAATCACCAGCGCCATGCCGGCCGGGTTCATCCTGTCGATCCTGTTTCTGATCCTGACCATGATCTTTGTGGCCACCACCAGCGATTCGATGAGCTATGTGATCTCGGCGGCGATGTCCGAGGGCGAACCCTCAGTTGCGCTGCGCGCCTTCTGGGGGATTGCCATGGGGGTGATGGCGCTAATCCTGATCTCGACCGGGTCGGGCGGCATTGGCAAGCTGCAAAGCTTCATCGTTGTGACGGCAGTTCCGGTATCGATCATCCTGCTGCCATCGCTATGGGACGCGCTGCGAATCACCCTGATGCTGGGCCGCAAGGCCTGAGTCTTCGTCCGGGGGCGCTAGCCCCCGGGCCATACGGAACCGGAGAAGAAGATGAACCGCATGTTGCCCCAACTGACCGGCGATCTGGCCCGATTCCGCCGTTCGCCAGATCTGGTGATGACGCTTGCACGCATGGGGGCTGCCCATCCGACGCGGCTTTCGTTCCTGCGCCAGTTGCTGCGCCGAATGGAAAGCGAAGGCTGGCGCTTTGACCGCCCGCTGTGGGACATCAATGCGAAGGGTGTTGGCCGCGCGGTCTATCGCGCCATCGGCCCCGTCCGCACCTACAGCCTGGTGGCCTTTGCCCATGACCTGCCCGACGAGATGCGGTCCGACAGAGTGATTGCCACCGCCTGGGACGCGACCTTTGCCCTGTTCGATGGTAACCCCACGCCCGAGGATATTGCGCGGCTCGAAGCCAATGTTCCCCTGCAGGAGGCGGGCCGGATCACCCCGCACGAGCTGTCGCTCAGCCGCGCCAACCGCTCCGTCCGGCTGTTTGCACATGTGGTTGACCGGCTGGCGCAGGGCCAACAGCCCAACCCGGCCGAGGTCGCCGCTGTCGGCTATCTGATGCGCACCACCGCCGTCTATGGCGCGGGCAAGTTCGGCGCCGCCGACCGTTCGATCATCGCCGACCGGTCGGAAATGGCGGCCCCTTTCCAGGCCGAGATGCTCAGCGTCTGGCTTACCCGCCAGTTCACCACCGACCTTGTTGAACATCTGGCGGCATCGAGGGGCGGCGAGCGCGCGGCGCGGCTGGATCCTGCCACCCGCCGCAGCCTTGGCGTTGGCAATTCCACCGGCCTCGGCATGGCGCCGTTCCTTGTGCGCCATCCGGTTCTCATGAACAACTGGATGCGCGCACGGGAAGAAGCGCTAGCCCGCGTCCGCGCCCTGCCGACAGCCGATGCCGACAGCCTTCAGTCCCTGAATGCTGCGCTGGCCGAGGCCCGTCGCAACGCCGGACTGTGGCAGTCCGAGCACCCCATCCAGGCTGCAAAGCTGAAGGACCTCGATGCCGATCTGGACCTGATAGCAAACAAGCTTACGAACTGGCCCCGAACTTCACCCTATCCGTGGGACGATCTTTGGCACTGGGGCGAGGTCACGCTGACGCTGGAGGGGCAAGAGGCGCTTCTGTCCCTGATGCTTGAACCGCATGGAAAGCTCATCGACGATCTCGGCCCCACCATGTCGGCCGACGAGGCCATTGCAGCGCGCATCGATGGTGCAATGACCGTCGAGACCCTGCGTCGGCTGATCCGCGAGCATTTCCGCTGGGCGCTGGATATCGACTTCCGTGATTCCGCGAACGATGCCCGTTTCTGGTATGTGTCTGAGGAAAAGCTCGAACCGCGGTTGGGTGAACGTCACAGCGAAGACGGTGCCGAATTGGAACAACCACTCTGCATCGCCCGGCTGGTGCAGGAGCTGCACATCGCACTTCAAGGCGAAGACGGTGCCACGACCATCGCCGCCTTCCTGATGCGCCACCCCGGCCAGCGCTATGCTGCTCGGCGGGTGCAGATTGCCGAAGGCCACCCCTTCGCCGAAGTGCGTGACAACCTGATCGGCAAGGACATGCTGCCCATCGACCTGATGCGCTGCAAGCTGGCCTTCTTCGGCGCCAGCCGCTTTGATCCGCGGTCCGACAAATGGGTCCGTATCAGCATGTTCCAGGACATGCCCTATCCTGATGAAATGGCCGGGAGGAGCCGGTGATGTCCTTGACGGAAGCCCATGATCCGACAGCCTCGGCGACGACCTTTCCCGAACATCCCGCGCTGCTGACCCGATTGTCGCGCAACGAAGTGGAAACCCTGTGCTTGAAGGCCGCACGCGGTGCCGGCATGCCATGGGGGCTGGCCGAGGAAGCCGGCTTCGCGGCCGGCTGGTTGGCTGCCCGCGGCGTTGATGGTCCGGCGGCCCTGCTGGCCCATCTTGAGGCGCGGCCTGCGGGGGGCGGTGCCCTGACCATCTCTGGCCGGATCTGGGCGGCGCAGGACGGGCGCGCGCTTTGCCCGATCACGGCCGGCGCGTCGCTGGACGACCACGCCGGCCTGCCGGAAGGCGTCTCTGCCGCGCCTGTCATGGTCGGGGCGTTGCGTCATCCGGTGCTTGCCGTTCCACATCTGGCGCGGATCGCCAAGGCGATCAATGCGGCGATCGAAATCGGTTGGAACGGCGAAAAGGCCTTTATTTCGGCCGGCGGTGAGGTGGATCCGGCACAGCTGACCGCGCTTTCCAAGCTGAAGGAAGCACAGGTTGTGCTGGTGACCTGCTGGGCGGAACACAAGATCGCGCCCCCTGCCCCCGACATGTGCCCTCTCTCGGCAGAGACGCTGGCCGGTCTCAACGCGCTGTCAATGCGCACGACAGTTCCGGCATCCGAAACCTCCCGCCGGGGTGCTGGCGCGATGGTCAGCGACAATGACTGAAACCGAAGGAAGAATTATGACATTGACCCGCCTCAATCCCGGCCCCCGCATGAGCGAGGCCGTCACGGTTGGCGACATCGTCTTTCTGGCCGGACAGGTGCCCGACGATCTGACGGCAGACATCACGACCCAGACCCGGCAGGTTCTGGCGAATGTCGATGCCGTGATGGCAGAACTGGGCGGCAGCAAGGCCGACATCGCCTCGGTCCAGGTCTGGCTGGCCGACATGGCGGATTTCGCTGGGATGAACGCCGTCTGGGACGCCTGGGTCGATCTGGGCAACCCTCCGGCCCGGGCGACAGGTGGCGTTGCTCTGGCGCGTGCAGGTATGCGCGTCGAGATGATCGTCGTCGCCCGTAATCCTAGGGTCCAGACTCATTGAATTTCACAGCCAGAACAAGACGGTTGCGGCGAGCATGATCGCGGAGAAGAAGGTTTCCGGGCAGCGGTCGTATCGGGTGGCGACGCGCCGCCAATCCTTCAGGCGGCCGAACATGATCTCGATGCGGTT